>NZ_JBHWDV010000038.1:0-77858 GCF_042734445.1 Streptomyces sp. NPDC059649
TTTTTTGTTTTCCTCCCCCCCCCCCCCGCCGCGCCCCCCCCCCCCGGCGCGCCCCGGGGGCGGCGGCCCCGGCCCGCCGCCGCCCCCCGGGGGGGGGCCCGCCCCCCCGCGGGCCCCCCCCCGCCGGGGCCGGGGTCTCGGCTGGGGTACCGGGCTCAGTCGGGCCCGGGCGTCCGCCGGTTTCTCACCCTTGTCAGGCGGTGACCTTCTCCAGGGCCTCTCCGAGGGCCTTGGCTTCGTCGGGGGTCAGCTCGACGACGAGCCGCCCGCCGCCTTCGAGCGGAACGCGCATGACGATGCCCCGCCCCTCCTTTGTCACCTCGAGCGGGCCGTCACCCGTCCGCGGCTTCATGGCCGCCATGCTCGTTCCCCTTCCTGAAACCAGCTCATCTCAGCCGACGGCCCGAATAGGCACGTGTCACCGGCATCGAACACATTGCTTCCAGGCCATTATCCCGCATCGAACGACCCGATGACCAACATCGGGCAGCATCCCTTCGGCAACTCGCACCCGCAAACCCACCCAATTCGGGGAGCGGGCTGCGATACTTCTCCACCCGCCGACTCCCGACGCGCCCGCAATCTTTGATGTACGTCACATGCGAACGGCCGATGATCTCCGGCATCCTGAGCGCTGACTGCCTCCACCAGGCAGTGCCGAGCCGCGACGGAGGGGACTCCCACTATGGCCGACACCGTGCTCTACGACGTGACCGACGGACTCGCGACGATCACACTCAACCGCCCGGACGCGATGAACGCGCTGAACGTCGAGGCGAAGGTCGCGCTGCGGGACATCCTGCGGGAGGCCGCGGCCGATCCCGCCGTACGCGCGGTGCTGCTGACCGCCACCGGGCGGGCGTTCTGCGTCGGCCAGGACCTCAAGGAGCACATCGGCCTGCTTGCCGAGGACCGGGCCACCGGCTCCGGCGGCACCATGAACACCGTTCGTGAGCACTACAACCCCATCGTGACCGCGCTGACCGGGATGGCCAAGCCGGTGGTCGCCGGGGTCAACGGGGTCGCCGCGGGCGCCGGTGCGGGCTTCGCGCTGGCCGCCGACTACCGCGTCGTCGCCGACACCGCCTCCTTCAACACCTCCTTCGCGGGCGTCGCGCTGACCGCCGACTCCGGGATGTCCTGGACCCTGCCCCGGCTGATCGGCCATGGGCGCGCCGCCGACCTGCTGCTCTTCCCGCGATCGGTCAGCGCCCAGGAGGCGTACGAACTGGGCATCGCCAACAAGGTCGTACCGGCCGCCGAGCTCGCCGAGGAGGCCGCGGCGGTGGCCCGCCGGCTGGCCCAGGGGCCGACCGCCGCGTACGCCGCGCTCAAGGAGTCGCTGGCCTACGGGGCGGGGCACTCGCTCGTCGAGACCCTCGGCAAGGAGGACGAGCTGCAGGCCCTTGCCGGGGCGTCGGAGGACCACCACATCGCGGTCGAGGCGTTCGTGAAGAAGGAGAAGCCGGTCTTCCTCGGCCGCTGACCGCAGCCGGCCGGCCGGCGGCCCGGGCGCGTCCCACGCCGCACGGCACCCACCGGCCGGGCCGGGCAGCCCCACGCCGCACGGCACCCACCGGCCGGACCGGGCGCCCCCTCGAACCGGGGCCGCCCGCCGGCCGGGCCGGGTCAGCCGGCCGCCGCCTCCACCGTCGCCCGGGCGTGGCAGTCCGCCAGATGGTCATTGACCAGACCGCAGGCCTGCATCATCGCGTAGGCCGTGGTCGGTCCGACGAAGCGGAAGCCGCGCTTCTTGAGGTCCTTGGCGAGCGCGGTGGACTCCGGCGTCACCGGCTGCACCTCGCCGACCGTGCGCGGCACCGGGCGGCCGGCCCGGTCGGGGGCGTAGGACCAGATCAGCTCGTCGAGCTCGCCGGGGGCCAGCGCGGCGGCGACCTTGGCGTTGTTGATCGTCGCGGCGATCTTGGCGCGGTTGCGGATGATGCCGGGATCGGCGAGCAACCGCTCGGCGTCCGCCTCGGTGAACCGCGCCACCGCCGCGATCCGGAACCCGGCGAAGGCCGCACGGAACCCGGGGCGGCGCCGCAGGATCGTGATCCACGAGAGGCCGGACTGGAACGCCTCCAGGCTCATCCGCTCGAAGAGCGCGTCGTCGCCGTGGACCGGAAGACCCCATTCCGTGTCGTGGTAGGCGCGGTAGTCGGCCATCTGCGCGGACTCCATGCCCCACGGGCAGCGCGGGATCCCGTCCGGCTCCGTCACCACACCGGTCATCAGTGCTCCCCCTCTTCCGGGCCGCGGGGCGCCGCGGTCCCGTCCGCGTCCCCAAAGCGGCCGCCGCCGTGCCCCGGCCGCTTCTCGGGCATCGGTCCGGGCGCGGCCGGGCCGTCCTGTATGAGCCCCGGGCCGCCCATCGCCGCGGCGTGCGCCCCGGCCAGCGCGGCCTCCAGCTCGGCGATCCGGGCGTCCCGCTCGGCCAGCTCGGCGCCCAGCCGGTCCAGGACCCCGTCGACGTCGTCCATGCGGTAGCCGCGCACGGTCATGGGCAGGCGGACGGCGTCCACGTCGGCACGGCCCAGCGGGCGGTCCACGGGCAGCGGGTCGGACAGCCGGTCCGGCTCGGCGTCCCGCAGGCCACCGCCGTCACCGCCGACGACCACGAGCGTGACCGCGGCGACCACCACGACCATCGCGATCAGCAAGAACCAGAACACGACCAACTCCCCGGACTTGTGCCTGCTCCGATCGTGCCATGCGGGTCTGACAGTTAGGGTCGCTCCCGGACCACGGAGAGGAAGTCACGGAATGCTGCGGCTGGGTAATCGCGAGTTCGGACCGGACGAGCGGGTGATCATGGCGATCGTCAACCGGACTCCGGACTCCTTCTACGACCAGGGCGCCACCTTCCGTGACGAGCCCGCGCTGGCGCGGGTGGAGCAGGCGGTGGCCGAGGGCGCCGCGATCATCGACATCGGCGGCGTCAAGGCGGGGCCCGGCGAGGAGGTCGGCGCCGAGGAGGAGGCCCGCCGCACGGTCGGTTTCGTGGCCGAGGTGCGCAAGCGCTTCCCCGATGTGGTGATCAGCGTCGACACCTGGCGGCACGAGGTCGGCGAGGCGGTCTGCGAGGCCGGCGCGGACCTGCTCAACGACGCCTGGGGCGGGGTCGATCCGCTGCTGGCCGAGGTGGCGGCGCGGTACGGCGTCGGCCTGGTGTGCACCCACGCCGGCGGTATCGAGCCGCGCACCCGCCCGCACCGGGTCGCCTACGACGACGTGATGGCCGACATCCTGCGGGTCACGCTCGGACTGGCGGAACGGGCCGCGGAGTTGGGCGTCCGGCGGGACGCGATCCTGATCGACCCGGGGCACGACTTCGGCAAGAACACCCGGCACAGCCTGGAGGCGACCCGCCGGCTGGACGAGATGACCACGGCCGTTCCCCAGGCTCTCGGCTTCGCCGGAGCGGGCGACACCCCGTTGCCGGTGCTGGTCTCGCTGTCCAACAAGGACTTCGTCGGCGAGACGCTCGACCGGCCGGTCAAGGAGCGGCTGCTGGGCACCCTCGCGACCACGGCCGTGTCGGCCTGGCTGGGTGCCCAGGTCTACCGGGTGCACGAGGTCGCCGAGACCCGCCAGATCCTCGACATGGTCTCCTCGATCGCCGGCCACCGGCCCCCGGCGGTCGCCCGCCGGGGCCTGGCCTGAGGGACGCCTCCCCGCCGGGGCGGGTTCAGGGGGGCGCCCCTGAACCCGGCCCGCTCAGGTCTGGATGCCGACCTCCTTGGTCACCAGCGCGATCGCCTCGTCCACGTCGTCGCTGAGGTGGAACAGCTCCAGATCGTGCATCGACGCCTTGCCCTGGGCGATCAGGGTGTCGCGCAGCCAGTCGACCAGGCCGGCCCAGTAGGCGGTGCCGAACAGCACGATCGGGAAGCGGGTGACCTTGCGGGTCTGGACGAGGGTGAGCGCCTCGAAGAGCTCGTCGAGGGTGCCCAGTCCGCCGGGCAGCACCACGAATCCCCGGGCGTACTTCACAAAACACGTCTTGCGGACGAAGAAGTACCGGAAGTCGACACCGAGGTTCACGTACGGGTTCATGCCCTGCTCGAAGGGCAGCTCGATGCCCAGTCCGACGGAGGTGCCACCGGCCTCGTGGGCGCCCTTGTTGGCCGCCTCCATGGCACCCGGACCGCCGCCGGTGATCACCCCGAAGCCGGCCTCCACCAGCGCCCGCCCGATCCGCACTCCGGTCTCGTACTCCTTGGAGTCGCGCGGCGTACGGGCGGAGCCGAAGACGCTGACGGCCGGGCCCAGCTCGGCCAGCGCGCCGAAGCCCTCGACGAACTCCGACTGGATGCGCATCACGCGCCAGGGATCGGTGTGCACCCACTCGGAGGGGCCTGCGGAGTCCAGCAGCCGCTGGTCCGTGGTGCCGGCCTGCATCTGGTCGTGGCGGCGCAGAACGCGACCCAGCCGCTGCTCACCGGGGGCCGGTGCTCCCTCGGGACTGGCCATGACATGCTCCCTCCGCTGACGATATTGCCGTTTCAGCGTAGATCCGACGGCCTGAAGCGCAGGGGAATTTCGCTGGTCCGCCGGGGGTCGGCGACCGGTCCCGAGGGGGCGGCGCGGTTGCTCAGGCGGTGAGCCAGGCGCGCAGCCGCTCCTCGCAGTGCAGGATGCGCTCGATCTCGACCCGTTCATCCTTTTTGTGCGCGAGCAGCGAGTAGCCGGGCCCGTAGTTGACGGCCGGGACGCCCAGGGCACTGAAACGGGAGACGTCGGTCCAGCCGAACTTGGGCATCGCGGTGCCGCCGACGGCCGCCATGAACGCCTTGGCCGCGGGGTGCGACAGCCCGGGCAGCGCGCCCGGGGAGTGGTCGTCGACGACGAACTCGTCGACCGGGCAGTCCGCGAAGACCTCGCGGACGTGGGCGATCGCCTCGTCCGGGGTCCGGTCCGGGGCGTAGCGGAAGTTGACCGTGACCGTGCAGGCGTCGGGGACGACGTTGCCCGCGACCCCGCCCTCGATGCGGACGGCGTTGAGGCCCTCGCGGTATTCGAGGCCGTCGATCACCGGCCGGCGCGGCTCATAGGCGGCGAGCCGGGCCAGGATCGGGGCGGCGGCGTGGATCGCGTTGGCGCCCATCCAGCTGCGGGCGGAGTGCGCGCGCTCCCCGGTGGTGCGCAGCAGGACCCGGAGGGTGCCCTGGCAGCCGCCCTCCACCTGGGCGTCGGAGGGCTCCAGGAGGACGGCGAAGTCACCGGCGAGCCACTCGGGATGGGCGTCGGCGACGTGCCCGAGGCCGTTGAGGTGCGCGGCGACCTCTTCGTTGTCGTAGAAGACGAAGGTGAGGTCCCGGTTGGGCTCGGGGACCGTGGCGGCCATCCGCAGCTGGACGGCGACGCCGGACTTCATGTCGCAGGTGCCGCAGCCCCACAGGACGCCGTCCTCGTCGAGCCGCGACGGGACGTTCTCCGCGATCGGCACGGTGTCGAGGTGTCCGGCGAGCACCACCCGCTCGTCGCGGCCCAGCTGCGTACGGGCCACGACGTTGTTGCCGTACCGGTCGACGGTCAGGTGCGGCAGGGCGCGCAGGGCGTTCTCGACCGCGTCGGCGAGGTCCTTCTCGTTGCCGCTCTCGGAGGGGATGTCGACCAGCTGCGCGGTGAGCGCGGCGGCGTCGAGCGACAGGTCGAGGACCGGGGGATGTGTGGAGCGCTCCATGGTTCCGACCCTATCGGCAGCACTCCAGTACGGTGGGCTCGTGTCCGCCCGTCCCGCCTTTGCCGTCCGCCGCACCCGTCTGTGGCGTTTCACCGCAGCCTTCGCCGTACTGCTCGGGCTGGCCGGCTACCTCCTGGTGCAGTACATCACCGGCGGCCCCGGGGCACCTCACTGCACGGTGCGCGCCGAGGGGGACGAGGAGGCGTACGAGCTGTCGCCGGAGCAGGCCGCGAACGCCGCGACGATCTCCGCGGTGGCGTCCTCGCGGGGACTGCCGGAGCGTGCGGTGACCATCGCGCTGGCGACCGCGATGCAGGAATCCGGGCTGCGCAACATCGAATTCGGCGACCGGGACTCGGTCGGGCTCTTCCAGCAGCGGCCGTCCCAGGACTGGGGCACGGTGCGGCAGATCATGGATCCGGTCTATTCGGCCGGGGAGTTCTACCGGCATCTGGCGAAGGTGCCGGGCTACTCCCGGCTGCCGCTGACCGTCGCCGCGCAGAAGGTGCAGCGCAGCGGCTATCCGCAGGCGTACGCGAAGCACGAGGCGAACGCCGCGCGGCTGACCGGCGCGCTGACCGGGCGCGACCCGGGCGCGATGACCTGCACCGAGAGCCGGCCGGAGGACAGCCGGGCGGGCGGCGCGGCGGAGGTGCGGCAGAAGCTGGTGCGGGAGTTCGGGGCCGGGGTGCTGCCGCGGACGGACGCCGCCCGGGGTCGCGGCGCGGGCGACAACCGCGGGGTGACGGTGCCGGTGGGGCAGGGTGGCGGCCCGGGTGTGGAGGGCGCCCGGCGCGGCTGGGAGCTGGCGACCTGGGCGATGGCGCACTCCGCGGAGCTGCGCATCGAACGGATCTCTTACGCCGGCCGGACGTGGACGGCGGACGATTCGGGGAAGGGCTGGCAGAACCGGCCGGGTGGTTCCGCGGCGGACGGGCGCGACGTTCGTATCATCACCGCGCAATAGTTTGCGGTATCGCCCGTAAGGGTTCCCCGGACGCCTTCCGGCGGCAATTGCCTTGGAAAGAGCGTGAGTTGACGTCGGGGCGAATGCCCTTTCCGTCAATTCCCTTGCACGCCAAGGGGCGTGACGTTTCCGCACCCGCGGGCGCGTACCCATATCGGCCTTCTTTCCACACGCCCGATTATGTGATGCGTTACCAACTCTTTACCGGAGTTCACCGCAACCTTCGGGGGTCTGACGCGGTAGTCAGGGCGTCCGCCCGGCGGACATGGCACAGCACATCTGTCAGAAGTCCGAGTCCTTCTCCGTAAAAGGAGCACCATGTCCCTCCCCGTTACGCGTCGGATCGCCCGAGCCGCCCTGCTCGTCGCAGCAGGCGCCGCTCCCGTGGTCGCTGCGGCCGGTCCCGCGAGCGCCGCGAGCCTGCCTGTCAAGGCACCCGACCTGGTCGGCGGACTCACGGCGCCCCTGGACTCCCACAAGACGGGCGACAGCCTCGACCGCGCCGCGCACCACGGCGTCGGCGTCCTGAACGAGGCCGGCAACAAGGCGGCGACGAAGCTCGCCCCGGCGCTGGTGGAGACCGCGGGCCCGGTCGTGAAGAAGGCCCTGCCGCTCACCCAGGGCGCGGCGGACAAGGCCGAGCACGTGGTGCGCCCGGTCGCGAAGAACGGGGTCTCGACCAGCTCGCTGCCGGTCAAGGCGGCCGGCGGTCTGCTCGGCTCGCCCGAGGCGCTGGCAGGGAAGGCCGCCGGGCTGCTCGGTGGGCTGCCGCTCGACGGACTGCCGCTCGGCGGCGGCCAGTAACACCGCCCGCACGACGCGCAGGGGCCCGGGGAGAATGCTCTCCCCGGGCCCCTGCGACTGCGTGGCGTCTGCGTGGCGTCGGCCGGCGCGGCTCAGCCCGCCAGGCGGCGCACCGCGGCGGCCACCCGCTCGTCGGTGGCCGTGAACGCGATCCGGACGAACCGCTCGCCGGCGGCGCCGTAGAACTCGCCGGGGGCGACCAGGATGCCGCGCTCGGCGAGGGCGCCGACGGTGTCCCAGCAGGGCTCGTCGCGGGTCGCCCAGAGGTAGAGCGACGCCTCGCTGTGCTCGATGCGGAAGCCGTGGTGCACCAGCGCCTCGCGCAGCGCCGTGCGGCGGGCGGCGTAGCGCTCGCGCTGTTCCTGGACGTGCGTGTCGTCGCTGAGCGCCGCCACCACCGCGGCCTGGGTGGGGGCCGAGGTCATCATGCCGCCGTGCTTGCGGATCTCCAGCAGCGGGCCGAGGACGGCCGGGTCGCCGGCGAGGAAGGCCGCGCGGTAGCCCGCCAGGTTGGAGCGCTTGGAGAGCGAGTGGACCGCGACCAGGCCGTCGTACGAGCCGCCGTTGACGTCCGGGTGCAGGACCGAGACCGGGTCGGCCTCCCAGCCCAGTTCGAGGTAGCACTCGTCGGAGACCAGCAGCACGCCGTGCTCGCGGGCCCAGGCGACGATGCCGGTCAGCTCGTCCTTGGACAGGACCTTGCCGGTCGGGTTCGACGGCGAGTTCAGCCAGAGCAGCTTCAGGTGCGTCGGGTCCAGGTCGCGCGGGTCGTCGTAGACCACGTACGCGGCGCCGGCCAGGCGGGCGCCGACCTCGTAGGTCGGGTAGGCCAGGCGCGGGTAGGCGACCACGTCCTTGGACGTCCCGGTGCCGGGGCCGAGGCCCAGCTGGGTCGGCAGCCAGGCCACCAGTTCCTTGGAGCCGACGATCGGCAGGACGTGGTGGTGGGTGACCCCGCGGGCGCCCAGACGGCGCTCCAGCCAGCCGGTGATCGCGTCACGCAGGGCCGGGGTGCCCCAGACCGTCGGATAGCCCGGGGAGTCCGCCGCGTCGATCAGCGCCTTCTGGATCAGCTCGGGGACCGGGTCGACCGGGGTGCCCACGGAGAGGTCGACGATCCCGTCGGGGTGCGCGGCGGCCGTCTTCTTGTACGGCTCCAGCTTGTCCCAGGGGAAGACCGGAAGCCGGTCGGAGACTGCGGACACGGGGTGGCTCACTTTCCTCGGTGCGGCAAACGCCTCGGTCCCGTACGGCGGCGATCAAGGCGATCAGGCCGTACGGGACCGAGGCGGCGCCGTGCGGCCGCTGATGACGCCGGGGAGGGGACGCCGCGGGGCTCCCCTCCGGTCCGGGCGGTTACTGGTTCTGCGGCGGCAGCGCTGCGATGAAGGGGTGGTCGCGCTCGATCAGGCCGAGCTTGCTGGCGCCACCGGGCGAGCCCAGCTCGTCGAAGAACTCGACGTTCGCCTTGTAGTAGTCCTTCCACTCCTCCGGGGTGTCGTCCTCGTAGAAGATGGCCTCAACCGGGCAGACCGGCTCACAGGCGCCACAGTCGACGCATTCGTCCGGGTGGATGTACAAGGACCGGGAGCCCTCGTAGATGCAGTCGACCGGGCACTCCTCGATGCACGCCTTGTCCTTGACGTCGACACAAGGCTGCGCGATGACGTAGGTCACGCTGTCGTTCCTCCTCGTTAGGGCCGGCGGACCGATTGGCGGTACCGCCGCAGGGCGCGCGGGAGCGCGGCGTCGTCGATGCCCGCCACCTAGTATCTCCGTTCCCGGGCACGAGACGAACAAGAGGGGCGGTTTGAGCGATGGAATTCCTGGCCGGCGGTCGCGCGGAGGTCCGCATCACCCGTGCTGACGTGGGCAAAAGGGTATCCGTCCGGCGTCTCACCGGGGACCGGGAGGGGGGAGCGGCGTTCACGGACGCGGTCGGGGTGCTCACATCGTGGGACGAGGGTGTGCTGAGCATCACACGTCGCTCCGGCGAGTGCGTACGGATCGCGGAATCCTCGCTGGTCGCCGCCAAGGTCGTACCCGCGGCCCGGCCCCGCAGGAAGGTGCCCTCGGCGTCCGCGCGGGAGCTCCAGGAGGTCGCGGCGCGCGGCTGGCCCGCCACCGAGACCGAGCGTCTCGGGGAGTGGACCCTGCGGGCCAGCGTGGAGGAGGTGCCGGGCGAAGCCCGTCCCGGAGGGACGGTGGCCGGGCGACGGGTGGGCTTCACCAGGCGGGCCAATTCGGTGCTGCCGGTCGGCGATCCCGGGGTTCCGCTGGACACCGCGCTGGAGCGGATCGGGCAGTGGTACGCGGCGCGCGGGCTGCCGCCGGTGATCGTGGTCGCCACCGGGCGCGCGGACACCGACGAGGCGCTCGCCGCCGAACTGGAGCGGCGCGGCTGGGAAGCCGAACGGCACACCCGGGTCCTGATCTCGGCGCTGGCCCCGCTGGCCGACACCGACGCGGACCTCTCCCGCGTCACGCTGTCCCGGGAGCCGGGCGCGGCGTGGCTGGCCCTCTACAACCGGACCGGCGACGCCGGCGGGCCCACCGCGACGGCGCTGAAGGTGCTGACCGGCGGCCCGTCGGTGTGGTTCGCGACGGTAGGGGCCGCGGACGGCGGGACCGCGGCCATCGGCCGGCTGGTCGTCGACGGGCGCTGGGCGGGCTTCGCGGCGATCGAGGTGGCCCCGGCCGAGCGGCGGCGGGGGCTGGCCTCGCTGGTCATGGCGGCGCTCGCCCAGCGGGCGCTGGACGAGGGCGCCTCCGCGGCGTACCTCCAGGTCGAGGCGGACAACGCGGCCGCGCTGGCGCTCTACGAGCGGCTCGGCTTCACCGACCACCACGGCTACCACTACCGGCGGGCCCTGCCCGGCGGGCGCTGAACGGGTATCGGTCACGTATGGCACCCCGTACGCCTGAGGAACCCGGGCCGGAGCCGGACGCGAGGGCCGCGCGGCGGCGCCGGTTCGCCGCGGCCGCCCGCGAGGAGCGGCCCGATCTGTCCCTGCTCTGCCTGCTGGTCGCGGCCGAGGCCGACCCGGGGCTGGACGAGGCGGGCATGGACGCGGTCCAGATCGAGCTGGACCGGCTCGCCGGTCAGCTGCCGTACCACCCGTCGGGCGGCCCGGGGGCCTGGGCCCGCAATCTGGCCGAGCTGCTGGGCACCCGCTGCGGTTTCGGCGGCTCGCCCGCCGACTACCGGCGGCTTGAGTCCTCGCTGCTGCACGAGGTGCTGCGGCGCCGCCGCGGGCTGCCGATCCTGCTGTCGGTGGTGTGGATGGAGGTCGCCCGGCGGGCCGGCGCCCCGGTGTACGGGGTCGCGCTGCCGGGCCATTTCGTCGTCGGTTTCGGCGATCCGGCCGGGGCGCATGTGCTCGCCGATCCGTTCGCCGGCGGCCGACTGCTCACCGAGGAGGACGCGGCGCTGCTGGTCGCGGGGGCGACCGGCGGGCAGCTGACCCGGCCGATGACGGCCCCGGCCGATCCCCGGGAGATCGTGCTGCGGGTGCTCAACAACATCCGGGCCTGGGCCGAGGCCCGGCCCGAGCAGAGCGCGGTGCAGCTGTGGGCGCTGGACCTGTCGCTGCTGCTGCCCAGCCATCCCGCGCGACTGCGCCACGAACGGGCCCAACTCCTGGTCCGGCGCGGGCAGTTCCTCGAAGGGGCGGCGGAGCTGACGGAGTACGCCGAGGTAGTGGCGGCGGTCGACCCGGCCGGTGCGGAGGCGATCCGTCGTCAGGCCGCGGCGGCCCGCGCCATGCTCAACTGAGGGGCGGCGGCCCGGCGGCCGACGACCAGGACCGTGGCGTCGTCCTTGAGGTCGCCGCCGGTGAAGCCCTCCAGATCGGCCCGCAGGGTACGGGCCAGCTCGGGCGGCTCCAGCCCGGTCCAGCCCCGCAGCCGCTCGCCCAGGGGGTAGAAGGTGCCGTCCGGGCCGCGCGCCTCGGTCACGCCGTCCGTGCACAGCACGAGCCGGTCGCCGGGCTCCGGGCGGACCGGTACGCCGCGCCGCGGTTCGCCGCCGAGCGTGCCCAGGCCCAGCGGCAGCCCGCCCTCGCCGTCCCGGCGCTCGTACACCGCGCCGTCCCGGATCAGGTAGTACGGGATGTGGCCGCAGGACAGCACCCGACCCCGCGACGGGCCGCCCTCGCCGTCCCGCACCTCCACCAGCAGCGCGGTGACGAACCGCTCGTCGGCGCCCTGCTCGGCCGACCGGGCGTTGTAGCGGGCCAGCGCCTGCTCCATCCGGTCGGCCACCGTCTCCAGGGCGTCGTGGTAGTGCGCGGCCTCCCGGAACGCCGCCAGCACCTCCAGGCCGGCGCCGATCGCCGGCATGCCCTTGCCCTGGACGTCGCCGATCATCAGCCGCAGCCCGTGCGGGGTGTCGACGGCCTCGTAGATGTCGCCGCCGACCCGGGCGCCTTCCTGGGCGGAGACGTAGAAGCCGTACGCCTCGACCGGGCCGGCGCGCAGCGGCAGCTCGCGCAGCACGGCCCGCTGCACGGTGTCGGCCACCAGCCGCGTCCGGGCGTACAGCGCCTCCCGTTGGAGGCGGACCCGGCACAGCATGACGGAGAAGGCCGCCGCCAGACAGGCCCCGAAGACGGCGGTGATCCGGCTGACCAGGGCCCAGTCGGCGACGGTGAAGGTGTCGACGTAGATCAGGCACAGCAGATAGACGGCCGCGACCAGGACGGTGCGCCGCAGGGAGCAGCGCAGCGCGGCGTACAGCGGGGCGATGCCCAGGAAGGCGGACTGGTGCAGTTCGGGGCCGATGTCGACCGCGTCGAGGACCGTGACGCCGACGATCACGAGGATCAGCACCACGGTGGTGCCGCGGCCGCCCTCCGGGGCGCGATTGCGGGGCATCACACTTCAAGCCTGCGGGACGCCGCGCGGCGGCGCACAGGGGCGAAGGGCCCGAGGCCGGCAGCCTTGGCCCGGCCCGACGGGGCTCCGGGCGCCGCGGGTGACTACAGCCAGCCCTTGTCGCGGGCCGTGCGGACCGCCTCGGCGCGGTTGCGGGCGCCGGTCTTCTGGATGGCGGTGGAGAGGTAGTTGCGGACCGTGCCCCGGGAAAGGTGGAGGGCGGCGGCGATCTCGGCGTTGGTGGAACCGTCCGCGGCGGTCCGCAGGACGTCCCGTTCGCGCTCGGTGAGCGGGCTGGCGCCGTCGGCCAGCGCGGCCGCCGCCAGCGCCGGGTCGATGACCCGCTCGCCGCGCAGCACCCGGCGCACCGCGTCCGCGAGCCGGGCCGCCGGGGCGTCCTTGACCAGGAAGGCGTCCGCGCCGGCCTCCATGGCGCGGCGCAGATAGCCGGGGCGGCCGAAGGTGGTGAGGATGACGATCTTCACGCCGGGCAGCTCGCGGCGGAGTGCGGCCGCCGCCTCCAGGCCGCTGAGGCCGGGCATCTCGATGTCCAGCAGGGCGACGTCCACGTCGTGCGCCCGCGCGGTGGCCACCACCTCGTCGCCGCGCGCCGCCTGTGCGACGACCTCCAGGTCCGCCTCCAGCGACAGCAGCGCGGCCAGCGCCTCCCGGACCATCGACTGGTCCTCGGCCAGCAGCACTCTGATCATGCCGGTCAGCTTAGGGCGTGTGGGGACCCTCCGGGCCGGCGTCACGGCGGTGGCTACGCCTGGGCCCGGCAGCGGCTCCGGGAAGGCGTTATGGCGGTGGCTACGCCTGGTCCGGCAGCGGCTCCGGGAAGGCCGTGGCGGCGGGCGGCGCGGGGGCCGGGGCGGCCAGGGGTACGTAGGCGCGCAGGGCGAAGCCGCGGCCGCGCGGGGCGGGGCCGGTCTCCAGGCGGCCGTCGGCCAGCGCCAGACGCTCGCGCAGACCGGTCAGGCCGTTGCCGTCGCGGCCGCCGCCGGGGGGCGGCCCGATGCCGTCGTCGATGACCGACAGGCACAGCTGGCGGCGCTCGTCGGCCTCCCACTCCTCGGTCAGCAGCAACTCGCAGCGGCGGGCGCCGCTGTGCCGGACGACGTTGGTGACGGCCTCGCGCAGCGCCCAGGCCAGGGCGCCTTCGCCCTCGGTCGCGAGGCCCCGCTGCTCGGCGTCCAGCGCCGGGTCGACGGCGGCGGTGATGCCGGCGGTGCGCAGCGCGGCCCGGACGCCGGCCAGCTCGACGGCGATCCGGGGGCGGCGGTAGCCGGTGACCGCCTCCCGCACGTCGACCAGCGCCTGCCGGCTGACCCGTTCTATGTCGGCCACCTGGCGGGCGGCGTCGTCCGGGCGGTCCGGCAGCATCCGGCCGGCCAGCTCGCTCTTGAGCGTGATCAGGGAGAGCGAGTGGCCGAGCAGGTCGTGCAGATCGCGGGCGAGCCGCAGCCGCTCGTCGTTGGCGGCGAGCCGGGCCACCTCCTGGCGGGCGGCGCGCAGCTCCTGGGTCGTACGGATCAGGTGCTGCACGCCGACCATCATGAAGCCGCAGCCCAGGGCGGGCAGGCCGTAGGCGAAGAGGTAGTAGTCGCGGATCTGCGGGTAGTGCCAGCCGACGGCGAGGAGCAGCGCGGTGACCAGCGGGATGGCCCAGCGGGACTGCTGCCAGGTCAGGACCACGCCGCTGGCCACGCTGGTGAAGATGAACAGCACCAGCCAGGAGAAGTCCATCGTCCAGGAGAGGACGAGGGACAGCGCCAGCAGCACGGCCAGGGACCCGTACGTCACCTGCTGGGTGAGGCTGCGCCACATGTGGCGGAAGACCAGGGCGAAGTAGGTGAGGACGAAGAGCGCGAGGCCGAGGAAGCCCCAGATCCGCGGGGCGGCGGGCACACCGGGCTGGAGGAGCTGGCCCACCGGCCCGGCGAGGTACAGCAGCCAGACGCCGATCCAGGCGGACTTGCCGAGGGCCTGGCGGCGGCTGTGCGGTTCCTGGCCGATCCGTATCGGGTTGTAGTCCTCGGGTGCGCTCTTCTTCTCCACCGGTGTCATGTCTTCCGGGTGTCCTTGCGGTACAGCCAGGCCGCGCCGCCGGCGAACAGCACCAGGTAGCCGGCGAGGAGGGCGATGTCCTTCAGGTGCGGTGCGCCGCCGGCCTCGATGGCGGTGCCGAGCGCCGCGTACGCGTGGGTGGGCACCCATTCGGCGACGTCCTGCACCCACTGCGGCAGGATCGTCAGCGGCATCCACAGGCCGCCGAGGAACGCCAGGCCGAAGTAGATCAGCATCGCGATCGGGCGGACCGCGTCACCGGTGGCCAGGTAGCCGATGGCGACGCCCAGGGCGGCGAAGACGAAGCTGCCGAGCCAGGTGGCGGCGGCGATCGCCAGCCACTGCCAGGCTTCCAGCCGGACGCCCTTGACGACCGCGGCGACGAGCATGACCAGCAGGATGGACGGCAGGCTGACCGTCGCGGCGGCGCCCATCTTGGCGGCGACGTAGCCGCGGCCCGGCAGGGCGGTCAGCCGCAGCTGCCGCACCCACCCCTTCTCGCGCTCCTTGGCGATGCGCTCGCTGTTGCCCAGCAGCACGGCGGTCATGGCACCGAATGCTGCCATGGACACCATGAAGTACAGCCCCATGTCCAGTTGGGTACCGGGTATCGGCGTGCTGTCCGCGCCACCGGCGATGATCAGGTACAGCGCCGGCGGGTAGATCACCGAGAAGAACATGAACTTCTTGTTGCGCAGCGCGCGGACGATCTCCAGCTTGATCAGGGTGCTCATCGGGCCGCCTCCTCGGCGGTGGCGGGGGTCCGGTCGGACGCGGTGGTGAGGGCGATGAAGGCCTGCTCCAGGCCGAGGCCGGAGACTTCGAGGTGGTGCGGGTAGAGGCCGAGGCGGTAGACGGCGTGCACGGTGGCGTCGGCGTCCTCGGACTGGATCCGGACGGTGCGGCGGGAGCCCGCGGCGGAGCCGCTGTCGGACACCGTCAGGGAGGTCAGGTGCGGCAGGGCGTCGAGTGCGGCGCGGTCGATCGGCTCGTCGAGGTCGAAGGTGACCCGGCGGGCGCCGGCCCGGGCCTTGATCTCGGCGGCGGTGCCGTCGGCCAGCACCCGGCCGCGGTGCAGCACGATCACCCGGTCGGCGATCGCGTCGGCCTCTTCGAGGTAGTGGGTGGCGAACAGCACCGCACGGCCCTGCTGGGCCTGCCGGCGCATCGTGCCCCAGAAGGCCTGCCGGGCCGAGACGTCCATGCCGGTGGTCGGCTCGTCCAGCACGATCAGGTCGCTGGCGCCGGCGGTGGCGAGGGCGAAGCGGACCCGCTGCTCCTGGCCGCCGGAGAGCTTGTCCACCATACGGTCGGCGATCTCGGTGATGCCGGCGGTGGCCAGGACCTCGTCGAGCGGATGGCCGCGCGGGTGCAGATCGCGGGCCAGCTTGACCAGCTCCCGCACCTTCACGCCCTCCATCAGGTCGCCGCTCTGCAGCATGGCGCCGACCCTGCCCTCCTCGATGGCGCGCTGCGGGGTCGTGCCGAAGAGGGTCACCGTGCCGGCGTCCGGGCTGCGCAGGCCGAGCAGCAGGTCGAGGGTGGAGGACTTGCCGGCGCCGTTCGGGCCGAGGAGGGCGACGGTCTCGCCGGGGTGCAGCTCCAGGTCCAGGTCGGCGACCGCGCGCACCGCGCCGTAACTCTTGCTGACCTGCCGGAAGCTGACCACCGGTGACCGGTCCGCCTCCTGGGCGGCGGTGACTGTGCTGGTCGCTGTCGTCGTCATGGTGCCAGCTTCCCGGTCCCGCCCCGCTGCCCGGCAGTGTCGGACGTACGCACTCCGGCATGACATCTGTCATGGGGGAGGCCCCCTAGGGGTTCTCCCGGGGTGGTGTTCCGGGAGGGCCTCCAGGGGGCCTCGGGCCGGTGGCCGGCCGGGCTCGTACGGTCCGCCGTCAGCCGTCCGCGCCGATGGTCTGGATCCGCTCGGCGGGGGTGCGGCCGAGCAGCGCCTTGGCGACCGCGCTGGCCACCTCCTCGACGGTGATCGGCTTCTTCGAGCCGTCGCCCTTGGTGAGCAGCACGCCGTTGAAGGTGTCGCCGTAGAGCTCCTTCAGGGCGGTCCGGTCGTAGTACGGCACCAGCTCGCCGTTGCTGCCGATCTTGAACGACAGGAACTTCGGGATGGACTTCTGCGGGCTGAACGAGAGCCCGTGGGCGCCCGAACGGACCGTCACCATGCCGGACATGGCGGGCTCGGCGTACTGCTTCATCGCCCGGTCCACCGCGGCCTTGCTCACCCGCGGCTGCTGGGTGCTGGCGGCGAGCACGACCGGGGCGTCGGTGCCGTTGGTGGCCCGCTCGCGGTAGGCGTCGGCGACCTTCTGGCGGGACGCCTTGACGTCGATCGCCTTGTGCGGGACGCCGTAGTGGGGCACCGCCTTGCCGTTCTCGAAGGTGATCCCGCCGTCCTCGGCGGCACCTCCGGCACCGGCGAGGTTCTCCAGCGCGACCGCCAGCTTCTCGTCGTCGACCACCATCGCGGGCTTGGCCGTCCGGTGGACACCGAACAGCGAGCCGATGACGGAGACCGGGTTGTAGTCCCGGCCGGCCGCGTTGCGGACCGTCGCCTGCGGGTCGATGTCCAGGCCCGCCTTGGCCGGCAGCAGGGTCTCGGCCTTGCCGTCGACGGTGAGCTTGAGCGGCGCGGTGCGGCGGTCCTTGAGCGCCGACTCCAGCTTCTTGACGGCCTCTTCCTTGGTGGCGCCGCCGATGTCCACGCCGAGCGCGGTGGTGCCGTTGGGCACGTCGGCGTGGTCGAGCAGCAGGCCCGCACCGTAGGCGACGCCGGCCAGGACGACGACCGCGACGCCCGCCAGGACCAGCTTGTTACGGCCCTTCTTGGGCGGGTTGATCGGGTCGGGGATCTTGGGCCGCGGCTTGGGGGCGGCGCTGTCGCCCTCGCCCGGTGCGGGGGCGAACGGCGAGGGGGCCGACGGGCCGTCGGCACCGGGGGTCGCCGGGATGCCGCTGACCAGGGTGTCGCCGGACACCCGGTCGCGACGGCCGGGCGCCCCGCTCCGGGGGCCGCCCTTCGGACCGCCGGGCACCGGGCCGGCCTGTGAGCCGGGCAGGCCGCCGGAGATGCCGCCGGGGCCGATGCCGCTGCCGGGGCCGGTCAGCGGACCGGGGGCCTGCGGGGTGAGTTCGGCGGTGTCGTCGATCTTCGGTGCCGGGCCGGACGCCGGGTCGCTGAAGCCGGGCGGGAGGTTGAACGCCGAGTCGCCCTTGGCCGGACCGGTCGTGGGGCCGGTGGGGCCGGCTCCCGGGGCGTCGAAGGGGCTGTGGTCGCGGGGCACACCGGTGGGCGCGTCGAACGGCGAGGCGCTGCCGTGCCCCGCACCGTCGAACGGCGAGGCGGTATCCCGCTGCCCGCCGTCGAAGGGCGAAGCGGCATCCCGCTGCCCGCCGTCGAACGGCGAGCCGCCACCGGGCCGGGCGCCCTCGTCGAACGGCGAGCCGCCGCCCGCCGCCGGGGCGTCGGAGAAGTACGGCAGGTCGGGGCGCTGGGGCGCGCCGGTGCCCGACGGGCCGGGCGGCGGGGTCGTACCGCCCGGGGCGGGCGGCGCCGGGTGCGATCCGGTGCTCGACGACGAGCCGGGCGGCCCGGCCTGCGGCTTGCGCGGCGCGAACCAGTCGCTGGTCTTGTCGCCGCGACCGCCCGTGGTGGCGTCGTCCGCGGTGGCCTCGGGCCGGGGGGTGCTGCCGGTGCGTTCGGCGCCGCGGTCGGCACCGCGCGCCGGGCGCGGGGCGCCGCGGGAACCGCCGGACGCTGCCGATGCGTTCATGCCGGACTCCTCACCGACGGGCTTGCGCACGACGACCGGCGGGATCGGGCGGGAGCCCGGAATGTTGATCTTGATCCGCGTCGTCAGCGTGGTCTCGGTCTTGGGCTCCTCCGGCTGCGCCGCGGCACCGGGCGCCAGCACCTCGTCGGCGTCTCCCCTGGGCGAGCCGTACGGCGGCGTCCCTGACGGGTACGCGGCTCCGCCACGGCCCCGCGGGCCGGAGGACGAACTGTCAGATTCACGACTCAAAGCAGGTTCTCCCGGTTGGCGCTCCGCCGCTCGTCAGAGATGATCCCCGGCCTCAGGACCGGAGGGTGCCCCCAGGGCGGCGCGACGGCGCGCACCACCATACTGTCCGCCGCGGGCGGACACCCGGGGAGCCGACGAACACCGCCGCCATGGGCGAACCCCCTGCACCGGGGCCGTTCACCCGGACCCGCGCGGCATCCGTCCTGGTATGCACCATGTCATCCGCCAACTCGGCCGGGCCGGGCACCCATCGTCCGCATCTGGGCCGCGGTGGCGCAGATCACAGCCACCACGATGCCGCCCAGCAGGAAGACGTAGGAGCCGACGCCCGGACCGAAGAGGAAGTCGCCCTCCGGGCGGACGTCGCTCAACAGCACAAACACCGTCACCAGCCAGGCCGCGCCGGGCACCAGCGCACCGGCGGTGGTGCCGGACGCCCGGGTGCCGCCGTAGAAGAGGCCGCCGACGGCCGCCAGCGCCAGCACCAATCCGCCCGGGAACCAGGCGGCTTGCACCAGCGTCCCGGCCAGCCCCACCAGCACACCGGCGACCAGGAGCAGGACGTATATCCCGATCCGGCCGGGGGTGAGGGGTGCCGGTCCGGCCGCGGGTGCGCCGGACCGCGGGCGGGTGCCGGACCCGCCGGCGGACGCCGCGCGGGACCGCTGCCCGTCGGCCGCGCCGCCCTTGCCGTCGTCAGCGGCCGCACCGCCGTTGCCGCCCTTCGCCTTGCTCATTCCGCCGCCTCCTCAATCCGGGCACTCTCCTCCATACCCACCATTTCGCCGATACCCGCGAAGAGGTCGTCCTCACGGTCCCCGGCCGCCACCCCCGGCACGCCGTGCACCAGCCGATAGTGCTCCGTGCCGAACAGCGGCTGCCCCAAGTCGTTGGAGAGCGCGAAGAACGGCCCGTCGACCGCGATCTGGGTGTAGTGGGCGCGCATCGCCGCGGCCTTGGCGGCGGCGTACGCCGGACCGCCGGAAATCGAGGCGGTCACCTCGGAGTCCGGCACCACCCCCGGCACGTCGTCGACGGTGGCCACACCGGGGAAGCTGTGCCCGGCCGCACGCAGCCGTGCGAAGCCCTCCTCGACCACGGAACGGGGGTTGCAGTTCCAGTAAATCTTCCCGATCGCATACGCGCCGCCCAGCTCCGGCCGGAAATCCGGCAGTGCGGCCAGCTCGGCGCCGCGCATGGCCACGCGGTGCGCCTTGATGTGATCGGGGTGGCCGTATCCGCCGTTCGGGTCATAGGTGACCAGGACCTGCGGCCGGACCTCACGGATGACGGCCACCAGATCGGCGGCCGCGGCGTCGAGCGGGGCCTGCCAGAAGGAGTCGGGCCGGTCGTTCTGCGGGGCGCCCATCATGCCGGAGTCGCGGTACCGGCCCGGCGCGCCGAGGAAGCGGTGGTCGGTGACGCCCAGCTCCGCCATGGCGGCGGCCAGCTCACCGACGCGGTACGGACCGAGGGTGTCGTCCCGGTCCGGCGCGAGACCGGCGAGCTCGGGCGGGATCACCTCGCCCTCCTCGCCGCGCGTGCAGGTGACGAGGGTGACCCGCGCGCCCTCGGCCGCGTACTTGGCCATGGTCACGCCGTTGTTGATCGACTCGTCGTCCGGATGGGCGTGGACCAGCAGGAGACGGCGGGCGGAGGGAGGGTGCGCGGTCATGCGGACAAGCCTACGAGCCGCCACCGACACCCTCACCCCGCGCTCGGGTCCGCCGGCCGGGAACCGGCCGGAACGCACCGCTCAGCACGCACCCGTCGCCGCGTGCGCCTCAGGAGGTGCCGTTCAGGACCCGCTGCTCAGAACTTGATGCCGCCGATCATGCTGGCGACGTTCGTCGTCAGCTGCTTGACCGACGGTGCGATGGACGAGCTGGCCAGATAGAAGCCCAGCAACATACAGACGAAGGCGTGCGCCGCCTTCAGCCCGGACTTCTTGACGAGCAAGAAGACGATGATCGCCAGCAGCACCACCGCCGAAATCGAGAGTGCCACGGCGGCTCACCTCCAAGTATCCACGGCCCGAACAGAGTTGATGGTGCACGGAGCGCCGCCGCGGACCGTGCACCGGGGTATGCCAAGGGCTCTTTACCCCGTACCCACTACGCGCAAGGGATCATAACTTTCCGTCCGAGCGCATAAGTCGGAGCACGGAAGCAGAGCGGGGGCGCACACGATCTTCACGAGCGCGACCGCGGTGAGCCGGGCAATCGCCCGCTCACGAACCTGCCCGATCCGGGGGCACCTCGCCTAGGCTCGGCCCATGACCGGACAGCCTTCGTTTCCGCGGCAGTACGCCCGTACGCAGCGCTTCACCCTGGGCGCCCCGCGCAGCTACACCGTCTCCCCCGATGCCGCGCGGATCGTCTTCCTCCGTTCCCCCTCGGGCACCGAGCGCAGCCAGCAGCTGTGGGTGCTGGACCTGGACGAGGGGCGGGAGTTCACCGCCGCCGATCCCGAGGCCCTGCTGGCCGGTGCCGAGGAGGACCTCTCCCCGCAGGAGCGGGCCCGGCGCGAGCGCAGCCGGGAGAGTTCGGCGGGCATCGTGGGCTATGCCACGGACGCCGCCGTGGAGTTGGCGGCGTTCCCGCTCTCCGGCCGGCTGTTCGTCTCCGAGCTGCGGGCCGGCACCACGCGTGAACTCCCCGTGCCGGGCCCGGTGGTGGACCCCCGGCCGTCCCCGGACGGCCGGCATGTGGCGTTCGTGGCGGAGGGCCGGCTGCGGGTGGTCGCGGTGGACGGCGGGGCGACGTCGGACGGCGGCGGGGCGGCGGGCCGGGTGCTGGCCGAGCCGGACGGGCCCGAGGTGACCTGGGGCCTCGCGGAGTTCATCGCGGCCGAGGAGATGGGGCGGTACCGGGGCTTCTGGTGGTCCCCGGACAGCGACGCGGTGCTGGCCGCGCGGGTGGACGAGACGCCGGTGCGGCGCTGGTGGATCTCCGACCCGGCGCACCCGGACCGCGAGCCCGCGCAGGTCGCGTACCCGGCCGCCGGCACCGCCAACGCCGAGGTCTCGTTGAGCCTGTTCGGCCTGGACGGCTCGCGCACCGACATCGACTGGGACCGCGGCCGCTACCCCTATCTCGCCCGCGTCCACTGGTCCGCGGCCGGCCCGCCGCTGCTCCTCGTCCAGGCCCGGGACCAGCGCGACCAGCGCTATCTGACGGTCGACACCGCGACCGGTGCGACCCGGACGGTGCACGAGGAGGAGGACGAGGCGTGGGTCGAGCCGTTCCCCGGGGTGCCGGCCTGGACGCCGGACGGGCGGCTGGTGCGGATCGCCGACGAGGGCGGTGCACGCAAGCTGTTCGTCGGCGCCCGGCCGCTGACCGGGGCGCCGCTGCACGTCCGGGCGGTGCTCGACATCGGTGAGGAGGACGTGCTGTTCTCCGCGAGCAGCACCGACATGCACGACATCGGCGTCTACCGCGCGTGGTTCCGGGGCAGCGGCGACCAGGGCGGCTGGGAGCGGGTGGGCGACCGGCCGTACCCGACGGTGTCCTCCGCGGTGCGCGGCGGTGCGCTGACCGTGCTCTCCCAGACGTCGCTGGAGCGTCCCGGCACCCAGGTGGACGTGGTCCGGCTGGACCCGGACGGCGGGGAGAAGACCCTCGCCACGATCGGCTCGTACGCCGAGGAGCCGGTGCTCACCGCCCGGCCCCGGCTGGTCCTGGCCGGCGAGCGGAAGATCCCCTGCGCGGTGCTGCTGCCCGACGGCTACGCGGAGGGCGACGGTCCGCTGCCGGTGCTGCTGGACCCGTACGGCGGTCCGCACGGCCAGCGGGTGGTCGCCGCGCACAACGCGTATCTGACCTCGCAGTGGTTCGCCGACCAGGGGTTCGCGGTGATCGTCGCGGACGGCCGGGGCACCCCGGGCCGATCCCCCGCCTGGGAAAAGGCCGTCTCCCGGCGGCTCGCGGAGATCACCCTGGACGACCAGGTGCACGCCCTCCAGGCACTGGCCGGATCCTTTCCCCTGGACCTCGGGCGGGTGGCGATCCGCGGCTGGTCCTTCGGCGGCTATCTGGCGGGGCTGGCCGCGCTGCGCCGCCCCGATGTCTTCCATGCCGCGGTGGTCGGTGCGCCGGTGACCGACCTCCGGCTGTACGACACCCATTACCAGGAGCGGTACCTGGGCCACCCGGACGAGGAACCGGCGGTCTATGCGGAGAACTCGCTGGTCACGGACGAGGGGCTGGCCGGGGCGCGGGAACCGCACCGCCCGATGCTGATCGTGCACGGCCTGGCGGACGACAACGTGGTCGTGGCCCACTCGCTGCGGCTGTCCTCGGCACTGCTGGCCGCCGGCCGCCCGCACGAGGTCCTTCCGCTGTCCGGGGTGACCCATATGACGCCCCAGGAACAGGTGACCGAAAACCTGCTGCTGCTCCAGGTGGACTTCCTCAAGCGGTCGCTGGGGCTGTAACGGGAATATCGCCCCGCCCCGGGCCGGTTGTGGCCCCGAGGGGGCGCGCCCATCCCCTACGGGATCCGTTCGCCCGCCCCCTAAGGCCCCACCCCGCCGCAACCCCCGCCCCGCCCCCGCTGGTCACCACCGCCCCCGGTAGTCACCAGCCCACCCCGCCCCCTGCTCACCACCCCGGCGGCAATGTCGTCGGCGGGGGCGGGGCGTGCGGTGGCCGTGCCTCGCCGGGGGCGGAGCCGTAGGCGAGCAGCTCGTCCGGGGCGGCGGCGGGTGGCGGGAGGCCGGGCCGGGCCGCGGCGATCAGTGCGAGCGGGCCGGCGGTCGCCGCCAGGGCGGCCGCGCCGAGCCCGAGTTGGGTCCCGGCCGGCAGCACCGCCAGCCGCCCGAACGTCCCCGCGCGGCCGGCGAGGGCGAGTGCCACCACGCCGTGCACGGTCAGCAGGGCTCCGGCGGCGACCGCCGCGGGCCGGGCCCGGGCGGCCCGGCGGAAGGCGGCCGTCGCGGCGGCCAGCGCCAGCACCGCCAGCACCGCCGTCTCCCAGTCGGCCGGGGGCTCCAGCAGGGCCCGCACGGCCCCCGTCCCGCCGGTCAGCCGTCTGCCGTACGCCGGACCGCCGAGCCGTACCCAGTGGTGGATCTCCCGGGCCGTCAGGGCCAGTCCGGCGGCGCCCAGGAGGACGCCGGCCAGGGCCGCGGGCCCCTTGTACGGGCGGCCGGCCGGGCCGGGGTCCGCCCCGTACGGCACCGCGTGCACGACCCCGTACGCCGAGGACGCCACCTCGGGCAGGGCGTCGGTACGGCGTCCGCCGGGCCGGCCCGGGTGTCCGCGCCGCCGGACCGCGCCGGCCGCCACCCCACGCAGCAGCGCCGCCGCCACGAACTGGGCCGCGGCGGTCGCCCACGCCCACGTCAGCAACCCGTCGTCCGCGCCGGGCAGCCGGTCCGCGGCCGGTGTCCACAGCACCGGCAGCCGCAGCAGGACGACACCGGCCGCGAGGGAGCACAGGGCGCCGGCGGCCACGGCCGGGGCGGAGGCCCGGCGCCGTACGACCGCCGCGGCACCGAGCGCGCCGAGCACCAGCAGCGGGTCCAGGGCCGAGGTGGCCCAGACGGTGCCCCGGCCCGGGCGGACGGCCGCGCCGGACCAGTGCCGCCACAGGTCCGCGGCCTGCCCGGCGACGACGAGGTCCCGGACGATCCAGCCGGCGCCGGTCAGCGCGAGCAGGAGGCAGAGCCAAGTGGTGGTGCGGCGCATACCGTTGGTGAGAAAGCTGTCCCGCTCTGTGGACACGGCCCGTCCCCCGTCCGTGTCGGTGTACCGGGTGGCCTCGGGCGCCGCGGGGACGCGGCGTCCACCGCAGATCTACTCCACTACCGGCGCGGGCACAACAGACCGGGACGAGGTGCGGGGGCGGGCCGCCGTGACGCGGGGACGAAATCGCCCGAAACGACAACCGGCCGGGCCGCCGCCTGGCGTCCCGGCCGGTCTACGGCACCCGCACGGCCGTACGTTGTTCATCATGGCGCGTCCGTATATCGGTGTTGCGACAGGCAAGTTGCCTTCACGTTAAAGCGGTTGGTGACGATATGTCCACCAATGCCGGATATCCCGCCCACCTGTCAAGCACGCCCTGGCGTCGATCTGCGCAATCTTCGCTCAAGAAGTAGACGACCTGTTCGCGAGCACACCCGATCCCCTTGACTCCGCCATAAATCACTTGCGAAAGTCCGCACATCCAGCGGTGCGAATCGACACCGCTTCACGTTCCAAGAGAACTCGGCGCGGGGGCACTTCGCGATGACTAGTCCATCCCAGACCGCCGCTGACAGGTCCGACACCCCAGGACTTGGATCCGGCGGCCTGAAGAAGGAAAAGAAGGGCAAGGGCGGTGAGCTCGTCGGCCGTTCCCCCGGCCAATTGATGTGGACGCGCTTCAAGCGCGACCGCACCGGCGTGATCTGCGCGATCGTCGTACTCGCCTTCTTCGTCATCGCGGCGCTGGCCCCGGTGATCGGCGCACTGTACGGCAAGGACCCGTACGTCCTCTACGGCAACGACGACCCGAATCTCCTCGATGAATTCGGCTATCCGGCCGGCCCCAACGGCGGGATCTCCCCGGAGCATTGGTTCGGCATCGAGCCGCAGCTGGGCCGCGACGTCTTCATGCAGCTGATCTACGGCATGCGGATGTCGCTGGGCATCTCCGTCGCGGTGACCATCCTGACCGTGGTCACCGGCATCATCATCGGCGTCACGGCCGGCTACGTCGGCGGCAAGACCGACTACTTCCTGAGCCGGGTGATCGACTTCCTGCTGGCGTTCCCGAGCCAGCTGACCTTCGTGGCCTTCATGCCGGTCGTGGTGGCGCTGTTCGTGCCGCCGGGCGACGAGACGCCCACCTACGTCCGGGTCTGCGCACTGATCATCGTCCAGTGGTTCCTGGGCTGGATGGGTCTGGCCCGACTGCTCCGCGGCCAGGTGCTCTCCCTGCGCGAGCGGGAGTTCGTCGAGGCCGCGAAGATCACCGGCGCCTCGCCCTGGCGGATCATCCGCAAGGAGCTCCTGCCGAACGTGGTCACCCCGGTGCTGGTGCAGAGCACCTACATGCTGCCCCTCTTCGTGACCGCCGAGGCGGGCCTGTCCTTCCTGGGCGTCGGCATCATCGAGCCGACCCCGGACTGGGGCCGGCTGTTCCAGGCGGGCGCCCGCTTCTACGAGAACGACCCGACCTTCCTGCTCTTCCCCGCCGCGGCCATGCTGATCTTCGTGCTGTGCTTCAACCTCCTCGGAGACTCGGTACGCGACGCCTTCGATCCCAAGTCCGGGCGCTGATCGTCCACTTGAGGGGGGCTTGCTGTCACCCCACCCGTCCGGGCCTGTACCGGGATGCGTCAGACAGCACATCTGGACCCACCAACTGACAGGCAGGTGCTTGGAACCTCATGAACGCACTTTCTACGCGCAGAGCTCGCGCGGTGATCGTGGCCCTCGCGGCCGGATCACTCGCGCTCACCGGCTGCAGCGGCGGCAGCAACAACAACAAGGACAAGGCGCAGACCGACGCCGACGCCGCGGCCCAGGCCAAGACGATCCCGATGGGCACCGCCGCCGACTCCACCGGCCCGGCCGTCGCCGTCAAGGGTGCCCGCAACGGCGGCACTCTCCGCGTGTACCAGCGTGACAGCTACAACCACCTGGACCCGGGTCAGATGTACGTCAGCGACATGAAGGCGCTGTCGCAGCTGATCTTCCGTGGTCTGACCGCGTTCAAGCAGGACGACAAGGGCAACGCCAAGGTCGTCGGTGACCTCGCCACCGACGCCGGCCAGATGTCCGACGGCGGCAAGACCTGGAAGTACACGCTCAAGGACGGCATCAAGTTCGAGGACGGCAAGCCGATCACCTCGAAGGACATCCGTCACTCGATAGAGCGGCTGTACGCCAAGTTCATCACCGACGGCCCGACCTACGTCCAGACCTGGCTGTCGGGCAGCGGCACCACCTACCGCAAGGCGCTGCCGGACGGTCCGTACAAGGGCGACCACCTGCCCAAGAGCGTCCTGGACACGCCGGACGACAAGACCGTCATCTTCCACTTCAAGAAGCCGCAGTCGCAGCTGCCGTACGCGCTGACGATGCCCGGCTACAGCGTGGTCCCGGACAGCGCCAAGGACACCAAGGACGCCTACGACGTGGCGCCGGTGTGCTCCGGCCCGTACAAGATCGCGTCGTTCAAGTCCGGCAAGTCCATGCAGCTGGTGCGCAACAAGAACTGGGACGCGAAGACCGACCCGGTCCACCACCAGTACCCGGACGGCTTCAACATCACCTTCAACCACCAGGCGTCGGACTCCACCAAGCGCCTGATGGCCGACCAGGGTGAGGCCAAGAACGCGGTCAGCTTCACCAACGCGGTCGACCCCACGCTGACCAAGGACGTGCTGAACAACGCCAGCGCCAGCAAGCGCATGGTGCAGGGCTACCAGCCCTACGTCTGGCAGATGAACTACAACATGGACCGCCTCAAGGACAAGCGGATCCGTGACGCGATCACCTACGCGCTGCCGGACCAGCAGCTCGTCCGCCTCAACGGCGGCAGCTACGGCGGTGAGATCGCCGGCGGTCTGCTCGCCCCGACCGTCGCGGGCTACAAGAAGGGCTACGACCCCTACGGCAAGCTCTCGCACCCCAACGGCGAGCCGGAGAAGGCCAAGAAGCTCCTCAAGGAGGCCGGCAAGACGGGCATGAAGCTCGTCTACGCGTACTCCAACACCGAGTCGCGTCAGAAGGAAGCCGTCGCCATCGAGGACGCGCTGACCAAGGCCGGCTTCAACGTGCAGAAGAAGGAGGTCGACGCCGCCTCCTGGTACGAGCAGATGGGCAAGGTCGACAACGGCTTCGACATCTACATGACCGGCTGGGGCCAGGACTGGCCGGACGCCTCGACCGTGATCCCGCCGTCGTACGACGGCACCACGATCCAGGACGGCGCCTCGAACTACTCCCACGTCAACGACAAGCACGTGAACTCCGAGATCGCCCGGATCTCCGAGATCACCGACGTCAAGAAGGCGACCGAGGAGTGGCAGAAGCTGCACCAGTACATCGTGGAGAAGGTCGACCCGGCCGGCCCGGCCTTCTACACCAAGGTGCTCCAGCTGTACGGCTCGAACGTCGGCGGCGTCCGCTACAACCTGGACGTCAGCTACCTCGACCCGAACACGCTGTACCTGAAGAAGTAACCCGAGCGATCGCCCCTCAGGCGATCGCCTGACGAAGGTACTCCGGAGAGCGCGCACACGGCGGAACGCGCGCCCTCCGGGGCCTTCGTCCGCCACCCCTCACGCCCACTGCCGCCGCCGTCCTGAGAGCAGCGAACTGCCATGCTTCAATTCCTACTTCGCCGGACGTTCGGCGCTGTTGTCATCCTTCTCCTGCTCAGTGCCTTCACCTTCTTCGTGTTCTTCGGTGCCGGTGACCCGGCGGCGATGTCCTGCGGAAAGAACTGCACCGCGGACAACATCGCGCTGATCCACCAGAACCTCGGCCTCGACAAGCCGCTGCCGACCCAGTACTGGGACTGGCTGGTCGGCATCTTCGCCGGCCGGGACTACTCCGTCGGCCACTGCAGCGCCCCCTGCTTCGGCTACTCCTTCGCCACCAAGCAGGACGTCTGGTCCACGCTGATCGACCGGCTGCCCACCACCGCCTCGCTGGCCATCGGCGGCGCCGCGGTGTTCCTGACCGTGGGTCTGGGCACCGGCCTGCTCGCCGCCTACAAGCGTGGCTCCATGATCGACAAGGTGCTCACCTCCATCTCGATGGTGCTGAGCTCGGCGCAGATCTACATCCTCGGCCCGATCGCGCTCGGTCTGTTCGTCTACAGCGGCCTCATGGACTCGCCCAAGTACGTGAACTTCACCTCCGACCCGGCCGGCTGGTTCATGGGCCTGCTGCTCCCCTGGGTCGTGATGGCGACCATCTTCACCGCGCAGTACACCCGTATGTCCCGCTCGACGATGATCGAGCAGCTGCAGGAGGAACACGTCCGGACGGCCAAGGCCAAGGGCATGTCCGGCAGTTACGTCTTCCTGCGCTACGCCTGGCGCGGTTCGCTGATCCCGATCGTGACCATCCTCGGCATGGACCTGAGCTCGCTGTTCGGCGGCGCGATGATCACCGAGTTCACCTTCCAGCTGGCCGGTGTCGGACGGCTCGCGATCGACTCCGTCATCACCCTCGATCTGCCCATGGTCCTGGGCGTGCTGGTCTTCAGCGCCGCCCTGATCCTGGTGTTCAACATCATCGTGGATGCGACGTACGCCTTCATCGACCCGCGCGTGCGCCTGTCCTAGGAGAGCCTGAAGTGACCACACTCACCAAGACCGAAGGCACCACCGTGCCGGCCGGGTCCGACCCCTTCCTGTCCGTCCGTGACCTGCACGTGCGGTTCTCCACCGAGGACGGCATCGTCAAGGCGGTCGACGGTCTCTCCTTCGATCTGGAACGCGGTGAAACGCTCGGCATCGTCGGCGAATCGGGCTCCGGCAAGTCGGTGACCAACCTGGCGATCCTGGGCCTGCACAACCCCAAGGCCACCGAGATCGGCGGGGAGATCCTGCTGGACGGCGAGGAGCTGACCGGGGCCAAGGAGAAGACCCTGGAGAAGCTCCGCGGCAACAAGATGGCGATGATCTTCCAGGACGCGCTGACCGCGCTGTCGCCGTACTACACGGTCGGCCGGCAGATCGCCGAGCCGTTCATGAAGCACACCGGCGCCAGCAAGCGCGAGGGCCGGCAGCGCGCCATCGAGATGCTGACCAAGGTCGGCATCCCGCAGCCCAACCTGCGGGTGGACGACTACCCGCACCAGTTCTCCGGCGGTATGCGCCAGCGCGCCATGATCGCCATGGCGCTGGTCTGCAACCCCCAGCTGCTGATCGCCGACGAGCCGACCACCGCCCTCGACGTCACCGTCCAGGCGCAGATCCTCGACCTGCTCAAGGACCTCCAGCAGGAGTTCGGCTCCGCGATCATCCTGATCACCCACGACCTCGGCGTGGTCGCCAACACGGCGGACAAGCTGCTGGTGATGTACGCGGGCCGGGCGGTCGAGCGGGGCTCCGTCAAGGAGATCCTCACCGAGCCGCGGCACCCGTACACCTGGGGCCTGCTCAGCTCGATGCCGCGGCTCTCCTCGGACGTCAACGAGGCGCTGCACCCGATCCCCGGCTCCCCGCCGAGCCTGCTGAACCCGCCGTCCGGCTGCCCGTTCAACCCCCGCTGCGGCTTCACCGGCGAGGTCGGCGGCAGCCGCTGCACCGACGAGCGGCCGCCGCTGGCTCCGGGACGCGCCGCCGCGTGCCACCTGAGCGCCGAGCAGAAGCAGACCTTCTTCATCGAGCAGATCAAGCCCCGGCTGGGCTAGGGAGCGACCACCATGACCGACAACGTCACCCTCCCCGCGCCCCGGGACGCCGCGCCCGCCAAGGGCGAACCGCTGCTCACCGCCGAGGGCCTCACCAAACACTTCCCGATCTACGGCGGCTTCCCGATCAAGCGGAAGGTCGGCGCGGTCCAGGCCGTCGACGGCGTCGACCTGACCGTGCACGCCGGGGAGAGCTTCGGCCTGGTCGGCGAGTCCGGCTGCGGCAAGTCCACCACCGGGCGGCTGCTCACCCGGCTGATGGAGCCGACCTCCGGCCGGATCACCTACCAGGGCCAGGACATCACCCACGCGGGTCGCAAGGAGCTGGCACCGATCCGCTCCGAGATCCAGATGATCTTCCAGGACCCGTACGCCTCGCTCAACCCGCGGCAGACGGTCGGCACGATCATCGGCGGCCCGATGGAGATCAACGGGATCAACCCGCCCGGTGGCCGGGAGAAGCGGATCCGCGAACTCCTGGAGACCGTGGGCCTGAACCCGGAGCACTACAACCGCTTCCCGCACGAGTTCTCCGGCGGCCAGCGGCAGCGCATCGGCGTCGCCCGGGCGCTCGCCCTGCAACCTAAGCTGATCGTCGCCGACGAGCCGGTCTCCGCGCTCGACGTGTCCATCCAGGCGCAGGTCGTCAACCTGCTCCAGGACCTCCAGCGCGAGCTGGGCATCGCGTTCCTGTTCATCGCCCACGACCTGGCGATCGTGCGGCACTTCAGCGAGCGGGTCGCGGTGATGTACCTCGGCAAGATCGTCGAGGTGGGCAGCCGCGACGACATCTATCACCGGCCGCGCCACCCGTACACCCACGCGCTGCTCTCGGCCGTGCCCGAGGCCAAGTTCGTGGAGAGCGAGGAGGAGGACCGCGAGCGCATCCGCCTGGCCGGTGACGTGCCCTCGCCGGTCAACCCGCCCTCGGGCTGCCGCTTCCGCACCCGCTGCTGGAAGGCGCAGGAGAAGTGCGCGACCGAGGAGCCGCCGCTCCTCCAGATCGACGGCAACGCCGCCGGCCACCTGACGGCCTGCCACTTCCCCGAGGAGCCGACGACCGCGGCCCGCGACGAGGACATCATCCTCGACCCGGCGCTGGCGGCCATCGAGGAGGCCCAGGAGGGGCCCGCGGCCGCCGAGTAGCGCGCACGCGACGGCCCGGCGCCGCCGTGGCGGGAATGATCCCCGCCGCGGCGGCGCTGTCGTTTCCACAGGAGGTGGGGGCCGATGCGGATCGGGGAGCTGGCGGCGCGTACGGGCACGCCCCGGCGGCTGTTGCGGTACTACGAGGAGCAGGGGCTGATCGTCCCGGACCGCTGCGCCAACGGCTACCGCTCGTACGACGAGCCGACCGTCGACCGGGTGCTGCAGATCCGGGGCCTGCTGGAGGCCGGGCTGCCGACCCGGATCATCCGGCAGATCCTGCCGTGTCTGCACCAGCCCCGGGCCATCCACTTCCCGGACGCGACCCCGGAGATGCTCGCCACGCTGGAGCACGAGCGCGACCGGATGACCGAACGCATCGAGACGCTGCGCCGCAACCGCGACGCCATCGACGCGTACCTCGCCGTGGTGCGCGCCGGCGTCCCGGGCTGAGGCACCGGCTACTCGCTCGGCACCACGTGCCGCTCCTCCGCGAAGTGGCAGGCCGAGGCGTGGTGCGCCGGCCCCGTCGACTCCCGGAATTCCGGGGGCACGTCCAGCGGCGGGACGACCTCGGCGCACAGCGGGCGGGCCTTCCAGCAGCGGGTGCGGAAGGGGCAGCCGGAGGGCGGGTCGGCGGGTGAGGGGACGTCCCCGCTGAGCAGGATGCGTTCGCGGTGGGCGCGGGCCTCCGGATCGGGGACGGGGACGGCGGAGAGCAGGGCCTGGGTGTAGGGGTGGGTGGGGTGGTCGTAGATCTGCTCGTCGGTGCCGGTCTCGGCGATCCGGCCCAGGTACATCACCGCGATCCGGTCGGAGATGTGCCGGACGACGGACAGGTCGTGCGCGATGAAGACGTAGGACAGGTCGAACTCGTCCTGCAACTGCTCCAGGAGGTTGACCACTTGGGCCTGGACGGAGACGTCCAGCGCGGAGACCGGTTCGTCGGCGACGATGATCTCCGGGCGCAGTGCCAGACCGCGGGCGATGCCGATGCGCTGGCGCTGGCCGCCGGAGAACTGGTGCGGGTAGCGGTTGATGAACTCCGGGTTGAGCCCGACGACGTCGAGGAGCTCCTGGACCCGCCGGCGGCGGTCTCCCTTGGGGGCGGCCTCCGGGTGGATCTCGAACGGTTCGCCGATGATGTCGCCGACCGTCATCCGGGGGTTGAGGGAGGTGTAGGGGTCCTGGAAGACCATCTGGATGTTGCGGCGTACGGAGCTGAGCGCGCGGCCGGAGAGGGCGGTGATGTCCTCGCCCCGGTACCGGATCCGGCCGGCCGTCGGACGCTCCAGACCGACCAGCAGCCGGGCGAGGGTGGACTTCCCGCACCCCGATTCCCCGACCACACCGAGCGTTTCCCCCTTCCGGAGCGTGAAGGAGACCCCGTCGACGGCCTTGACCGCCCCGACCTGCTTCCGGAAGAGCACGCCCCGGGTGAGCGGGAAGTGCTTGACCAGATCGCACACTTCGAGGAGCGGCTCACCGGGCGTCATCGAGCGTCTCCTTCCAGAAGTGGCAGGCGCTGGCCCGGCCCGGGCCGGCCTCGTACAGCGGGGGCGGGTCGGTGCGGCAGATGTCCTGGGCCAGTGGGCAGCGCGGGTGGAAGGGGCAGCCCGGCGGGATGGCGGTGAGGCTGGGCGGGAGTCCCTTGATGGCGTGCAGCCGGCGGCCCTTGTGGTCCAGCCGCGGGATGGACTCCAGCAGTCCGCGGGTGTACGGATGGGCGGGCGCACGGTAGAGGGCGTGGACGGGCGCGGTTTCGACGATCCGGCCCGCGTACATCACCGCGATGGTGTCGGCGACGTCCGCGACCACTCCGAGGTCGTGGGTGATCAGGATCAGTCCCATGGTGAGTTCGCGCTGCAGCTCGGCGAGCAGGTCCATCACCTGGGCCTGGACGGTGACGTCCAGCGCGGTGGTCGGCTCGTCCGCGATGATCAGGTCGGGGCCGAGGGCCAGCGCCATGGCGATCATGATGCGCTGGCGCATGCCGCCGGAGAACTGGTGCGGGTAGTCGTCCACCCGCGCCCGGGCGGCCGGGATCCCGACCCGTTCCATCAGCTCCACGGACCGGCCGCGGGCCTCCTTGCGGGACGTGCCCTCGTGGACCCGGAACATCTCCGCGAGTTGGGCGCCGACGCTGAGGACCGGGTTCAGCGCGGACAGCGCGTCCTGGAAGATCATCGCCATCTTCGCGCCCCGGATCCGGCGCCGCTCCTCCCTGCGCAGGGTCAGCAGATCACGGCCGTGGAAGAGCACCTGCCCGCCGGTCACCCGGCCGGGCGGGGAGTCGAGGATGCCCATCACGGCCTGCGCGGTGACGGACTTGCCGGAGCCGGACTCGCCGAGCACCGCCAGGGTCTCCCCCGGCGCCACGCGGTAGCTGACGCCGTTGACCGCGTGCGCCACCCCGTCCCGGGTCCGGAACTCCACCTTCAGGTCCCGTACGTCCAGCAGGGCCGCCCCGCCGCCGTCCCCGTTCCGACCGTCGTGGGTCATCTGCCGTCTCCTCAGCGCAACTTGGGGTCGAGGGCGTCGCGGACCGCGTCGCCGAGCATGATGAAGGCCAGGACGGTGATGCTCAGCGCGCCGGCGGGCCACAGCAGCATGTGCGGGGCGCTGCGGATGTAGGTGGAGGCGGTGGAGATGTCGATGCCCCAGGAGACGGTCGGCGGCTTCAGGCCCGCGCCCAGGTAGGACAGCGTCGCCTCCAGCGCGATGTACGTACCGAGCGCGATGGTGGCGACGACGATGACCGGCGCCACCGCGTTGGGCGCGATGTGCCGCAGCAGCAGCCGCCGGTTGCTCGCGCCCAGCGCCCGCGCGGCCTGCACGTAGTCGTTCTGCTTCGCGGTGACGACCGAGCCGCGGGCGATCCGGGAGACCTGTGGCCAGCCGAGCAGCACGATGAAGCCGACCACCGGCCAGACGGTGGTGCTGGTGACGACGGAGAGGAAGACCAGGCCGCCGAGGATCACCGGGATGCCGAAGAAGATGTCGGCGAGCCGGGAGAGCAGGGTGTCGCCCCAGCCGCCGAAGAACCCGGCGAGCCCGCCGAGCAGGCTGCCGAGCAGTGCCGCGCCGGCGGTGGCGCAGACGCCGACGGTGATGGAGGCCCGGGCGCCGTACACCACCCGGGTGTAGACGTCCCGGCCCTGGGTGTCGAAGCCGAAGGGGTGGCCGGGCTGGGAGCCCTGCTGCGCCTTGGCGAGGTCGGCGCGGTACGGGTTGCCGGTGGCGATCAGCTGCGGCCAGATCGCGATGACCACCAGGAAGACGATGACCAGCGCGGAGAGCACGAAGACCGGGTTGCGGCGCAGATCGTGCCAGGCGTCGCTCCACAGGCTGCGGGGTTTGCCCGCGGGGACGCCGGGCGGGCCGGCGGACGGCGGTGCGGCGGACGGGCGGCGCTCCAGCGACTCCGCCTCGCCGATGGCCAGCGCGGCGGTACCGCCGTCGCCGTGGCCGATGGCTTCCTTGGGGACGTAGGGCTCAGACATAGCGGATCCTCGGGTCGAGGACGGCGTACAGCAGGTCGACGAGGAGGTTGGCGATCAGGAAGACCAGCACCAGGATCGTCACGAAGCCCACCACGGTCGGCGAATTCTGCCGCAGGATCCCCTGGTAGAGCTGGAATCCGACACCGTGGATGTTGAAGATCCGCTCGGTGACGATCGCGCCGCCCATCAGGGCGCCGATGTCGGTGCCGATGAAGGTGACGACCGGGATCAGCGAATTGCGCAGCAGATGGCGGGTGATGACGCGGCGTCGGGGCAGGCCCTTGGCGTGCGCGGTGCGGACGTAGTCGGCGCGGACGTTCTCGGCGATGGAGGTACGGGTCAGCCGGGTCACATAGGCGAGCGAGACCAGCGCCAGCACCAGGCCGGGCAGCAGCAGTTCGTTCAGCGGGGCCTCGGGGGCGACGGACGGAGCCGCCCAGGCCCACCGCACGCCGAACAGGAACTGCAGCAGATAACCGCTGACGAACGTCGGGACGGACACCACGATCAGCGAGAGCAGCAGCACGCCGGTGTCGATGCCCCGGCCGCGCCGCAGCCCGCTGAACACCCCCAGGGTGATCCCCACGAGCATTTCCAGCACGATGGCGACCAGCGTCAGCCGGAGCGTCACGGGAAAGGCCGAGGCCATGAGTTCGGTGACCGACTGCCCGTTGAACGCGGTACCGAAATCCCCCCGGAAGATCTGGCCCATGTAATGCAGGTACTGCGCGCCGAGCGGCTGGTCGAGATAGAGGTCGCGGCGGATCTGGGCGGCGGTGGCCGGGTCCGGTGCCCGGTCGCCGAACATGGCCGCGACCGGGTCGCCGAGGGCGTACACCATGAAGAAGATGAGGAAGGTGCTGCCGATGAACACCGGGATCATCTGCAGCAGCCGCCGGACCACATAACGCCCCACGCGCGCGCCGCCTCTCTCGTCTGGTCAGTTGACCGTGATCGCGTTGTAGACCGGCACGCTGAACGGATTCAGCGCGACATGGCTGATCCGTTCCGAATAGCCGCCGCTGCCGTTCTGGTACCACAGCGGAATCGCCGGCATCTGCTGCGCGAGGATCTTCTCCGCGTCCTGGAACGTCGCCACGGCCTTTCCCCGGTCCGTCGCCGCGTTCGCCTGGTCCACCAGCTTGTCGAACCGCCGGTCGCTGAACTTCCCGTCGTTCGCCGAGCCGTTGGTGTAATACAGCGGCTGCAGGAAGTTCTGGATCAGCGGGTAGTCCATCTGCCAGCCGGCCCGGAACGGCCCGGTCATCGCCTTCGCCGAAATCTTGTTCCGGAAGTCGGCGAACGTGCCGACCGGATCGCCCACACACGCCCGGTCGTTGCCCAGCGACCGGTTGATGCTGTTGCAGATCGCGTCGATCCAGTCCTTGTGCGACCCGGTGTCCGCGTTGTACGTGAGGGTCATCCGGCCGCCCGGCAGGCCCCCGCCCTCCTTGATCAGCTGCCGTGCCTTGGCCGGGTCGAACGCGCAGGCCGGACCGCACAGCCCGGGCCGGTAGCCGCCGTCCGTGCCCAGTACGGGCGAGGTCCAGTCGGTCGCCGGGGTGCGGGTGTTCTCGAAGATCTCCTTGGTGATCTGCTGCCGGTCGATGGCCATCGACAGCCCCCGCCGGACCTTGTCGGAACCGGGCCGCGACCATTCCTTCCGGTACATCGGAAAGGTGAGCGTCTGAATGATCCCGGCCGGCTGGTTGAGGTACCGCCCGCCCAGATCCGTCTTCACATGCCGCAATTGCGAGGCCGGCACATCATCCACCAGGTCCAGATTTCCCGCCTGCAGATCCGTGTACGCGGTGTTGTTGTCCGTGTAGACCCGAAGGTCGATCCCCCCGTTGCGCGCCGGATCACTGCCCGGGTACTTCACCCATTTCCGCATCCGCAGCACGGACCCCTTCTCGTAGGAGTCCACCAGATACGGCCCGTTCCCCACCGGTTTCTGCAGCCAGCCGTCGTGGTCGGTGAAGAACGCCCGGGGCAGTGGCATGAACGCGGAATAGCCGAGGGTGTCCGGCCAGCTGGAGAATTTCTGGTTCAGCCGGACGGTGAAGGTCTTGTCGTCCTTGACCACCAGTCCGGAAAGCGTCCGGGCGGTGGGCTTCCCGTTCTCCGGGTGCACCCGGTCGAAGCCGTCGATGTACTGGAAGAACGGTGCGTTCTTCTGCTTGTTGCCGATGAACGCCCCGTAATTCCAGGCGTCCACGAAGGACTTGGCGGTGACCTTCTCCCCGTTGCTGAAGGTCCAGCCCGGTTTCAGGGTCACGGTGAAGTTCTGCGAGTCCGCCGTCTCGATCCGGTCCGCGAGCACGTTCTCCGCCGCGGCGGTCTTCGGGTTGTACCGCTTGAGCCCCCGGAACAGCATTTCCAGGACCTTTCCGCCCTGGACCTCATTGGTGTTCGCCGGCTCCAGCGGATTCTGCGGGTCCCCCCAGGAAGCGCTGACCACGCCGGCCTGGCCGGCATTTCCCCCGCCACAGGCGGTGGCCGCCAGCGCGACGGCCACGAGGAGGACACCAGCGCAAGCGCGTGCGCGCACAGCCCCCATGACGCCTCCTCAGGTCCGCGATCAAGCCTAGCCACATAAGATCGCAGACCCGGACATACCGCACATCGGCGGCGGCCGTCGCTACTCCGATTGCCGCCACGTCATCTGCTGTCCCGCCATCGGAAAAGGCCGGTGGGGGTGCACGTAAGTGATCACGTGCACCCCCACCGGCCTGAATTCCACCCACTCACGGGAGGGGCCGCGCCGCAGGACGAAGTCCGGAGGAGCGGCACCGCACCCGACACTCCACGCCCGCCGCTGGGGGCACCTCCCACGCCCTTTAGGCAGTGGGGGAGCTACGGCGAGCAACCACCGCGGCGGGAGAGCCAGGTACGTGGGGAGACCCGGGTTACCGCTTCGCGCGCGACGCCGTGCGCCCGCGCTCCTTCTGGTCCAGGACGACCTTGCGGATGCGCACGGCCTCCGGGGTCACCTCGACACACTCGTCGTCGCGGCAGAACTCCAGGGACTGCTCCAGCGACAGCTTCCGCGGCGGCACGATCGCCTCGAAGGAGTCGGCCGAGGAGGAGCGCATGTTGGTGAGCTTCTTCTCCTTGGTGATGTTGACGTCCATGTCGTCGGCGCGGGAGTTCTCGCCGACGATCATGCCCTCGTACACCTCGGTGCCCGGGTCGGTGAAGAGCACGCCGCGCTCCTGGAGGTTCGTCATCGCGAAGGCGGTGACCGAACCGGCCCGGTCGGCGACCAGGGAGCCGTTGTTACGGGTGGTCAGCGTGCCGAACCACGGCTCGTGGCCCTCGTGGATGGAGTGCGCGATGCCGGTGCCGCGGGTGTTGGTCAGGAACTCCGTACGGAAGCCGATCAGACCGCGGGAGGGGACGACGAACTCCATGCGGACCCAGCCGGAGCCGTGGTTGGACATGTTGTCCATCCGGCCCTTGCGGACACCCATGAGCTGGGTGACGGCGCCCATGTGCTCCTCGGGCACGTCGATGGTCATGCGCTCGACGGGCTCGTAGGTCTTGCCGTCGACCTCCTTGGTGACGACCTGCGGCTTGCCGATCGTCATCTCGAAGCCCTCGCGGCGCATCTGCTCGACCAGGATGGCCAGCGCCAGCTCACCGCGGCCCTGCACCTCCCAGGCGTCGGGGCGCTCGGTGTCCAGCACGCGCAGCGAGACGTTACCGACCAGCTCGCGGTCGAGGCGGTCCTTGACCTGGCGGGCGGTGACCTTGCGGTCCTTGACCGCGGCCTTGGCGTCCGCGCCCTTGCCGGTGCCGCCACGGCCGACCAGCGGCGAGGTGTTCGTACCGATGGTCATGGAGATCGCCGGCTCGTCGACCGTGATCAGCGGCAGCGCGATCGGGTTCTCCGGGTCGGCCAGCGTCTCGCCGATCATGATGTCGGGGATACCGGCGACCGCGCAGATGTCGCCCGGGCCGGCCTTCTCGGCGGGCTTGCGGGTGAGCGCCTCGGTCATCATCAGCTCGGTGATGCGGACGTTGGAGATCGAGCCGTCGCGCTTGATCCAGGCGACGTTCTGGCCCTTGCGCAGCTCGCCCTGCTCGACGCGGAGCAGCGCGATACGGCCGAGGAAGTTGTCCGCGTCGAGGTTGGTGACGTGCGCCTGCAGCGGGGCGGCGTCGTCGTACTCGGGCGCCGGGACGTGCTCCAGCAGCGTGGTGAAGAACGGCTCCAGGTTGGTGCTGTCGGCCGGGACCGTGCCGTCCTCCGGCTTGGTCAGCGAGGCGACGCCGTCCCGGGCGCAGGCGTAGACGATCGGGAACTCGATCTGGTCCTCGTCCGCGTCGAGGTCGAGGAAGAGGTCGTAGGTCTCGTTGACGACCTCGTCGATGCGCGAGTCGGGGCGGTCGGTCTTGTTGATGCACAGGATGACCGGCATCCGGGCGGCGAGCGCCTTGCGGAGCACGAAACGGGTCTGCGGCAGCGGACCCTCGGAGGCGTCGACCAGCAGGACGACCGCGTCGACCATCGACAGGCCGCGCTCGACCTCACCGCCGAAGTCGGCGTGGCCGGGGGTGTCGATGATGTTGATCGTGATGGGCTCCCCGCCGTCCTTGGGGTGGTACTTCACCGCCGTGTTCTTGGCGAGGATCGTGATGCCCTTCTCACGCTCCAGGTCGTTGGAGTCCATCATCCGGTCGTCGAGCTTCTCGGCGGCGTGCTCGGCGAACGCGCCGGCCTGCTTCAGCATGGCGTCGACGAGGGTCGTCTTGCCGTGGTCGACGTGGGCGACGATGGCTACGTTACGAATGTCGTGGCGCGTGGGCACTAGCGGTGCTTCTCCCGGAATCGTGGGTGGCAGCGCGTACGGACCGGTACGCGCGCCCGCCGGGCATGAAGACGCCACGGCCTCACCCCATGGTACGGGGCCGGGGCGACAAAGGCCGCCCCAGCCCGTACGCAGCACCGCTGACCTGCGCTTTCCCTTCGAAAAGAGGGTGTGCGCCGGGCTCTATTTCTGGTAGCCGATGTCCTGGAAGCGGGGCGTGGCGAAGCCGAAGGCGCCGACGTTGGCGAGCGACTTCTTCGTGGCCACCAGCTCGGGCCGCTGGTAGAGCGGGATCGAGCCGGCGGCCGCCCAGATCCGGGCGTCGGCCTGCTCGACGAGCGTGCGGGCCGCGTCCTCGTCGAGTTCGGAGGCGGCCTGGTCGAAGAGCTGGTCGATGTGGTCGGTGCCGACCCGGGTGTAGTTCTGCTCGACGGTCAGCGAGCCGTCCGGTGCGGGCTGCGGTTTGGCGTAGATCGGCCGGGCGTCGGTGGCCGGGTAGGCGGTGCCGGGCCAGGAGTACAGCGCCAGGTCGTAGTCGCCGGCGGCCACGTGGTCCTGGAAGTAGCTGGCGTCGGAGACCCGCTGGAGGGAGGTCTGCACGCCGATCTTGGCGAGCATCGCGGCGATCCGGCTGCCCACGGTGCGCAGCTGCTGGGAGGCCGCGCCGTCGGGGAGCACGAAGCGCAGGGTGAGCGGCTTGCCGTCCTTCTTGACGGCGGGCACCCGTGCGGCCTTGTCACCGGCCGGGGAGACGGCGGCGAGCGGGGCGTCGTAGGGGCGCGGGACGGCGGCGTGCCGGGGGCCCGGGTGGCCGCCGGAGCCCGGCAGGTCGGGGGCCTGTCCGGTCTCGATCCGCTCGGCGGCGCTCAGCGCCTGGGCGGCGCGCTTCTTGTACCGCTTGTACTTCGCGTAGGCGCCGGACCCGGTGTCGCCGTCGGCGTCGTCCTTCTCGGTGGCGGCCGCGTCCTTGTAGAAGGCGGCGCTCTGCCGCAGCAGGGCGGCCTGCTGGACCTCGGAGCCGACCGCGCCGGTGAAGGACAGCGGGGCCTCGGCCGCGGCGGGCCGGGCGCCCTTGCCGTGGTCGCCCTTGGCGGGGGCGGCGCCCTGGGCGGGGACCGGGCGGCCGGGGTTGCGGCCGTCGGCGGCACCGTCGGCGTCCGGGTCGTAGCCGCCCTCGTCGCCGTACCCGTCGTCGCGGCCGTCGGTGCGCTCGTCCTCGTCCTCGTCGCCGTAGTCGCGGGTGCCGAGCCAGCCGCCGGGTGCGGGCGCGCCGGCCTTCTCACCGGCCTGCTGGTGGCCGGCGCCGTCGGGCTTCCAGCCGGCGTCGGCGAGCAGTGCCTTGGCGGCGTCGGCGTCCTGGTCGCCGAGCGCGTCGCTGTGGTCCTCGTAGCCCGGCTGCCCGGCCATCAGCAGATGGCTGCCGAGCGGCTTGGAGGGCAGGTCGAGCGGCTTCAGCACGGTGTCGGCGAGGGCCTGGCGGTCGATGGCGCGGGCCACCGCGCGGCGCACCCGGTCGTCGGCCAGCGGGCCGCTGCTGCCGTTGAGGGCGAGCTGGGTGTAGGCGGGTTCCAGGGCCTTGTGGATGACGTAGCGGCGCAGCGCCGTGGTCCCGGCGGCCGCCTTCGTGCCGGAGCCGGCCGCCCGGCCGGGCCGCGGGCCCGCGTTGCCGGCGTCCCGTTTCCCGGCCGCCTCGACCCGCTTGGCGGCGCTCTGGTCGACCGCCGCGACGTCGATGGAGCCGTCGGCCAGCGCCGCGGCCCGCTTCTCCGCGGGCAGCGCCTGCAGCACGATCTTCTGCAGCTTGGCGCGGGCGCCCCACCACGAGGGGTTGCGGACGAGGACCACCCGCCCCTCGTCGGCGTCGCGCTTCTGCACCAGGAACGGGCCGGCGCCGACCGGGAGCCGCTCGCGCGCCCCGTCGTTGAAGGCGTCGGGGCTGCCCATCACGCTCTGGGGGTAGAGAGGGGTGAACAGCGAGCGCCAGTCGGCGTAGGGCCGGGCGAAGGTGACCTTGACCTCGTGGGCGCCGGCGCCCTGTTCGACCTTGCCGATCCGGTCGTAACCGGCGTTGCGGGCGGTCCAGAAGGCGTTGTCCTTGCCGCGCAGCGCGGTCCACTGGGCGATGAAGTCCGCGGCGGTGATCGGCTTCCCGTCGCTCCACCGCGCCTTGGGGTTGATCTTGTACGTGACGACCTGCTTGGGGTCGCGGGCGCTGACGTCGGCGGCGTCCAGGTAGTCGGCGTTGCGCTGCGCCGTGCCGTTGGCGTCGACGGTGAACATGCTGGGCAGCACCGCGCCGGTGATCCGGGCGGTGGTGGCGTCGGCGTCGGCCTGGAAGGCGTTGAAGGTGCCGGGCATGGCGTCGACGGCCCAGCGCAGGGTGCCGCCGTCCTTGAGCTCGCCGCGCGGCGCGGGGGCGATGTCCTGGGACGCCTCGGCGGACACCTCCCGGTCGTCGCTGCTGCATCCGGCCAGGGCCGGCAGGGGGAGCAGCACCCCCGCCGCGACGAGCGCGGCGCAGCGGCGTCTGCGGCCCGCCGAGCGGCGGCCTGAGGGGTGGTCGTGGTCGGTCATGACGGTTACCTCCGGGCTCGCCCGCGCCGCGCCGAGCACCGCGCTGGTGCCGGACCGGCGCACCACGTTCGGCCGACTTTGCGGCTCATCACATCTATGGCATCCCTACTGAAGGCGACCGGAGACGACCCGGCATCCCGACACGGCGACTGCCGCGCCAAGGCCACCCGCCCGGCCCAATATCAGGCCCGTACGGCGGAGTGGGGGGCGGCGCACGACGGGGGCGCGCGGGGTGCCGCATCCGCCGTTTCTCGCAATGGCGTTCGCCCCCCGCCGTGGCGCATGGGTGCCGAAACGCACCGGTTCGAGTCGTAGTCGCGCCGGACCCCTTCCCAACGCCTACTGTGACGCGCGACACTCTCGGGCGCATGAGATCGCCCAGCACACCTTCAAAAGTGAGGGCACGTTATGTCCCTTCAGGACGAATTGACGGCGGTTGAACGCAGCCTGGACGACCTGGTCCGGTCGGTGGGCAGGCTCGAGGTGCGGCTCGGCGGCGGCCTGGACATCCGCCGCGTCCGGAGCGACACCGACCACCTGCGGCAGAGCGTCGCCCTGCTCAAGCAGAGCGTGTCCTGCGGACCGGCCGCCCGCGCGCAGGCCGCCGAGACCGAGATGGTCACGATCTCCGACGCGCCCTACAACTCCGCGCTGTGGGCCGGGGCCGACGACGAGGGGCTCGGGTCGAGACACCGGCACGCCCCCTGAGGACCGAGGCCGCAGGGGGAGATCCCCCGGTCACACCCCGTCCGCCCCCCATCCCGCCCCGCCGCCCCGACGGAGCACCCTTCACGGAGACCGACGTTGGCCACTGGCACCGAACCCACCTCACCCACGGGCACGAACGGCGTCCACACCCCGTCGCGCGCCGCCATCCCGGTCCGCCATCTGCGGACCGACCGCTGGTGGCTGGCACCGGCCGCCACCGCCGCCGCCCTGCTCGCGTTCATCGTCTACTCGACCTGGCGGGCGTTCGCGAACGCCGACTACTACAGCGCGCCCTACGTCTCGCCGTTCTACTCGCCGTGCCTGGCGGAGAACTGCCACACCATGCGCGGCGGGCCCAACTGGGAGATCTTCGGCAGCTGGTGGGGCCTGTCCCCGGCCCTGCTGATCCTGATCTTCCCGCTGGGCTTCCGGCTCACCTGCTACTACTACCGCAAGGCCTACTACCGCGGCTTCTGGGCCTCGCCGCCGGCCTGCGCGGTCGCCGAACCGCACAAGAAGTACACCGGTGAGACCCGCTTCCCGCTGATCCTGCAGAACATCCACCGCTACTTCTTCTACTTCGCGGTGCTGGTGGCCGGCGTGCTGACCTACGACACCGCGCTCACCTTCCGCGACGAGCACTACGCCTGGGGCCACATGGGCCTGGGCAGCCTGGTGTTCCTCGCCAACATCGTGCTGATCTGGGCGTACACCCTCTCCTGCCACTCCTGCCGGCACATCGTCGGCGGCCGGCTGCGGCACTTCTCGAAGCACCCGGTGCGCTACCGGCTCTGGGGCTGGATCGGCAAGCTCAACGAGCGGCACATGCTGCTCGCCTGGTCGTCGCTGATCAGCGTGGCGCTGGCGGACTTCTACGTCTTCCTGCTGGCCAGCGGGGCGTTCGCGGACCCGCGCTTCTTCTGACCCGGCGCCCGCGGGCCCTGGCGCCCTGCCCCCTCCCCCTCAACAACTCCTGTTCCTACGACAGTTCTCCAAGGAAGGTTGTGCCCCCCGATGGCGCATGTGGACCGGCAGACATGGGACGTGGTCGTGGTGGGCGCGGGCGGCGCCGGACTGCGCGCCGCCATCGAGGCCCGCGAGGCAGGCATGCGGACGGCCGTGATCTGCAAGTCCCTGTTCGGCAAGGCCCATACGGTGATGGCCGAGGGCGGTATCGCGGCCAGCATGGGCAACGCCAACGAACACGACAACTGGCAGGTCCACTTCCGCGACACCATGCGCGGCGGGAAGTTCCTCAACCACTGGCGGATGGCCGAGCTGCACGCCCGGGAGGCGCCGGACCGGGTCTGGGAGCTGGAGACCTGGGGCGCGCTGTTCGACCGTACGCCGGACGGCCGGATCTCCCAGCGGAACTTCGGCGGCCATGAGTACCCGCGGCTGGCGCACGTCGGCGACCGTACCGGCCTGGAACTGATCCGCACCCTCCAGCAGAAGATCGTCTCGCTGCAGCAGGAGGACGAGAAGGCGTTCGGCGCGTACGACGCCCGGCTGAAGGTCTTCCAGGAGTGCACGGTCACCCGGGTCCTCAAGACCGACGGCAGGGTGTCCGGCACCTTCTGCTACGAGCGGGAGTCCGGCCGGTTCTTCGTGCTGGAGGCGCCCGCGGTGGTGCTGGCCACCGGCGGTATCGGCAAGTCCTTCAAGGTCACGTCGAACTCCTGGGAGTACACCGGCGACGGGCACGCGCTGGCGCTGCTGGCCGGGGCGCCGCTGATCAACATGGAGTTCGTGCAGTTCCACCCGACCGGCATGGTCTGGCCGCCTTCGGTCAAGGGCATCCTGGTCACCGAGTCGGTGCGCGGCGACGGCGGGGTGCTGCGCAACAGCGACGGCAAGCGCTTCATGTTCGACTACATCCCGGACGTCTTCAAGGAGAAGTACGCCGAGACCGAGGACGAGGCCGACCGCTGGTACGAGGACCCGGAGCACAACCGCCGCCCGCCCGAGCTGCTGCCCCGCGACGAGGTCGCCCGGGCCATCAACGCCGAGGTCAAGGCGGAGCGCGGCTCCCCGCACGGCGGCGTCTTCCTGGACGTCTCGACCCGGATGCCGGCCGAGGTGATCAAGCGCCGGCTGCCGTCGATGCACCACCAGTTCAAGGAGCTGGCGGACGTCGACATCACGGCGGAGCCGATGGAGGTCGGGCCGACCTGTCACTACGTGATGGGCGGGGTGGACGTGGACCCGGACACCGCGGCGGCGATCGGCGTACCGGGCCTGTTCGCCGCCGGTGAGGTGGCCGGTGGGATGCACGGCTCCAACCGCCTGGGCGGCAACTCCCTCTCCGACCTGCTGGTCTTCGGCCGCCGGGCGGGTCTGTACGCGGCCGAGTACGTGAGCGGGCTGACCGCGCGGCCGGCGGCCGATCCGCTGCAGATCGACGCCGCGGAGGCGGAGGCGCTCCGTCCGTTCAGCGCCGAGGGCAACGAGCCGGACGGCGCTCCCGACCGCGGCCCGGCGGAGAACCCGTACACCCTGCACCAGGAGCTCCAGCAGGCGATGAACGACCTGGTCGGCATCATCCGCAAGGAGAGCGAGATGTTCGAGGCGCTCAAGCGGCTGGCCGATCTGCGGGTGCGGGCCCGGCGGGCCGGCGTCGAGGGCCACCGGCAGTACAACCCGGGCTGGCACCTGGCCATCGACCTGCGGAACATGCTGCTGGTCAGCGAGTGCGTGGCGCGGGCGGCGCTGGAGCGCGAGGAAAGCCGCGGCGGGCACACCCGCGACGACCACCCGGCGATGGACCGGAGCTGGCGCAACATCAACCTCGTCTGTGAACTGGCCGATCCGCAGGGCGACGCCCGGGCCGGGGACCCGTCACTGGGCCAGATCCGGCTGTCCCGGCGGGAGACCCCGCCGATCCGCCGCGACCTGCTGGAGCTGTTCGAGAAGGACGAGCTGGCGAAGTACCTGACCGACGAGGAGCTGACCCGGTGACCGAGCAGCAGACAGCGCAGCACGTGGCGGAGCAGCCGGGGGCGTCCGGCGCCTACCGGGCGCACTTCCGGGTGTGGCGGGGGGACGCGGACGGCGGGGACCTCGCGGACTTCACGGTCGAGGTCCACGAGGGCGAGGTGGTGCTCGACATCATCCACCGCCTGCAGGCCACCCAGGCCCCGGACCTCGCGGTCCGCTGGAACTGCAAGGCGGGCAAGTGCGGTTCGTGCAGTGCGGAGATCAACGGCCGGCCGCGACTGATGTGCATGACGCGGATGTCGGTGTTCGACCGTACGGAGACGATCACGGTGACGCCGATGCGGGCGTTCCCGGTGGTGCGGGACCTGGTCACCGATGTGTCCTTCAACTACGCCAAGGCCCGGGAGATCCCGGCGTTCGTGCCGCCGCCGCAGCTGGGGCCGGGCGAGTACCGCATGCAGCAGGAGGACGTGGGCCGCTCGCAGGAGTTCCGCAAGTGCATCGAGTGCTTCCTGTGCCAGGACACCTGCCATGTGGTCCGTGATCACGAGGAGAACAAGGCGGCGTTCGCCGGTCCGCGGTTCCTGATGCGGATCGCCGAGCTGGACATGCATCCGCTGGACGCGGCGCCGGAGTCCGGGATCGACCGCAAGCGCACCGCGCAGGACGACCACGGGCTGGGCTACTGCAACATCACCAAGTGCTGCACCGAGGTCTGCCCCGAGCACATCAAGATCACCGACAATGCGCTGATCCCGCTCAAGGAACGCGCCGCGGACCGGAAGTACGACCCGCTGGTATGGCTCGGCAACAAGATCCGTCGCCGCACGGAATGACGTCGGCCGGACGGCCCGACGTGACCACCCGGCGGCCCGACATGCCTGCCCGACCGGCAAAGGGGGTGGGGCGCGGCCCCCTACGGCATGTCCCTTAGGGGATCGACGGGCCCCCGGTTCGACCCAGGGTAGGGGTGCCCCGCCGGCCGCGCCCAGGCCGTCACCCGGCCTGTGGACAACCACCCGCTCGCCCCGGCCCTCGACCCGCCCTGGCCCTCGACCCGCCCCGGCCCTTACGGGATCTCCCGTAGGGGACCGATGGGCCCCCGGTTCGACCCAGGGTAGGCCGTACGCCCAGACCCCGCCCCGCCCTGTGGACAACCGCCCCGCCGCCCTCACCCTCCGCCCCCGACCCCGCCCGCCGCGAGGCCCGTTCCCGTTCCCGGCCCCAGCCCAGCCCAGCCCCAGGAGGGCGTACGCCCCTCAGAAGAGGCTCAGCAGGGCCTCTGTCGGGTCGGGTGTCGTGGAGTTGCCGTCCGGTAGGGCCAGTTCGAACCAGACCGTCTTGCCGCGGGGCGTACGGCGGCTTCCCCAGCCCTCGCTCAGCAGGCCGACCAGTTGCAGCCCGCGGCCGCCCTCGTCGGTGTCGCGGGCGCGGCGGCGGCGCGGCTGGGCGAGGTCGGCGTCCCAGACCTCACAGACCAGGGTGCGGTCCAGCAGCAGCCGCAGCCGGATCTCGCCGTGGCCGTGCCGGAGCGCATTGGTCACCAGCTCGCTGACCAGCAGTTCCGTGGTGTCGACCAGGCCCTGCAGGCCCCAGTCCATCAGCTGGTCGCGGGCCAGCTCGCGGGCCCGGGCCACCGAGCGGGCGTCCGGCGCGAGGCTCCAGTCGCCCACCGCGTCCTTGGGCAGCCCGTGCACCCGCGCCATCAGCAGCGCGATGTCGTCCTCACCGTGCGAGGTGTCCAGGGCGCTGAGCACGTGGTCGCAGGCGTCCTCCAGCGGGCGGTCGGCGCCCGACAGCGCCCGGCGGAACGCCTGCAGCCCCTCGTCCAGCGGGTGTTCGCGGGATTCGACCAGGCCGTCGGTGTAGAGCGCGAGCAGCGACCCGTCCGGCAGGTCGACCTCGATCTCCTCGAACGGTTCGCCGCCCACCCCCAGCGGCATCCCCGGCGGTACGTCGAGCAGCAGCGCGTCCTCGCCCTCCTCGACGAGCACCGGGGGCAGGTGCCCGGCGTTGGCGAACGTGGCGCGCCGGGTGACCGGGTCGTAGACGGCGTAGACGCAGGTGGCGAGGTAGACCTCGGAGAGGTCGGCGGTACGGGCCGAGCGCCTCGGCTCGGCGGCGGGCCCGGCGGTGCCCGAGCGGCCGCGCGGGTCGCGGACCTTGGCGCGGCCGTCGCCGCCGCCGCCGAGCCCGCGGGCGATCTCGTCCAGCGCGGAGAGCACCTCGGCGGGTTCCAGGTCCAGCAGGGCCAAGGTCCGTACGGCGGTGCGGAGTTCGCCCATCGCCACGGCGGCGCGCAGTCCGCGGCCCATGACGTCGCCGACGACCAACGCGGTGCGGTGGCCGGGGAGTTCGATGACGTCGAACCAGTCGCCGCCGACCTCGGTGGCGGTGGTGCCGGGCAGGTAGCGGCAGGCGATGTCGAGGCCGGCTGCCTCGGGGTCGCCCGGCGGCAGCAGGCTGCGCTGCAATATCAGGGCGCGTTCGTGTTCGCGGCGGTAGAGGCGGGCGTTGTCGATGCAGACCGCGGCGCGCGCGGCGAGTTCGACGGCGAGTGCGGTGTCGCGTTCGCCGAACGGCTCACTGCCCTTCGTACGGGAGAACTGCACCAGCCCGACGACGGTGTCGCGGGCGACCATCGGGACGGCGAGGGTGGAGTGCACCACGGCGCCCAGCTCCGGCCCGTCGTCGCTCTCCCGGCCGGGGATGATCTGCGCCTGGGCGGTCCGCAGGGCGCCGGCGCAGGGGGAGTTGAACGGGTAGCGGTGGACGGCGCCGACCGCGACCGGGCCCGGCGCGTCCGGCGGCTCGCAGCAGGGGGCCCCGGCGAGCGGGGCGTCGGAGACGGCGCTGGCGAAGGCCACCCGGCGGAGTTCGGCGCTGCCGTCGCTGGTGCCGGGCGGGGCCTCGTCGCCGGACAGCAGCCCCTGGTAGAGGTCGACGGAGGCCAGGTCGCAGAACTGGGGGACGGCGACGTCGAGGAGGGTGCGGGCGGTGGTCTCCAGGTCGAGGGAGTTGCCTATCCGGGCGCCGGCCTCGTTCAGCAGGGCGAGGTTGCGGCGGGCGTTGGCGGCCTCGCGCTCGGCCCGGCGCCGGCCGGTGACGTCGGCGGCGAGCGCGGCGACGCCGATGGGGCGGCCGCTGGCGCCGTGCAGCCGGTAGAGCGAGATCGACCAGCGGCGGCGCTCGTCCTCGCCGGGCACCGCGCCGACCAGCTGCATCTCGGTGACCGGTTCGCCGGTCTCCAGGACGCGGCGCAGCGCGGCGGTCATCCGCTCGGCCTCGGGGCGGGGCAGGAAGTCGTGCGGGGTGCGGCCGCGGTACTTGCTCGCCGGGCCGCCGAAGACCGTGGCGAAGCGTTCGTTGACGCGCAGCAGCTTCAGGTCGGTGCCGAACAGGGTGAAGCCCATGGGAGATTGACCGAAAACGGCCTGCGAGGCGGCGAGGTCGGTCTCGATGCCGCGCAGCGCGCGGACGTCGACGACGACGCAGACCGCGGCGCGTTCGCCCGCGTCGTTGCGGGACGGCATGACGTAGATCTCGGCGAGCCCGTCGGCCGGTCCGTCCTCGTTGCGGCGGTAGGGCACCAGGCCGGTCCACTCCCGGCCGTCGAGGATCTCGGAGACCTTGCGGCGCCCGGTCTCCCGCAACTCGCTGGGTACGAAGGCCGCTACGGGGTCCTTGCCGAGGGCGTAGCGGGCGGGGATGCCGAGCATCTGCTCGGCGCGCTCGCTCCACTGGTCGATGCGCCCGTCGGGCCCGAGGGAGAAGGAGGCCACGCGGATGTAGTCGTAGATGGATCCGGGGCGGCTGCTCTGCCAGATGGGCGGGCCTTGCGGTTCGCGCGCGTGCGGACCGGCACCTGGGTCGCCGGGGCTGTCCGCACCGCCCTGACCATCGGCCTGCGCGGGTTCTGCCCCGCCAGTTGACATCTCGCTCACGAGCCCCGTCCCCTCCAGCTCATCGTGCCCGGACCGGACCACCCCGAGTATCCAGCACCTCGGCTATCCGGAACACGGTCTTCACGATCACAGCACAGTCTCGATCGCAGGCCATCGACAGAATGTCGATGAAATGGCAACGATCAGGACCCCACCTGTCTCCTAACCAGCCACCGACAGCTCGAACCACACTGTCTTGCCACTCTTTCCGCGTCGGGTCCCCCAGCGCCGCGAACTGCAGGCGACCAGCTGCAATCCGCGTCCTCCCTCGTCATCGGGGGCGGCGGTGCGTTCCTGCGGCGGGTCGGGCAGCGGATCGGAGACCTCGACGAGGAGCTCGCCGGCGCTCAGCAGGACCATGCGCACCCCGATCGGTCCGGTGGCATGGCGCAGGGAGTTGGTGACGAGCTCGCTGACGAGGAGTACGGCCACGTCGGCGGCGCCGTTCAGGCCCCAGTCGTTGAGCACCCGGCGGACGACGGTGCGGGCGGTGCGTACGGCGCCCGGATCGGCCGGGAAGCTCCATTCGGCGATCGGTGAGCCGGTGGCCATACCGCGCTTGCGGACGCGGCCGGGACCGGGTGCCGGGACGCCTTCCGCTGCGCTGTCGCTCACGCCGATCACATCCCAGCCGAGGCATGCCCGTCGGATTACCCGCATTCAAGGACTCAAACAGGACATACCCGATATCGGGGGTGGAGTACCGCCCGCAACCACGCACTGTGCCGCAAATGGCGCATATGTCTGCGGTGACGTGAGAGATGCCTGGTGGGCGGGCCTGCGCGCGCGGCGGAGGGGCCACGCTACGCCGGGCGCGCCGGACGGCGGACCGATGGGCACGCGCCGTCAGGACACCGAGCCGGAGCGCCTCCCGACCCGCTGCTGCCGCTCAGCGCCGTACGCCCGGTACCCCGGCGGCCGTGGCGGCCAGTCGGCGCATCGCCTCGGCGACCGCCGGCCGGTCCTGGTCCAGCCAGTCGACCTGCTCTTCCTCGCCGGGCCGCAGCCAGCGCAGCTCGTCGTGGTCCTGCAGGGGCTGCGGCACTCCGGACACCAGCCGCGCCGTCCACACCTGGAGGACGTAGCCGGGCCGCAGCAGCCACTCGCCCGGGATGCGTTCCCCGATCTCGGTCTCGACGCCGAGCTCCTCGCGCAGCTCGCGCTCCAGCGCCCGCTCGGGCGTCTCGCCGTCCTCGACCTTGCCGCCGGGCAGCTCCCAGCGGCCGGCCAACGCGGGCGGCGCACTGCGCCGGGCGGCCAGCAGCCGCCCGCGTTCGCACACCGCTCCGCCCACCACTACGTGCACCGTCGTCATGCGCGGCAGCCTACGTCCCCCGTCCTCGTCCCGCTTCTGCGCGGCGTCCCTCAGGTCGTCGCGCGATTGACCTTCTCGACCACGTAAAGCCGCTGGTTGCCCCGGGTATCGAGCCGTTCGGCCACCCGCTCCGCCTCCGCTCGGGTGGCATATCGGCCCACGCGATACCGGTTGCCGCCTTCGTCCTGGCGGATGACGAGCCAGGGCAGCACGGCTCCGTTCTCGGTCATTGCGCCCCTCCGTCCGCCGTACAGCGCGCCGTGACGCGCCCCTCGTCTGCTGATGCCGAAATCGCAATCCGCATATGCCCGAGCGTACGCCCGACCTTTACGCACCGGATATGGAATTACACAAAGAGATACCGAACCGGCCACCCGCGGGCCCCGGCGAACCGGGGCGGCCTGCGAGTGGCCGGTGTGGCCCGAACGACTCGGGCGGGTGGGGTGGGGCGGGGTGGGGCGGGTGACCCGGCGCGGGCCACCCGAGGGGAGGGTCCCTTACGCGCCCACGGGCGCCTTGGCCCCCTCGGCCGCTCCCGTCCCGTCGGCCTCTCCCGCCTCGTCCGCCGCATCGCTCTGTTCCGCGGCGGTGATCTCTTCCTCGACCTTCACCAGGGACGGGTTACGCCAGGAGCTGCGCACGCCCCAGTAGTAGAAGGCGAGCGCGAGCACGGCGACCAGGAGGATGTCCCAGCCCTCGGGGAGGTAGCCCTTCCCGCCGAAGTCCTTGCCGCCCAGGTACGAAACGGCGGCCATGACCAGCAGGTACGCCACCATCCAGACGCCGGCCTTGAGGTGCGGGAGCAGCGCGGCCCACGGCTTGCGGCCCTGGGTGAGCGGCTTGCCGATCTCGTACCAGGCCCAGACGGGCAGGCCCACGGCCATGATCAGGATGACCTTGCCGGTCAGCGGCCAGCGGCCCCAGTACAGGACCAGCGAGCCGAAGATCATCGCGACCGGCGCGATGACCGGCATGGCGCGCAGCTTGACCGGGCGCTTGAGGTTCGGCGACAGCCGGCGCAGCGACATCACGGCGACCGGTCCGGTGATGTACGAGATGACCGTGGCGACCGACACGATTTCGGCCAGCGAGCCCCAGCCGCGGAAGACCGCGAGGAAGAGGAACGCGATCACGAGGTTGAGCAGCAGCGCGGGGCGCGGCACACCGGTCTTCTTGTCCACCTTGCCGAAGACGCCGGGCAGGTGGCCGTTCTCCTGCACGCCGTGGATCATGCGCGAGGTGGTGGCGGCGTAGATCATGCCGGTGCCGGACGGCGAGACGAAGGCGTCCGCGTACAGCAGCAGTGCCAGCCAGTTCAGGCCCCAGGTCACCGCGAGGTCGGCGAGCGGCGAGTTGTAGCCGAGGCCGGCCCAGCCGCCGCCGGCGCCCAGCTTGCCGCCGGGCACCGCCATCAGGAACGCGACCTGCAGCGCCACGTAGATGACCAGCGCGATGATGATCGACGAGACCACGGCCTTGGGCAGCGACCTGCCGGGGTTACGGGCCTCGGCGGCGAGGTTCAGCGGGGACTGGAAGCCGTTGTAGGCCCAGACGATGCCGGAGACGGCGACGGCGGTGAAGACCGAGCTCCAGCCGTTGGGGGTGAAGCCGCCGTGGTGCGCGATGTTGCTGGTGTCGAAGTGCGCCAGCATCAGGGCGCTGGCGGTCAGCACCGGGACGACGACCTTGAAGACCGTGATCGCGGTGTTGGTCTTCGCGAACAGCGTGATCGCGAACCAGTTGAGGAAGAAGTAGAAGATCAGCAGGATGCTGGCGAGCCCGACGCCGGTGCCGGTCAGCTCCTTGCCGTCGTAGAGCGCGTGCGCCCAGCCGAAGTCCCAGGAACTCATGTACTGGACCGAGGCGGTGGCCTCGCCGGGGATGACCGAAACGATGGCGATCCAGTTCGCCCACGCGGCGAGGTAGCCGGCGAGCGAGCCGTGCGAGTACTGGCCGTAACGGACCATGCCGCCGGCCTTGGGGAACATCGCGCCGAGCTCGGAGTAGGTCAGGGCGATGGTGAGTGCGACCAGCGCGCCGATGATCCAGGCGATGATCGCGGCCGGCCCCGCGATGGCGGCGGCCCGCTCGGCCCCGAAGAGCCAACCGGAGCCGATGATCGACCCGAGACCCGTGGCGGTCAGGGCGATGGTCCCGAGGGACCGACGGTAATGCGAGTGCGAACCCTGCTCCGCACTCGGGGTTTTCGTCGTGCTCACGTGCTGGTCTCCTGGTCTTCCCCCGTGCCGTGCACAAACTTCGCCATCGTAAGAGCGAATCCGAAGATCGGTTTCCCGCACTCGGCCAAAACAGCCGCCCAGTTGAGGCTGTGTGACGTTTCCAACACCAAGATCCGGCCAACGTTTACGTGCATACACCGACAAAACGGACAACGAACTTGAGGCCGAAAGTCACTACGGATCTCGCAGGGGCGCGGCCTCGGATGCTCACGGCGGGGAGCTTCGGGTGCTGACGCAGGGAGTACCGGGCCCTCTTGGCGGGGAGCCTCGGGTGCTCACGCGGGAAGCCTCGGTCCGCAACGCGGGAAGTCTCGGGTGCTTGGGCGGGAAGCCTCGGTCCGCAACGCGGGAAGTCTCGGGTGCTTGGACGGGAAGTCTCGGGTGCTCGACGTGGGAATACCTGCGCCTCGCGGGCCGTTGTGGGCCCACAGGGGGCGCTCGCTACCCCTACGGGATCTGTTCGCCCCCGCCCTAAGGGTCAGCGGCTCTACGCCCAAAGGGCCAGCGGCCCTACGGCTCATGGACAGCGGCCGGCCTACGGCTCATGGGTCAGCGGCGAACCCCACGCCCGCCCACCCGCCCCGTCCAGCGCCTTACTTGACCGGCAGGTGGTACGCGACCCGGTAGCGGTCCGCGAGGGTGACGATGTCGGCCGTTTCGACCGGGCGGCCGCCGGCGAAGTACGTCCGCGAGATCACCAGCACCGCATGGCCCGGGACACCGCCCAGCGCCATGGCCTCCTCCGCCAGCGCGGGGCGCGCGCCAACCTCCTCGATGACGTTGTCCACCACCACTTCGATCGCCGCCATCCGCTCGACGACGCCGCGTCCGGCCAGCGGCCCCTCCTCGGGCAGCATCACCGGCGTCCGGCCGGTCACCTCCAGCGGCTCCCAGGACGTCGAGAGCATCGCCGGCTCGCCCTCCGCGCGGAAGAGGTAGCGGGTGCGCATCACCTTGGCGCCCGGCGGGATCCGCAGCCGGCCGGCCACCGCCGAACTGGCCGCCTCCTGCTCGCTGCTGGACTCCCAGGTGCCGCGCACCCGCTCGTCCGTCTGCTCCTGCCGGAAGGGCGTGCACCCACCCGCCGCGTGGAACCCGCCCCGCGCGATACGCCGCGGAACGGGCTGTTCCCGTACGTACGTCCCCGACCCCGAGCGGCCCTCGACGAGGCCCTCCGCCATCAGGACCTTGCGGGCCTCCAGGGCGACGGTGTCCGAGACGCCGTACTCCTCGCGGATCCGGGCCTGGGAGGGGAGGCGGGTGTGCGGCGGCAGCACCCCCTCGACGATCTTCTGGCGCAGGTCGCCGGCGACGCGTAGGTACGCGGGCTGCTCACCGAAAGGCACGTGCCCTCCCAACAGCTTGACAGTCAGCAACAGCGTGGCAACCGCGCGTGGTCGACCGCAAGCTTGGGCCAGATATTCACCTGATGTGATGAAACCCAGCTCAGCCACCTGCGGACCGTCCGCGACCGCACCGGCCTTGCGCATCTTCCGCCTCGCCCATCCCCCGCGTCACACCCGCAAGCGCCACCTCGTCATGTCACGATCGTCCACACGCCCCACATCGGGACGGGCCCGACACCAGCCGCTGCCACGGGACGGCCGACGACCACCCCGGAAAGCGGTCGAAACGCGACCGAAAAGCGACCGTCCCGGGCCGCTCCGGAGCAGGGAGCGCCGCGACCCGGAAACGGAACGACCACCCGGAGCAGAATCGACCACGCTGGAACAGGAACGACCGCTCCCGAACCGGAACGACGACCGGAACAGAAACGACCGCTCCCCAACCGGAAACGACCGCCCCCGAAAACGATCACCCCCAACCGGAACGACCGAAGCAGGAACGACCACCCCGGACCGGAACGACCGGAGCAGGAAGGAAGGCGTCCATGCCCGCCGAGTCCCACCTCTCCCCCATGCCCAAGGACTGGCAGCGCGCCCTCGCCGTCGCCGCCCACCCCGATGACCTCGAGTACGGCGCCGCCGCGGCCATCGCCGAATGGACCGCGGCGGGGCGCGAGGTCAGTTACCTCCTGGTCACCCGTGGGGAGGCCGGTATCGACGGGCTGGCTCCCGAGGAGTGCGCCCGGGTGCGCGAGGCCGAACAGCGGGCCGGCGCCGCGCTGGTCGGCGTCCACACCGTGGAATTCCTCGACCACTACCGGGACGGCACGATCGAGGGCGGGCCGGCGCTGCGCCGCGACCTCTCCGCGGCCATCCGCCGCCACCGCCCGGAGCTCCTGCTCACCGTCAACCACCACGACACCTGGGCCGGGGTGCACTGGAACACCCCGGACCACCGGGTGGTCGGCCGCGCGGTCCTGGACGCGGCGGGCGACGCCGGCAACCGCTGGATCTTCCCGGAGCTCGCCGACGCCTCCGGTATCGCGCCCTGGAACGGCGTGCGCTGGGTGGCCGTGGCCGGCTCCCCGTACCCCACGCACGCCGCCGAGGTCGGCCCCGGCATCGACCGTGCGGTGGCCTCCCTGGCGGCGCACAGTACGTACATCAACGGCCTGCGCGGGCACGGGCAGGACGCGCAGTCCTACGCCCGTGCCTTCATCGAGCAGACCCTCCGCGCCGGCGGCGAACGCCACCGGGGCCGCCCGGCAACCCTGTTCCAGCTGTTCCCGCGCTAGCCCGGCGACGCGCCGCACCTGTCCGCCCCCACCCGGGCGTACGCGACACGTACGGCCTCACCGCCCCGTCTCACCGCCGCCCCCGTTCACCGCCCCGTCTCACCCGCCGCACCCGGTTCACCGCCCGCCTTACCGCTCCCCGTTCACCGCCCCCGCCACGAACGTGGCCACCAACCGTGCGATCTCCTCCGGGCGTTCGAGCACCATCGCGTGGGTCGCGTCCACCCCGGCGACGGTCACTTGCGGCTGTGTCCGGGCCAGCTCCGCCAGATCGTGGCGCAGGCCCTCCACGTAGGCCGCCATCAGGTCGTCGAACCACGACGGCACGCCCGGCACCGGCGGGTTGGGGCGCAGGGCGCGGGCGATCAGCAGCGGCCGGGAAACGTTGCGGTACCGCCCGAACAGGTCGATGCCGGCCATCGCCTCCTGCAGCTCCCCGGCCTGCTGCCGTCCGGGCCGCAGGAAGAGCCGCCCGTCCGCGGTCTCGGCCAGCGCGCGCCGTACCCCCGCCTCCATCACGTCGGCGGGAATCCCCAACTCACCGGCCATGCCCACCTGATAACCGATCACGCCGGCCAACGCCTCGGCGTCGAAGGCCCGTCCGCCCGCCTGTTCCGCCAACTTCCTTGCCTCAGCGAGCCGTTCGCGCACCCACTCCGGGTCCAGCCCCAGGTACTGCTCCGGCCGCCCCATCCCGTGCCCGTCCAGGTTCACCGCCGCGGGCACGACGTCCGCCAGTGCCTCCAGGCACCGTACGGCCACCATGCCGCCCAGGGAGTGCCCGACCACCACGGCCCGCGGTATCCCACACGCCGTCAGCACCGCCCGTACGTCCTCGACGGCCAGCTCGAACGTCCACGGCACCGCGCCGTCCCCCGACCGCCCGTGCCCCCGCAGGTCCATCGCCAGGACCCGGTGCCCGGTGGCCAGCAGCGGTGCCGCCCGCTCCCAGTCCACGAGCGTCCGCCCGGCCCCGTGCACCAGCAGCACCGCCGTGCCCGCCCCGCCGTGGTCCCGCACCGCCAGCTCCACCCCGTCGCCGGCCGTGCACACCAGGTCCTCGGCGACGTAGCTCGCGTTCGGCCCGCTCTTCCCGCTCTGTCCGTTCTTCGCGGTATTCCCGTTCTTCGCGCTCTGCGTCATGCCTCCACGCTAGGGCCGCGAAATGCGTTCAAGATCATCTGCGAAGTCGATGCGCGGGCCCCCATTTCCGGGAGAGAATGGATCAACCCCCTCCACCCGGCGCGCTCCGTCAGACGCGCTTCATCCGGCGCGCTCCATCCGACACTCTCCATCCGGCGCGCCCTCCGGTACGCCGCGGAGCCGGCAAGCGCACACCCGCCGCGGAGCCGGCACGCAAGGCGGAGACAGCACGCAAGGAGGGCCCCGCCCCTCAGGGGCCGGACCCTCCTCGCCCGGTGACCGGCGACCGGTGACCGGGGGCCGGTGACCGGGGGCCGGTGCGGGTGACGGCGACCGTCGTAGTGCGTGCGCCGGCCCGTCCGGACGGAGCCGCACGACTAACGGGCACGCACGGCTAACGGACCGCCTGGCCTGACAAGGCACGCACGGCTAACAGGCACACACGGCTAACGGGGCACACACAACTAACGGGCCGCACAGCCGACAGGCCCGCGCCGCTCACCCGGCGAGGAGTTCCGCCCACCAGGTGATGCCGCCCGCGTGGACCCGGGTGCCGCAGTCGGCCGCCAGGGCGGTGACGATGCCGAGCCCGCGCCCGTGCTCGCCCGGGCAGGGCTCCGCGGCCGGCCGGTCGTCCGTCGCCGCGGGCCCGGCGTCGGTCACCTCGACGCGCAGGGCGTCGCGCCCGTCGGCGACCCGCGTCAGTCGCAGCACCGCCGGCGGCAGGGCGTGGACGACCGCGTTGGTGGTGAGCTCCGAGATCACGAGGAGCGCGTCATCGGCGAGGTCCGGGGCCACGTTCCAGTCGGCCAGGACCGTACGCACCCGCCGGCGTACGACCGAGACGGCCTCGGGGATGTGCGGCAGCGGAAAGACATGTTCGGCCGCCTCCCGAACCACTGCGTCAAGCTGTGCCGTCATGTCGCCTCCTCCGAAGCCTCTGCCGGCCGGAATGCCGGGCTTGAGGGGACGCTATGGGGGCACGACGGAGGGGGTCAATGAACAGCGGTCGGCATTACCGAACGCTCGCCTGCGGAGGGCCGCCCACCCCGGCAGACGCCGACCGCGGGACTACGATTGCCTCATGGCCGGCCCGGTCCAGTCGATCGAACGGGCGGCGGCGATCCTGCGTCTGCTCGCCAGCGGGCCCCGTCGGCTCGGGCTCGGTGAGGTGGCCGCGTCGCTCGGGCTGGCGAAGGGCACCACCCACGGCATTCTGCGCACCCTGCAGAACATCGACTTCGTCGAGCAGGACCCGGCGACCGGAAAGTACCAGCTCGGGGCGGCCCTGCTGCACCTGGGCACCAGCTACCTCGACGTGAACGAGCTGCGGTCCCGCTCCATCAACTGGGCCGACGCCCTGGCCGCCCGCAGTGGGGAGGCAGTCCGCCTGGGCGCGCCCCTGGAGGGCAAGGTGCTCATCGTCCACCACGTCTTCCGCCCCGACGACACTCTCCAGACGCTGGATGTGGGTGCGCTGCTGCCCCTGCACGCCTCCTCGCTCGGCAAGGTGCTGCTGGCGTTCGGCAGCGTGGCCCTGGAGACGGCCGTGGAGGCCGGGCTGGAGGCGTACACCCGGCACACCCTGGTCGACCCGGGGCGCCTCACCCGGGCGCTCACGGAGGTCCGGGAGCTGGGGTGGGGGGCCGAAGTACAAGAGATGCTCATGGGGGACGCCGGCGTCGCCGCGCCGATCCGGGGCCACGGTGGCCTCGTGGTCGGCGCGATCGGCGTTTCGGGCACGGTCGAGCGGATCTGCGACTCCAAAGGGGTCCCGCAGTCGGCCCTGGTCAGCCAGGTCCGGCACGCCGCCCAGGCGATCTCCCGAGATCTGGGGGCCGCCCGCTGGTGAGTCCCGCCGCCTCATGCCCCGCAACGGAAGGCTGATCATGGTTGAGCGGTATGTGATGTCCATCGACCAGGGCACCACCTCCACCCGATGCATCCTGTTCGACCATCAGGGGCGGCTGGTGTCGGTCGCCCAGCGGGAGCACCAGCAGCACTTCCCCCGTCCCGGATGGGTCGAGCACGACGCCGTCGAGATCTGGCACACCCTGCAGCGCGTGGTGCCGCAGGCGCTCTCCGACGCCGATGTGCGCCCCGAGGAGGTCGCCGCCATCGGGATCGCCAACCAGCGCGAGACGACCGTGCTGTGGGACCCGCGTACGGGCACCCCGCTGGGCAGGGCGATCGTCTGGCAGGACACCCGTACGGCTCCGCTGGTCGAGGACCTCAGGAGCCGGCCGGGGGACGAGTTCTTCCTCCGGCGCTGCTGCCTGGCCCCTTCCACGTACTTCTCGGCTCCCCGGATCCGCTGGCTGTTCGACCACGTCGACGGGCTGCGGCAGCGCGCCGAGGACGGCGAGGTGCTGTTCGGCACGATCGAGAGCTGGCTGATCTGGAACCTCACCGGCGGGCCGGCCGGCGGTATGCACATCACCGATGTCACCAACGCCAGCCGCACCATGCTCATGAACATCAGCACCCTCGACTGGGACGAGGAGCTGCTGGAGTTCTTCGGGGTTCCCCGGCCGATGCTCCCGGAGATCCATGCCTCGGCCGAGACCTACGGAACCGCGCGTTCCGTCATCCCGGGCGTCCGTATCGCCGCGGCACTCGGTGACCAGCAGGCGGCGCTCTTCGGACAGACCTGTTTCACCCCCGGCGAGGCGAAGTGCACCTACGGGACCGGCAGTTTCCTGCTGCTCAACACCGGCACCGACGTCGTACGGTCCCGGCACGGACTGCTCACCACCGTCGCCTACAAGATCGAGGACCAGCCCGCGGTCTACGCGCTCGAAGGCCCGATCGCGGTCACCGGCGCGCTGGTCCAGTGGTTCCGTGACCGGCTGGGGCTGATCAGCAGCGCCCCCGAGATCGAGACGCTCGCGCGCACCGTCGAGAACAACGGCGGCTGCTACATCGTCCCGGCGTTCTCCGGCCTGTACGCGCCGCACTGGCGCAGCGACGCCCGCGGGGTCATCGTCGGCCTGACCTCGTACATCACCAAGGGGCACCTGGCCCGGGCCGTGCTGGAGGCCACCGGCTGGCAGACCCGGGAGGTGGTCGACGCCATGAACGCCGACTCCTCGCTGGCGCTGAAGGTGCTCAAGGTGGACGGCGGTATGACGTCGGACAACCTGCTCATGCAGTTCCTGGCCGATGTGCTCGACGTGCCCGTGGTGCGCCCCATGGCCGTCGAGACGGTCTCCCTGGGCGCCGCCTACGCCGCCGGACTCGCCGCCGGTTACTGGCCCGACCTGGAGGTCCTGCGCCGCAACTGGCACCGGGCCGCCCAGTGGCTGCCGGACATGGCCCCCGCGCGACGCGAGGCGGAGTACGAGAACTGGAAGCGGGCGGTCGAGCGCTCACTCGGCTGGATGGCCTCGCCGCACCCACCCGCGACCGGCACGCCGGCGGGGCCGCCCCCGAAGGGAGCCGACCCCGCTTGAGCTGCATATTTTCCGCATCACCAGGTCGATGCGGTGGCAGGCGCTACACGTTGAACCGGAACTCCACCACGTCCCCGTCCTGCATCACATAGTCCTTGCCCTCCATGCGGGCCTTGCCCGCGGAGCGGGCGTCGGCTACCGAGCCGGTCTCCACCAGGTCGGCGAAGGAGATGACCTCGGCCTTGATGAAGCCCTTCTGGAAGTCGGTGTGGATGACGCCGGCGGCCTCGGGGGCGGTGGCACCCTGCTTGATGGTCCAGGCGCGGGTTTCCTTGGGGCCGGCCGTCAGGTAGGTCTGCAGGCCGAGGGTGCGGAAGCCGACGTGGGCGAGGGTGGCGAGGCCGGGCTCTTCCTGGCCGACGGACTGGAGGAGTTCAAGGGCCTCGTCCTCGTCCAGTTCGGCGAGGTCGGCCTCCAGCTTGGCGTTGAGGAAGATCGCCTCGGCGGGGGCGACCAGGGCGCGCTGCTCGTTCTTGAAGTCCTCGTCGGTCAGCTCGTCCTCGTCGACGTTGAAGACGTAGAGGAACGGCTTGGTGGTGAGGAGGTGGAGGTCGTGGAGGAGCTCGTTGCGCTCGCTGCCCTGGACGATGCCGTGGGCGAAGAGGGTGTCGCCCTTCTCCAGGATGGCCTTGGCCTCCTCGACGGCCTTGACCTTGGGGGCCACGTCCTTCTTGATCCGCGATTCCTTCGCCAGCCGCGGCAGGACCTTCTCGATGGTCTGGAGGTCGGCGAGGATCAGCTCGGTGTTGATCGTCTCGATGTCGTCCTTGGGCGAGACCTTGCCGTCGACGTGGACGACGTTCTCGTCCTTGAAGGCGCGGATGACCTGGCAGATCGCGTCGGACTCGCGGATGTTCGCGAGGAACTTGTTGCCCAGGCCCTCGCCCTCGGAGGCGCCGCGGACGATGCCGGCGATGTCGACGAAGTCGACGGTGGCCGGGAGGATCTTCTGGGAGGCGAAGATCTCGGCGAGCTTGGCCAGGCGGGGGTCGGGGACGCCGACGACACCGACGTTCGGCTCGATGGTGGCGAACGGGTAGTTGGCCGCCAGCACGTCGTTCTTGGTCAGGGCGTTGAACAGGGTCGACTTGCCGACATTCGGCAGACCGACGATTCCGATCGTGAGCGACACGGTGGCGACTCGACTTCCGAAGGGAGAGTGGTGGGGTGGGCAGCGGCCTCGTGAGGGGCCGATCCACCAGTCTACGGGGCGGGCGGCGGCGCCCGGCCGCCCCAGGCCCGGCCGGCGCCCCGACCCCCGCGTCCCCGGTCGACCCGGGCCGGCGCCCGGCCGCCGCGCCCCCGGCCCTGTGTACGCCCCGCACCCACGCGGATCGAACGCAGTCCCAAGCTCGGCCAAAGCGCGTGTCCCGTAACCGGTTAATACCACTTAGCGGCCTACCGTTGGCGAGTGGAGCAACACGAAGCGCGTACCCCCCAGCACGGCCCGCCGTGGTCCGGACGTCCGGCCGCGGACCAGGACGCCCGGCTCCCACGCCCGGCGGAGGCCGTGGCCCCCGACCCCGACGACGACTTCCTCTCCGCGATGCGGGCCTCCGGCTTCGCGTCCGTCCCGATCGCCGCGCCCGCGCCCGTACGCGCCGCGGCCCGGGGTCCGGCGCAGGCGTGGGCCGCCCGGGGCCCGACCACCTCGGCCGTGGCGGCGGCCTTTGGTGAGCGGGCGGCCGTGCCGCCCCCGGTGGGCGCGGAATCCTCGGCCGTCTACCGGGCCCGCCCGCAGCCTCCGCTGCCCGCGGCGCCGGGGAACCTGCGGCGCCGGATGCCCGCGGCCAAGCTCACCGGGCTGGGCTGCTGGCTGCTGGCGACGCTCGCGCTGCTCGCCTTCGCCTGCCTGGACCAGCTGCTGCTGGGCGGCGCGCAGACCCCGTACGGCGTGTTCTTCGTGCTGGTGGGCGTGGGTGCGGCGGTGTGGGTGCGGCCGTACGACCTGATCTGCGCGCCGGTCACGCTGCCGATCGCGTTCACGCTCGGTGCGGTGCCGATCCACCGCGGCGGGGACGGTTTCGGCGGGCTGCTGATGGGCGTCTTCACCGTATTGGCGCTGAACGCGGCCTGGCTCTACGCCGGCACGCTGGTCTGTGCGCTGATCGCGGTCGTCCGGCGGGCCGCGGTCATCGCGCGGCGTCGGGCCAGCCGACCGGTGACTCGACCGCGGAGCGGGGAGTCCGGGCCGGTGGACCGGGCGGCGGCGCGGAAGGCCGGCCGGGACCGGCCGGGGACACGGCCCCGGCAGGTGGCGCGCCAACCCGAGCGGCGTACGCGGCCATCGCAGCCCCCACGATCCCCGCGTTGTTCTGAAGCTGAGCCGGCACGATCTCGGCCTTGATGCCCTCGATCAGGGGCAGGAACTTCTCGGCCTTGCGGCTCACCCCGCCGCCGATCACGAACAGCTCGGGCGAGAACAGCATCTCCACATGGGCGAGGTACTTCTGGACCCGGTGCGCCCAGCGCTGCCAGCTGAGGCCCTCGTCCTCCTTGACCTTGGTGGAGGCGCGTTTCTCGGCGTCGTGGCCGTGCAGTTCGAGGTGGCCGAGCTCCGTATTGGCGACGAGCCGGCCGTCGGTGAAGAGGGCGCTGCCGATGCCGGTGCCGAGGGTGAGGACGAGGACGGTGCCGGTCCGGCCGCGGCCGGCGCCGTAGCGCATCTCGGCCAGGCCGGCCGCGTCCGCGTCGTTGAGGAGGGTGACCGGGCAGCCGCCGGCCTCGCCGCCGAGCCGTTCGGTGAGCAGGGCGGCGGCGTCGGTGCCGATCCATCGTTTGTCGACATTGGCGGCGGTGCGGGTGATGCCGCCGGTGACCACCCCGGGGAAGGTCGCGCCGACCGGGCCGGTCCATCCGAAGTGCGCGACCACCTCGCGGACGCAGTCGGCGACGCCGTCCGGGGTGGCCGGATGCGGGGTCAGGACCTTGTGGCGCTCGGCGGTGAGTTCGCCGCGTTCGAGATCCACCGGGGCGCCCTTGATGCCCGATCCGCCGATGTCCACACCGAAGACCCTCATGGGGAAAAGGCTAGGCGCGGACGGGCCGGGCCGCCCAGGGAACGCGGATCCGGCGGCAGTCTCGTCCGCCGGGCCCGCGCTCGTCGTCGGCCCGGGGGGGTCAGGCGTCGGTGTCCTCGGCCGCCGTCCTGGCCTCGGCGCGCAGATCGCGGCGGAGCTCCTTGGGCAGCGAGAAGGTGATGGACTCCTCGGCCGCCTTGACGAGCTCGACGTCGCCGTAGCCGCGCTCGGCGAGCCAGTCCAGGACCTGCTCGACCAGGACCTCGGGGACGGAGGCGCCGGAGGTGACGCCGACCGTGGTGACGCCCTCCAGCCAGGCCTCGTCGATCTCGCTGGCGAAGTCCACGAGGTAGGCCTCGCGGGAGCCGGCGAGCTTGGCGACCTCGACCAGCCGCTTGGAGTTGGAGGAGTTGCGGGAGCCGACCACGATGACCAGCTCGGCCTCGGCACCCATCTGCTTCACGGCGAGCTGGCGGTTCTGGGTGGCGTAGCAGATGTCGTCGCTGGGCGGGGAGACGAGCCCGGGGAACTTCGTCTTCAGGGCGTCGACGGTCTCCATGGTCTCGTCGACGGAGAGGGTCGTCTGGGACAGCCAGACCACCTTCGACTCGTCGCGGACCTCGACCTTGTCGACGTCCCCGGGGCCGTCGACGAGCTGGATGTGGTCGGGGGCCTCACCGGAGGTGCCGATGACCTCCTCGTGGCCCTCGTGGCCGATCAGGAGGATGTCGTAGTCCTCCTGGGCGTAGCGGACGGCTTCCTTGTGGACCTTGGTCACCAGGGGGCAGGTCGCGTCGATGGTGGCGAGGCGGCCCTGCTTGGCCTCCTCGTGGACGACGGGGGCGACGCCGTGCGCGGAGAACATCACGATGTTGCCCGGCGGGACCTCCTCCGTGCGCTCGACGAAGATCGCGCCCTTCTTCTCCAGGGTCTTCACGACGTACTTGTTGTGCACGATCTCGTGGCGTACGTAGACGGGCGCGCCGTACTGCTCCAGCGCTTTCTCGACGGCGATCACGGCGCGGTCCACGCCCGCGCAGTAGCCACGGGGGGCGGCGAGCAGGACCTTGCGGCCGGCGGACTGGCCGGGAAGTGCAGACATGCGTCCCATCGTAAGGGCCTTGCCCGGCGCCCGGAGATCGGCCGTTGACCCAGACTGGGAGGCCGGAACGACCGAGGAGGCACGGATGGAGTCGGCGGGGCGGGCCGGGGCGGCCGCGGGCGCGGGGCCGGGGGCGCTGCGGCGGACTCTGACGTTCCGGGACCTGGTGGTCTACGGGCTGCTGTTCATCGCCCCGATGGCGCCGGTGGGGATCTTCGGCACCCTGCAGGCGAAGTCGCACGGCGCGATCACCGTGGTCTACGGCGTGGCGACGGTCGCGATGGCGTGCACGGCGTACGCGTACGCCCAGATGGTGCGGGTCGCGCCGGGGGCCGGGTCGGTCTACACCTACGCCCGGGTGGGGCTGGGTGACGGCGCGGGGTTCGTCGCCGGGTGGATGGCGATGCTGGACTATCTGCTGATCCCGGCGGTGGCGTATCTGTTCTCCGGGATCGCGCTGCACGCCCTGGTGCCGGCGGTGCACCAGTGGGTGTGGACGGCGCTGGCCGTGGTGGTGACGACGCTGCTGAACCTGTGGGGCGTGCGGACCGCGGCGGTGGTCGGCTTCGTGGTGCTGGCCATGGAGCTCGCGGTGCTGCTGGTCTTCGTCGGCGCGGCGCTGTACGTGCTGGTCTCGGCGGGGGCGGAGCGGGGCTGGAGCGAGCCGTTCACCGGTGAGGGCGGGTTCGCCCCGCTCGCGGTGCTCTCGGCGGTGTCGGTCGCGGTGCTGTCCTTCCTGGGCTTCGACGCGGTCGCGTCGTTCGCGGAGGAGTCGGCGGGCGGAGCGTCGCGGGTGGCGCGGGCGGTGCTGAGCTGTCTGGTGGTGGCGGGGGTGCTGTTCGCCGTGCAGACGTATCTCGCGGCGCTGCTCGCCCCGATGTCCGCGGCCGAACTGGCGGCCGAACCGGGTGAGCAGGGCGGCGCCTTCTACGCGACGGCGGATGCGGCCGTCGGGCCGTGGCTGGGGAAGCTGGTGGCGGCCGGCAAGGCGCTCGGGGCGGCGTTCGCGGCGCTGGCGGGGCAGGCGGCGGCCGGGCGGCTGCTGTTCGCGATGGCCCGGGACCGGCGGCTGCCGGGGGCGATGGCCGGGGTGGACGCCCGCCGCGGGGTGCCGCGCCGGGCGCTGCTGGCCGCGGCCGTGGTGACGCTGGTGGCGGCGGTGTGGGCGGCGCGCCGGGACGACGGGCTGGACCAGCTGTCGTCGATCGTGAACGTGGGGGCGCTGACCGCCTTCGGGCTGCTGCACGCCTCGGTGATCGGCTGGTTCCGCTTCCGGGCGCGGGAGCGGGCCGGGGTGCCGGGCGTGCTGCGGCATGTGGTGGTGCCGTTGCTGGGGCTCGCGGTGGTGGCCGCGGTGCTGGTGGCGGCGGCGCCGACGGCGCAGGTCGTGGGCGGCTGCTGGCTGCTGGTGGGGCTGGTCGCGCTGGCGGTGCGCCACGGACGGCGGTCGCGGGCCGGTGGGGCGGTGACCGAGCACGAGGCCGGAACCGAGGGCACCGCGGGGGACTGAGGCGGGCGGGAACCCGGGGCACGGCGGAGGGCTGAGGCGGGGCGGGAACCCCGGGCGTGGCGGGAGGGGCCGAGGGCGAGGCGGCCGGCGCTGTCGGTGGCCGCCGCTACGCTCGCTCGTATGGCTGTCTCCACGTCCCCCGAAACGCCGATCCCGGTCGGCGAGGTGTCCCGGCTCATCGGCGGCTGGATCGACCGGCTCGGCGCGGTCTGGGTCGAGGGGCAGATCACCCAGCTCTCCCGCCGCCCCGGCGCCGGGGTGGTCTTCCTGACGCTGCGCGATCCGTCCCACGACATCTCGCTGAGCGTGACGTGCTACCGCCAGGTCTTCGACAAGGTCGCGGACGTGATCAGCGAGGGCGCCCGGGTGGTGGTGCACGCCAAACCGGAGTGGTACGCCCCGCGCGGTCAACTGTCGCTGCGGGCCGCGGAGATCCGGCCGGTCGGGGTCGGTGAGCTGCTCGCGCGGCTGGAGCAGCTGAAGAAGTCGCTGGCGGCGGAGGGGCTGTTCGCGGCCGACCGCAAGAAGCCGCTGCCGTTCCTGCCGCAGCTGATCGGGCTGGTCTGCGGGCGGGCCAGCGCCGCGGAGCGGGACGTGCTGGAGAACGCCCGGCACCGCTGGCCGGCCGTCCGCTTCGAGGTGCGCAACGTACCCGTGCAGGGCGTGCATGCCGTACCGCAGGTGATCGCGGCGGTGCAGGAGCTGGACGCGCTGCCCGAGGTGGACGTGATCATCGTGGCCCGCGGCGGCGGCAGCGTGGAGGACCTGCTGCCGTTCTCCGACGAGCAGTTGGTGCGGGCGGTGAGCGCGGCGGCGACGCCGGTCGTCTCGGCGATCGGGCATGAGCCGGACACCCCGCTGCTGGACCTGGTGGCCGATCTGCGCGCCTCGACGCCGACGGACGCGGCGAAGAAGGTGGTGCCGGACGTGGGCGAGGAGCTGGCCCGGGTGCAGCAGCTGCGGGACCGGGCGCTGCGCGCGGTCGAGGGCTTCCTGCAGCGGGAGGAGCGGGGGCTGGCGGCGGCGCTGCGGCGGCCGTGCATAGAGCGTCCGCAGCGGATGGTGGAGGAGCGCGAGGAGCAGGTCACGGCCCTGATGGAGCGCGGCCGGCGGACGCTGGGGCATCTGCTGGACCGGGCCGACTCGGAGCTGACGCACACCCTCGCGCGGGTGGTCGCGCTCTCCCCCAGGGCGACGCTGGAGCGCGGCTACGCGGTGCTCCAGAAGGCGGACGGGGCGGCGGTGCGCTCCCCCGCGGAGGTCGAGACCGGCGAGGAGCTGCGGGCCCGGGTGTCCGCGGGCGAGTTCCGGGTACGGGTCGGCGGCGTCCAGGGCGCTGTCGGTGGCCCCGAATAGGGTGGGAGACATGGCGAAGGCGAAGGCGCAGGCGAAGACGGAGCGGGAGACGGACGGCGTGGCGGAGACGGAGCAGGGCCCGGCGGCCGGCGCGGACACCGGCGCGCGGGCCGCGGAGAGCGCGGAGCCCGCCGCGGAGCCGGGTCCGGACGCCGCCGGAGCGGAGCCGGGCGCGCCCGGGGCGGCGGATGCGCTGCCCCCGGTGGACTCCACGCTCGGCTACGAACAGGCGCGGGACGAGCTGATCGAGGTCGTCCGCAGCCTGGAGGCGGGCGGTACGACCCTGGAGGAGTCGCTGGCGCTGTGGGAGCGCGGCGAGGCGCTGGCGAAGGTGTGCCGCCGCTGGCTGGACGGGGCAAGGGCCCGGCTGGACGCGGCGCTGGCGGAGGAGCGGTAGGCGCGGCGGGCCCAGCAGGCCGGGCGCGAGCCACGAGCAGCGAACACGAGCACCGAGCCGCCCGCAGATCGGGCGTCACGGCAGCACACCCACTTCCCACTCCACGTGAATCATGTGAAACGGCTCACAACGCCCTCGATTTAGTTGAACATTAATCTATTCGCTTTACAGTGGAGAGCACGGAGAACCGTGCAGTATGTGGACCGCGGTATCCGCATCGTGGTACTCGCCGCACCCGCGGCGGCTGCCGCAGACCCGTTTGAACACCGAGCTGACCACCGAGGTGCCCTTTATGTCTCTCGCCCTTGACCCCGCCGCCCAGGACCTCCTGTTCCGTGAGGCCCAGACGGCCAACACGTTCACGGACGAGCCGGTGACGGACGAGCAGGTCCAGGCGATCTACGACCTGGTGAAGTTCGGCCCGACCGCCTTCAACCAGTCGCCGCTGCGGATAACCCTGGTCCGCTCCCCCGAGGCCCGGCAGCGCCTGGTCAACCACGCCATGGGCGCCAACGGCCCGAAGACCCTGACCGCGCCGCTGACCGCGATCCTCTCGGTGGACCTGGACTTCCACGAGAAGCTGCCGGAGCTCTTCCCGCACGCCCCCGGCATCAAGGACACCTTCTTCGCCGAGGCCGCCGTCCGCGAGGTCGCCGGTACCCAGAACGCCACCCTGCAGGCCGGCTACTTCATCGTCGGAATCCGCGCCGCCGGCCTGGCCGCCGGCCCGATGACCGGCTTCGACTTCACCGGCATCGACAAGGAGTTCTTCGGCGACGGCAAGCAGAAGTCGTTCCTGGTCATCAACCTCGGCAAGCCGGGCCCGGACGCCTTCTTCCCGCGCTCGCCGCGCCTGGACTTCGACGAGGCCGTCAGCACCGTCTGACACTCGCGGACAACACACGAAGGGGCCGCCGCACCCAGCCCGGGTGCGGCGGCCCCTTCGCATGTCGCGGCCGCGTCGCGGCGGCCCGTGGCGGTTCGCTCCGTCGGTCCGTCAGCCCTACTTCGCCACCAGCGCGGCCGCCAGGTCCGCCAGCCGTCCGTACGGCGCGGTGCCGGTGACGACCGTGGTCACGCCCTTCTCCTCGCGGACCAGCGCCCGGTACTTGTCGCCCTCGTAGCGCTCCCACTTCTTGCTGCCGACGGCCTGCTTGCCCGCGGTCTTGGTGGCGCCGAGCGTGACCTCCTGGATGAACTTCCGCGCCGGCGCGTCACTCTGCTCGACCGCCGCGTACTGCTCCTCCGGGTCGAGCAGGCCCAGGTGCCAGGCGCCGCCCTTGCCGTCGTCGCTCGCCTTGTAGGAGACGGAGGTGGCGCGCCAGGTCTTGGGGAGCCCCTGGGGTGCGGCGACCGGATAGGGCGCCGCCCGCCGGGCGGTGATCAGCTCGACGCGGTAGTCGACGGCCTTCACCGCGCTCTTCGCCGCGTCCGCGCTCTCGTCGTGCGGGATGAAGATGTAGATCGCCCCGACCAGGACGCCGATCACTGCCAGCGACAGGACCATGTCCCGCACCGTTTGCCTGCCTCGCATACCTGCCACGCCCCTATGGTCCCCCATCCCGGCGCCGCCCCTGACAGGCCCCCCGGTGACGCCCGTCACCTGCGCAAACGCCGCGCCGAAGTTCGCCCGGTCGGCCGCTCATGCGAAGGGCCCCCTGCTCATTTTCGTGACGTGCGGATACTGTGAACCTCTGGGGGAGACCCCCGCGCCCCCGCACAGCCACCCTCACTCCTCCACGGCCGTCGCCGTACAGAAAGGTGCGCTCGATGACCGAGCATCATCTCCCGTCCCAACTTGAGGTCAGCCCCGAGGCCCCCGACCGCAACCTCGCCCTGGAGCTCGTCCGGGTCACCGAGGCCGGTGCCATGGCGTCGGGCCGCTGGGTGGGGCGAGGTGACAAGAACGGCGCGGACGGCGCGGCGGTCAAGGCCATGCGCGCCCTGATCCACACGGTGTCCATGAACGGGGTCGTCGTCATCGGGGAAGGCGAGAAGGACCACGCCCCGATGCTCTACAACGGCGAACGCGTCGGGGACGGGACCGGCCCGGAGTGCGACGTGGCCGTGGACCCGGTGGACGGTACGACGCTGACGGCCAAGGGCATGGCCAACGCGGTCTCCGTGATGGCGGTCGCCGAGCGCGGGTCGATGTTCGACCCCTCCGCGGTCTTCTACATGGACAAGCTCGCCACCGGCCCGGAGGCGGCGGACTTCGTCGACATCACCGCCCCGGTGGCCGTGAACATCAAGCGGATCGCCAAGGCGAAGAAGTCCGCGGTCGAGGACGTCACCGTGGTGATCCTGGACCGGCCGCGTCACGAGGGCCTGGTCAAGGAGGTCCGGGAGGCGGGCGCCCGGATCAAGTTCATCGCCGACGGCGACGTCGCGGGCGCGATCATGGCGGCGCGTGAGGGCACCGGCGTCGACCTGCTGCTGGGCATCGGCGGTACGCCCGAGGGCATCATCACGGCCTGTGCCATGAAGTGTCTGGGCGGCACGCTGCAGGCCAAGCTGTGGCCCAAGGACGACGAGGAGCGGCAGCGCGCCCTGGACGCCGGCCACGACCTGGACAAGGTCCTGGAGATCGACGACCTGGTCAGCGGCGACAACGTCTTCTTCGTCGCCACCGGCATCACCGACGGCGAGCTGCTGCGCGGCGTGCGCTACCGCGCCGAGACCGCCTACACCCAGTCCCTGGTGATGCGGTCCAAGTCCGGCACGATCCGGCAGATCGACTCCCAGCACCGGCTGTCGAAGCTGCGCGCGTACAGCTCGGTGGACTTCGAGCGCCCGAGCTGACGGCTCCCACAGCGACGGCCGCGGACGCACTTCGCCCCCGCCGGAGAGGCTCCGGCGGGGGCGAAGTGGCCCATACGCGCGGTCGGTTCAGCCGGCCGCGGGCATATGGGCCGCACGCTGCAGTTCGGACTCCCGGCGCCGGCGCCGGGTCAGCACGACCCTGCGCTCGGCCGCGGTGAGCCCGCCCCAGACGCCGTACGGCTCCGGCTGGAGCAGCGCGTGCTCCCGGCACTCGACCATCACCGGACAGCGGGCACAGACCCGCTTCGCGGCTTCTTCCCTGGCCAGCCGCGCGGCGGTCGGCTCCTTGGACGGGGCGAAGAACAGCCCGGCCTCGTCCCGGCGGCACACCGCCTCGGAATGCCAGGGACCGGCCTCATCGCGCGCAGGCACTCGCGGGGACGGAACGACAGCGGCATCCTGCAGGGGCTGATGCGGTAGCAGCACGGTCTACTCCTGACGACGGCTTCGGCGAGAGAAATCACCCTTGCCCGTCTCGCTGCGCACGGCCTTTTTCCGCACCCCGCAGCCGTACGAGAGACGATGCACCAGCCCTACCCGCTGTGCGCACGCTTATGCACACCGTGGCGATCGTGCGGTAACGAGATCACGCGACAAGGCGAAAAGTCGCACCGCACCCGCGGAGGCGCGTCACCGGCGGTCGTCGAAGCGCCTGCGGAAGCGGTCCCGGCGCTCCCGCTTCTCCAGGCGCAGCCGCTCGTGCCGCTCGCGGTGTTCCAGGTGTATCCGCTCGTGCCGCTCGCGGTGCTCGTCGCGCAGTTGCCGGCGCAGTTCGCGGTGGTTGTCGCGCAGCCGGTCGCGCAGGTCGCCGATCAGCGCCCCGCGCTTGGGCCGGGCCTCCACGCTGCCCAGTACGGCGAAGCCGTTGACCTGGATCTGCGGGGCGTTGCCGTCCGCCGCCTCGTGGGTGTCGATCTCGAAGGCGCCCAGGATGCCGGAGCCGCTGCTGCGCAGCGTGACGTTCTCCGGCACCCGGATCTCCACGCTCCCGAAGAGGGAGGTCACATTGATCTGGACCTGCTGCTGCGGGAAGACCGCCTCGGTCAGGTCGATCTCGACGGAACCGAAGATCGCGACGGCGTTGATCCGCGCCGGGACGTGCCAACGCCCCTTGCGGCTCGCGGCGCTGAAGATCGCGACGAGGTTCTGGTCCGGGAGCGGTGCCCCGGTGCCGTACTCGGTCGCCGCCGCGCCCGGCGCCGGCTCCGCCCCGCCGCCGGCCACCGGCAGGTCGCGGACGACCGGATCCAACTCGCCCAGGGTCTTGGCGCGGTAGACCGTGTCGATCCGCTCGGCGTGCTCCTCGGGATCGAGGCGGCCCTCGGCCAGCGCCTCCCGGAGTATCCCGGCGATCCGGTCGCGGTCCGCGTCGGACGCCCGGATGTCGGCCTCGGCCACGGGCGCGCCCGCGGGCCTGGTCGCAGGTTCGGTCGCGGCCTTGGTCAGGTCCACCGTCTGCGGCGTCTCGGGACCCAGTCGTCCCCCGTTGTCTGCATCCACGGCCACAGCGTACCGAAACGCGATAGATCGCGACCAGGGATCGCGTCGACGGACCGCACATCCGCCCGAACCGGAGCCCCACCGAAGCCCGGCCCCGGTCCGAACCGGAGCCACCCGCCGACTGAGCCCTACCTCACAGCCGCACCGGTGTGCCGGGGTTCTACGCTGTTGGGGCGCTGCCGTAGAAGCCAGCCAGAACCCTCCGAGTAAGGATTGACCCCGAGATGCCGGAATTCGCCTACACCGACCTGCTCCCGACCGGCGAAGACACCACCCCCTACCGCCTCGTCACCTCGGAAGGTGTCAGCACCGTCGAGGCCGACGGCCGGACGTTCCTCAAGGTCGAGCCGGAGGCGCTGCGCAAGCTGGCGGAAGCGGCGATCCACGACATCCAGCACTACCTGCGCCCCGAGCACCTCGGACAGCTCCGGAAGATCATCGACGACCCCGAGGCCTCGGCCAACGACAAGTTCGTCGCCCTCGACCTGCTGAAGAACGCCAACATCGCGGCCGCCGGCGTGCTGCCCATGTGCCAGGACACCGGCACCGCGATCGTGATGGGCAAGCGCGGCCAGCACGTCCTCACCGAGGGCGGCGACGCCGAAGCGCTCTCCCGCGGCATCTACGACGCGTACACCCGGCTGAACCTGCGCTACTCGCAGATGGCCCCGCTGACCATGTGGGAGGAGAAGAACACCGGCTCCAACCTCCCGGCGCAGATCGAGCTGTACGCGACCGACGGCGACGCCTACAAGTTCCTCTTCATGGCCAAGGGCGGCGGCAGCGCCAACAAGTCGTTCCTCTACCAGGAGACCAAGGCGGTCCTCAACGAGGCCTCCATGATGAAGTTCCTGGAGCAGAAGATCCGCTCGCTCGGTACGGCCGCCTGCCCGCCGTACCACCTCGCGATCGTCGTCGGCGGCACCTCGGCCGAGTACGCCCTGAAGACGGCCAAGTACGCCTCCGCGCACTACCTGGACGAGCTGCCCACCGAGGGCTCCCCCACCGGTCACGGCTTCCGCGACAAGGAGCTGGAGGAGAAGGTCTTCGAGCTGACGCAGAAGATCGGCATCGGCGCGCAGTTCGGCGGCAAGTACTTCTGCCATGACGTCCGCGTGGTCCGCCTGCCCCGCCACGGCGCGTCCTGCCCGGTGGCCATCGCCGTCTCCTGCTCCGCCGACCGTCAGGCCGTCGCCAAGATCACCGCCGAGGGCGTCTTCCTGGAGCAGCTGGAGACCGACCCGGCCCGCTTCCTGCCGGACACCACCGACGCCGAGCTCACCAAGGGCGCGGGCCCCGACCTCGACGCGGTCGCCATCGACCTCAACCGCCCGATGGACGAGGTCCTCGCCGAGCTGACCAAGCACCCGGTCAAGACCCGCCTCTCGCTCACCGGCACGCTGGTCGTGGCCCGCGACATCGCGCACGCCAAGATCAAGGAGCGGCTGGACGCCGGCGAGGAGATGCCGGAGTACCTCAAGAACCACCCGGTCTACTACGCGGGCCCGGCCAAGACCCCCGAGGGCTACGCCTCCGGCTCGTTCGGCCCGACGACCGCGGGCCGGATGGACGCCTACGTCGAGCAGTTCCAGGCCGCCGGCGGCTCCAAGATCATGCTGGCCAAGGGCAACCGCTCCCAGCAGGTCACCGACGCCTGCGCCGCCCACGGCGGTTTCTACCTCGGCTCCATCGGCGGCCCGGCCGCCCGCCTGGCCCAGGACTGCATCAAGAAGGTCGAGGTCCTCGAATACGAGGAACTCGGCATGGAGGCCGTCTGGAAGATCGAGGTCGAGGACTTCCCCGCCTTCATCGTCGTCGACGACAAGGGCAACGACTTCTTCCAGGACCCGGCCCCGGCCCCGACCTTCACCAGCATTCCGGTGCGCTCGTCCTGATGCGGCGGCTGCCCGACGGCAGCCGAGGACCGCGACCGGTGCGCCGGGGGGCCTGACCCGTCCGGCCCTCCCCCGGCCTGCCGCACACCACCGCCCCGCCGAGCGAACCGCCGGCGGGGCGGAGTGCGTCGGGCCGGGAACAGATCCCCTCCGCCGGGCACTGTCATAGGTATGAGTGAGACGAGTGCAGTGGGTGACGGTGGCGGGTTCCGGGTGGAGCGTGACTCGATGGGGGAGGTCAGGGTGCCCGCGGGCGCCAAGTGGCGGGCGCAGACGCAGCGGGCGGTGGAGAACTTCCCGGTTTCCGGGCAGCGGCTGGAGCGGGCGCACATCGAGGCGCTGGCGCGGATCAAGGGGGCGGCCGCCAAGGTGAACGCCGAGCTGGGTGTGGTGGAGAAGGACGTCGCGGAGGCCGTGCAGGAGGCGGCCGCGGCGGTCGCCGGGGGCGAGTGGGATGCGCATTTCCCGGTCGACGTGTTCCAGACCGGCTCCGGGACGTCGTCGAACATGAACACCAACGAGGTCATCGCCACCCTCGCGAGCGAACGGCTGGGGCGGGACGTCCATCCGAACGACCACGTCAATGCGAGCCAGTCGTCGAACGACGTGTTTCCGTCGTCGATCCACATCGCCGCCACGTCGGCGGTGCTGAACGACCTGATTCCGGCGCTGGAGCATCTGGCGGCGGCGTTCGAGCGCAAGGCGGAGGAATTCGCGGACGTCGTGAAGTCGGGGCGGACGCATTTGATGGATGCCACGCCGGTGACGCTGGGACAGGAATTCGGGGGATATGCCGCCCAGGTGCGGTACGGCGTGGAGCGGCTGCGGAGTGCGGTGCCGCGGCTGGCGGAACTCCCGCTGGGCGGTACGGCCGTCGGGACGGGCATCAATACGCCGCCCGGATTCTCCGCCGCGGTGATCGCGGAAGTGGCCCGGGCGACCGGGCTGCCGCTGACCGAGGCGCGCAATCATTTCGAGGCACAGGGCGCGCGGGACGGCCTCGTCGAGACCAGCGGGCAGCTGCGCACCATCGCCGTCGGGCTGACGAAGATCGCCAATGACCTGCGGTGGATGGCGTCCGGGCCGCGCACCGGGCTCGCCGAGATCAACCTGCCGGATCTGCAGCCCGGTTCGTCGATCATGCCGGGGAAGGTCAATCCGGTGATTCCGGAGGCGGTGCTGATGGTCGCCGCTCAGGTCACCGGGAATGACGCGACGGTGGCCGCGGCCGGCGCGGCCGGCAATTTCGAGCTCAATGTGATGCTCCCGGTGATCGCGCGGAACGTCCTCGAATCGATCCGGCTGCTGGGCAATGTGGCGCGGCTGCTGGCGGACCGTACGGTCGACGGCATCACGGCCAATGCGGAACGGGCCCGGGAATACGCCGAATCGTCGCCGTCCGTCGTCACTCCGCTGAACAGGTACCTCGGCTACGAAGAGGCGGCGAAGGTGGCGAAGAAATCGCTCGCCGAGCGGAAGACGATCCGTCAGGTGGTCCTGGACGAGGGGTATGTGGAGCGCGGGCTGCTCACCGAGGAGCAACTGGACGAGGCGCTGGACGTGCTGCGCATGACCCGCCCGTGACCACGCCCCCTCACCATGAACCCGTGAGCATGACCCGCCCGTAACGTCGCAAGCAAGGTACGTTACCGCGCCCGTAACGCCCGCTGCGTCTCGTGTCACGGCGGGCGTCACACGGCACCTCTAAAATCTGCCCATGACAGCGGACATGGTGGACACGACGGAAGGCGAGGCGGCCGGCGGGCGCGGGACGTCCGGGGTGCGGCAGGACACGGCTGGCGGCGCGGCGGCCCGCTGGGCGCCGGGCGACCACATCCTGTGGCGCTACCGCGACAACGCCGATCCGGCGCGCTTCCACATCTGCCGGCCGATGACCGTCGTCCAGGACACCGAGGAGCTGCTGGCGGTGTGGATGGCGCCGGGGACCGCATGCATCAAGCCGGTGCTGGCAGACGGCACGCCGGTGCACCGCGAGCCGCTCGCCACCCGCTACACCACACCGCGCCGGACCGCCCACGACCACTGGTTCGGCACCGGCGTGCTCAAGCTCGCCCGGCCCGGCGACCCCTGGTCGGTGTGGCTGTTCTGGGAGCACGGCTGGCAGTTCAAGAACTGGTACGTCAACCTGGAGCAACCGCGCCGTCGTTGGTCAGGGGGAATTGACTCCGAGGACCATTTCCTCGACATCTGTGTCTATCCGGACCGGCACTGGGAATGGCGGGACGAGGACGAATTCGCACAGGCCCAGCGGGACGGGCTGATGACGGCCGCGCGGGCCGCGGAGGTCCGGTCCGCCGGGCGGGCCGCGATCGCACAGATCTCGGCCTGGCGCGGACCGTACTCGGACGGCTGGGAGGACTGGCGGCCCGATCCGGCCTGGGAGATTCCCCGGCTCCCGGAGGACTGGGACCGCGCACCGGATAGTTTGCAGTCGTGAGGGAGCGAAGTGAAACGGGGTACCCGGAGGGGGAATGAAGGGGTGGACCGTGGAAAGGTGCGCCTTTGGGCAAAGCTGTTCCTCGCGGGGCGAGGAGCCGGTCCGAGCCCCCTTGCTGCGCCCTGGGTCTTCAAACGTAGGATCGTCCTCCGCAAGACTGCACAGGCGCAACTCCAGAACGGGAAAACGAACTTGACCGCGGTCGCAGGAGGGGCGAGGTCGTGAGCGCGATGAGCTACGACGAGTACGAGGGCCTGAACCGGTTAGCGCTGGACCGGGCCGGGCAGGCCGATGCGTTCGACGCTATCGGCGACCGCTACAACGACGCCTTTCCGCACAAGGAGGCCCAGCTGTCCTCGGGCGCCTGGCTGGCCGGTGCCCTGCCCGCGGGTGCCCGCGTCCTGGACGTCGGGTCCGGTACGGGCCTGCCGACCGCCCGTCAACTCTCCGAGGCCGGGCACCGCGTGGTCGGTATCGATCTCTCCCCCTCCATGGTCAAGCTGGCCCGGGACAACGCCCCGGGCGCCGAATTCCACCGGCTGGACATCGCCGATCTGCGGGGCGGCCGGCTCGGCGGTCCCGGCTCCTTCGACGGTGTGGCCGCTTATTTCTCGCTGTTGATGCTGCCCCGTGCGGAAATCCCTTACGCACTGGGCCTGCTGCATGATCTGCTACGACCCGGAGGGCTGATGGCCCTGTCGATGGTCGAGGCGGACGTGGACGACTTTCCGATCCCGTTCCTGGGCAACACGATCCGGGTATCGGGTTACCTGCGGGACGACCTGCGCCGGGTCGTGCACGACGCGGGCTTCGACGTCGTCGGGGAGGACGCCTACGCATACGCCCCGGCGAGCACGGACGTACCACCCGAGATCCAGCTCTTTCTGCACCTGCGACGCGCCTGAAACGCAGCGCGTCGGGCGCGTCCCGTACGGGCTGCGCGCCCGGAACGCGGCGCGTCGGACGCGCAGCCCCGGACGGATGGAATCCCACGCGTGACGGAGCATCCCACCTCCCACGAATCGCGGCGGTCGGCCCCGACCGCCGCGCCCTCGGCGTCCCCTGCACGGGGGCCGGGCCGGACGCCGCCGCTGGGCGCCGTGCCGGACCCGCGCGGCGCCCTGCAGCAGCCCGCCGTGGCCGGCTTCGTCCCGGCGGGGCCGCCGGCCGGGCCGGCCGACGGCGAACCGCCGGCGGACCACGCTGCGGCCCGGGACGACGCGGCGATTCCGTACGGGGAGGCGTACGGGGACACCTTCGGCGGCGCGGGCGCGTACCGTGGCGTGGGCATTTTCGGCGGCGCGAACGCCTTTGGCGGCGCGGAGACTTACGGCGGCGACCCTTGTGGCGCCGACTCATACGGGGAGGTGGCCATGCCGGCGAGCGGGCGGCCGGGCGGCGCACCGGACGGGGAACGCGAGGCGGCCCCGGCGCGGCGTCGGGCGGCGCAGGGCGCGGTGGGCCGCGCGGGCACACCGGAGCCGGGTGAGGAGCCGCACCGCGGGGAGCGTCCGCGGCCCGGCGGCGAGGGCATCGGGCGGCCGCGGGACGGCGGTGCCGGGCGGTCCCGGCCG
>NZ_JBHWDV010000039.1:0-75397 GCF_042734445.1 Streptomyces sp. NPDC059649
GTTACATTTCGAACCCGGAAGCTAAGCCTTTCAGCGCCGATGGTACTGCAGGGGGGACCCTGTGGGAGAGTAGGACGCCGCCGAACAAATTTTAAAGAAAAGCCCCGTGGGAACCATCGGTTCCGGCGGGGCTTTTCTGCGTTGTCGGTGATCTTGGGACCCGCGGCGCGGGCCGGTCGGCGGGACAGGTAAGGTCAAGGGGCATCGTTGGCACATTTCCCACAGGAGGCCCCCGCGGTGGAGGTCCAGGAGACGCGGGTCCAGACCGATCGCGTCCTCACCATCCCGAATATCCTGAGCATGGCTCGCCTGGTCGGCGTGCCCCTGTTCCTGTGGTTGATCCTGTGGCCGGAATTCGGGGGTCCGAAGGTTGCCGACGCCTGGGCGCTGCTGGTCCTCGCGCTGAGCGGCGTCAGCGACTATCTGGACGGCAAGCTGGCGCGGCGCTGGAACCAGATCAGCAGGCTGGGCCGGATCCTCGACCCGGCGGCCGACCGTCTCTACATCCTGTCCACGCTCGTCGGCCTGACCTGGCGCGACATCCTTCCGATCTGGCTCACCGCGGCCCTGCTGGCGCGGGAACTGATGCTCCTCATCGCCGTGGGAATCCTCGGGCGTCACGGATACGGCCCTCCCCAGGTGAACTTCCTGGGCAAAGCAGCTACGTTCAACTTGATGTATGCCTTCCCGTTGCTCTTGCTGAGTGACGGAAGTGGCTGGCTTCACTCACTCGCTGCTATTTTCGGATGGGCGTTCGCAGGATGGGGTACGGCACTCTACTGGTGGGCAGGGATCCTCTACGTGGTCCAGGTTCGCCGGCTCATCAAGGCGGACGCCACCGCCGACTGAGCTCTTCGAACCGGCAGATGGTGCCAGGGCCCGGGGCCCGTTAGGTAAGAACAGGAACAGCGGGCGCTCTGGGCGAGTGAAGTCGGCAAGACCGTCGTCTCTCAGAGGAGGACGCTTCCGACATGAAGGCCGTTGTGATGGCCGGCGGCGAAGGAACACGCCTTCGCCCCATGACGTCCAGCATGCCCAAGCCGCTGCTTCCTGTGGTCAACAGGCCGATCATGGAGCACGTTCTGCGGCTGCTGAAACGGCACGGTCTCACCGAGACCGTGGTTACCGTGCAATTCCTCGCCTCGCTCGTCAAGAACTATTTCGGTGACGGCGAAGAGCTGGGAATGGAGCTCACCTACGCCCATGAGGAAAAGCCGCTCGGCACCGCCGGCAGTGTGAAGAATGCCGAGGAGGCCCTCAAGGACGACGCCTTCCTCGTCATCTCCGGTGACGCGCTCACCGACTTCGATCTCACCGATCTGATCCGGTTCCACAAGGAAAAGGGCGCGCTCGTCACCGTCTGCCTCACCCGGGTCCCCAACCCCCTTGAGTTCGGTATCACCATCGTCGACGAGGGCGGCCGCGTCGAACGGTTCCTGGAAAAGCCGACCTGGGGTCAGGTTTTCTCGGACACCGTCAACACCGGTATTTACGTGATGGAACCCGAGGTCTTCGACTACTTCGAACCCGATGTGTCCGTCGACTGGTCCGGTGACGTCTTCCCGAAGCTGATGAAGGAAGGCAAGCCGATCTACGGCTATATCGCCGAGGGTTACTGGGAGGACGTAGGCACCCACGAGAGTTACGTCAAGGCCCAGGCCGATGTGCTCGAAGGCAAGGTCGATGTGGAAATCGACGGCTTCGAGATCTCGCCGGGCGTATGGATGGCCGAGGGCGCCGAGGTGCATCCCGACGCCGAGTTGCGCGGACCGCTGTACATCGGCGACTACGCCAAGGTCGAGGCCGGTGTGGAGATTCGCGAGCACACCGTCGTCGGCTCGAACGTCGTCGTCAAGAGCGGGGCGTTCCTGCACCGGGCCGTGGTGCACGACAACGTCTATCTCGGGCAGCAGAGCAATCTGCGTGGCTGTGTCATCGGCAAGAACACCGATGTCATGCGGGCCGCCCGCATCGAAGACGGCGCGGTCATCGGCGATGAGTGCCTCATCGGCGAGGAGTCGATCGTCCAGGGGAACGTGCGGGTCTACCCGTTCAAGACCATCGAGGCCGGTGCCTTCGTGAACACCTCGGTGATCTGGGAATCCCGTGGCCAGGCGCATCTGTTCGGCGCGCGTGGCGTGACCGGGATCCTCAATGTGGAGATCACCCCGGAACTCGTCGTGCGGCTCGCCGGCGCGTACGCCACCACCCTGAAGAAGGGCTCCACGGTCACCACCGCCCGCGACCACTCCCGCGGCGCCCGTGCCCTGAAGCGGGCGGTGATCTCGGCACTGCAGACCAGCGCCATCGACGTACGCGACCTGGAGAACGTCCCGCTGCCGGTCGCCCGCCAGCAGACCGCCCGTGGCAGCGCCGGCGGCATCATGATCCGTACGACCCCCGGTGTGCCCGACTCCGTCGACATCATGTTCTTCGACGAGCGGGGCGCCGACCTCTCGCAGGCCGGGCAGCGCAAGCTGGACCGGGTCTTCGCCCGGCAGGAATACCGCCGCGCCTTCCCGGGCGAGATTGGCGACCTGGCGTTCCCGGCCAGCGTCTTCGACTCGTACACCGGCTCGCTGCTGCGGAGCCTGGACACGACGGGCATCGCCGAGTCGGGGCTGAAGGTCGTCGTGGACGCCTCCAACGGCAGTGCGGGACTCGTCCTGCCCAGCCTGCTGGGCCGGCTCGGCGTCGACTCCCTCACCATCAATCCCGGCCTCAACGAGTCCCGGCCCACCGAGACCGCCGACGCCCGACGTTCCGGGCTCGTCCGGCTCGGCGAGATCGTGGCCTCGGCGCGGGCCGCCTTCGGCGTGCGCTTCGACCCCGTGGGCGAGCGGCTGTCCCTCGTGGACGAACGCGGCCGGATCATCGAGGACGACCGCGCGCTGCTGGTCATGCTGGATCTGATCGCCGCCGAGCGGCGCAGCGGCCGGGTCGCGCTGCCGGTGACCACCACCCGGATCGCCGAGCAGGTGGCCGCCTACCACGGCACCCAGGTCGAGTGGACGACGACCTCGCCCGACGACCTGACCCGGGTGGGCCGGGAGGACGGTACGGTCTTCGGCGGCGACGGCATGGGCGGCTTCCTCATCCCGGAATTCAGCAGCGTCTTCGACGGTGCCGCCGCCTTCGTCCGGCTGATCGGCCTGGTGGCCCGTACCCAGCTCACGCTCAGCCAGATCGACGCACGGATCCCGCGGGCCCACGTCCTGCGCCGCGATCTGGCCACCCCGTGGGCGGTCAAGGGCCTGGTCATGCGACGCGTCGTCGAGGAGGCCGGGGACCGCGACGTGGACACCACCGATGGCGTCCGGGTCGTGGAGTCCGACGGCCGCTGGGTCCTGGTCCTGCCCGACCCGGCCGAGGCGGTCACCCGCCTGTGGGCGGAAGGGCCGGATGACGCCTCCGCCCAGCAGTTGCTGGACGAGTGGTCGGCCGTGGTGGACAGCGCCGGACGCTGATCCGGACCCCACCGGCGGGCCGGGCATCGGCACGCCGGTGGGGCCATTGGGAGACTGCGGAGCCGACGTGCGACGATGTGCGGCATGTCGCAGCAGCGCCCCGATCGGAGCACACCGAACAGACCGGCCGCGCGCCCCGACGCGTCCATGTCGCTGCTGACCAACGTGATGGATCACAGCCTCGACGACGGGTACGCCGAGGCGGCCGCGCGCAAGTCCGAGGCCGGGGTGCGCGGTCTGCCGCGCACCCTGCGGGCGAAGTTGGGTCTCGCGGCCGGTCTGGTGCTGGCCGCGCTCGTGGTGACCGTCGGGGCGGCCCAGGCCCGGATATCCGCACCGACGCTCGCCAAGGAGCGTACGGAGCTGATCAACCGGATCCAGAAGGGCACCGGCGAGGCGGACCGGCAGCAGCAGCGGGTCGACACGCTGCGGGACGATGTCAGCAGGATGCAGCGCGAGGCGCTGAAGCAGCAGGGTGGGGGCAAGGCCGAACTGCTCGCCCTGCTGGCCGGTTCGACGCAGGTCGCCGGGCCCGGCGTGAAGCTCGTCGTGGACGACGCCAAGGGCGCCGAGTCCAGCGGCGGCGGACCGCGGGAGAGCAGTGGCTTCTCGGACACCGGGCGGGTGCGGGACCGGGACATGCAACGCGTCGTCAACGGCCTGTGGGCGTCGGGCGCGGAGGCCATCTCCGTCAATGGGCAGCGGCTTACGTCACTCTCGGCGATCAGAGCCGCGGGAGACGCCATACTGGTCGACAACAAGCCACTGGTGCCGCCTTACACGGTGCTGGCGGTGGGGGACGGGCAGCGGCTGAGCACCGCGTTCCAGGACAGCGCCGACGGTCAGTACCTGCACATCCTGCAGGAGAACTACGGCGTGCGCGCCAGGATTTCCGCCGAGAGCGAGCTGACGCTGCCGCCCGCGCCCAGCTTGATCGTACGTACCGCAAAGCCGCAGGCCGGTGCCGCCAAGCCGGACGGCGCCGACACAGGGAAGGGCACATCGTGATCGCCGTACTGGGCCTCATCGTGGGAGTCGTGGTCGGGCTGGTGGTTCGGCCCGTGGTACCGACGGTGGTCGAGCCTTACTTGCCGATCGCTGTCGTCGCCGCGCTGGACGCCGTGTTCGGTGGTCTGCGCGCGATGCTGGACGGCATCTTCGACGACAAGGTCTTCGTGGTCTCGTTCCTGTCGAACGTGGTCGTCGCGGCGCTGATCGTCTTCCTCGGTGACAAACTGGGCGTCGGTGCCCAACTCTCCACCGGTGTCGTCGTGGTGCTCGGCATCCGCATCTTCTCCAACGCCGCGGCGATCCGCCGGCACGTCTTCCGGGCGTGAGGCGGATGGCAACGGACGAGACCCCCGAGCCGGAGCAGCGGCCGGAGCAGCCCGAACGGCCGGAGAAGTCCGAACGGTCGGAGCAGGCGGAGCAGCCCGAACGGTCGGAGCGGGCGGAGGAGCGCGGCCCGGTCGGCCGGAAGCCGATGCCGCCCGAGAGTCGGAGCAGCTCCGAACCGGCGGAGCCCGCGGACGACGCGGAAAGCCAGGAACCGGACACGACTGGACAGAAGCCGGACAACGGGGCAGACTCCTCGACCCCGGCGGCGGACACCGGCGACGGGGACGCGGAACGCCCGAAGACGGGTCGGGAGCGGCTGGCGGCGAGCCTGTGGCCGCCGCGACTGACCCGGGCTCAACTGATCGTCGCGCTGCTGCTGTTCATTCTCGGCCTTGGCCTGGCGATTCAGGTACGTTCCACAAGTGACAGCAGTGCGCTGCGGGGTGCGCGCCAGGAGGATTTGGTGCGCATTCTGGACGAGCTGGACAATCGCTCCCAGCGGTTGACGGACGAACAGCGGCGCCTGGAAGGGCAGAAGACCGAGCTGGCGAACAGCTCGGACCAGGCCGAGGAGGCCCGTAAGCAGACTGTGGAGAAGGAACAGCAGCTGGGTGTGCTGGCCGGGACCGTCGCGGCGCAGGGGCCCGGCATCAACCTGACCATCGACGACCCGACGCACTCCGTGGAGGCGGACAAGCTGCTGGACACCATCCAGGAGCTGCGGGCGGCCGGCGCCGAGGCCATCCAGGTCAACGACGTCCGGGTCGTCGCGAACACCTCCCTCTCGGATGTCCGGGGCGGGGTGGAGATCGACGGCAGGCGTGTCACGCAGCCGTACCGCTTCAAGGTCGTCGGCAAGCCGGAGGATCTGGAACCGGCGCTGAACATCCCCGGCGGAGTGGTCCAGACACTGGAGAAGGAGCAGGCCAAGGTGTCTGTGACCCGTGAGGAGAAGATCATTGTGGACGCCTTGCGGGCGGCGAAGCGGCCTGACTACGCTCGGTCGTCCTCGCGGTGAGGCGTACAGGTATGTCGAGTGCCCCGGGAGGGCATGAGGTAGCGGGGGGTCGACGCACCGTGCGTGTGGTGTGTGGTGGAAACTGTCTGGAGGCCACGGACGTTCACTGGATGTCCGGATGGGCCGGTGTGTGCATCGAGGGTTCGTCCTGCCCCACGGGCGGGTCTGTTTCGTTCAAGGGGAATCGCCCGTGAAGTTGTTTGGAAAGCTGTTCGGCAAGAGCGCGCGCCAGGAGGGCGGCAGCGGCTCCGCGCGGCATCGCGCCGCGGGCCGGGCCGACGAGAGCGGCGCGGCCGAGAACCGTCCGCTCTTCCGTGATGAGGTCGGCGGTCCGTCCGGGGGGCACGACGCGGGTTCTGTTGACCCCTCCGGTGCCGCCCGCATAGGTTCCCAGGAACCATCAGCCGCACCCACGGGCGGAGGTTCGGCCTTGCCGGTTTGTACGAGGTGTGGGCACCGGAACGCCGAGGCGAGCCGGTTCTGCTCCAACTGTGGCGCGCCCCTGCGCGCGGGCGCGCAGCCCGAGCGGGCGTCCGAGACGACGTCGACGATCTCCATTTCGGGGCTCGAGGCCTACGACTCGGAGACGACGGGCCAGAACCTCTCGCCCGCGCTGTCCCCGGAGGCCCAGGCGGCCGTCGACGCCCTTCCGTTGGGTTCGGCGCTGCTCATCGTCCGCCGCGGTCCGAACTCCGGCAGCCGCTTCCTTCTGGACAGCGAGCTGACGACGGCGGGCCGGCATCCGCAGAGCGACATCTTCCTCGACGATGTGACGGTCTCGCGCAGCCATGTGGAATTCCGTCGCGGTCCGGACGGTCTCTTCACGGTCGCCGACGTCGGCAGCCTGAACGGCACCTACGTCAACCGTGAGCGCATCGACTCCGTCGCCCTCAACAACGGCGACGAGGTCCAGATCGGCAAGTACCGCCTGGTCTTCTACGCGAGCCAGCGAGGCGCCGGTATCTGACCGGGCAGGGAAGGCACATGCGCCATACACCGAAAGGCGGTGCCGGGGAATCCGGCACCGCCTCCTCGGACGGCAAGCCGGTGAGCATCGGCACGGTGCTCAACGTGCTGCGCGAGGAATTCCCCGAGGTCACCATCTCCAAGATCCGCTTCCTGGAGGCCGAGGGGCTGGTCGAGCCGAAGCGCACGCCTTCCGGGTACCGGAAATTCACCCCGGCCGACGTGCAGCGGCTGGCGAGCGTCCTGCGGATGCAGCGCGACCACTATCTGCCGCTGAAGGTCATCCGCGAGCACCTGGACGCCGTCGAGCGCGGTGAGCAGGTCACGCTGCCGGCGCCCGCCGCACCTGCCCGCGATCTGATCGAGGGCGTTCCGGAGGCGGGCGAGGAACTCCCCACGGCTGCCCGGATCGGCCGGGCCGAGCTGCTGGCCGCCGCCGAGGTGGACGAGGCGGCGCTCGCCGACTGGGAGTCGTACGGACTCATCGTCCCCCATGCGGACGGCGGATACGACATCGAGGCCGTCACGGTCGCCAAACTTGTCGCCGACCTGGGGCGTTTCGGTCTCGAACCACGGCATCTGCGGGTCGTCAAGGCGGCCGCCGAGCGCGAGGCGGGTCTGGTCGAGCAGGTCGTTGCACCCCTTCGGCGGCACCGCAATCCGCAGACCAGGGCCCATGCCGAGGCCACCGCCAGGGAGCTCGCCACGCTCTCCGTACGGCTGCACGCGGCGCTGATCCAGAGCGCGCTGCGGGGCCGGTCGTAGTGAGCAAAAGAGTGCCCGACTACCCAAACCTGCCGGGCACGTCCTAGGGTTGCTGTGTGAACGAGCTCGACGTCGTGGGTGTCCGGGTGGAAATGCCTTCCAGCCAACCGATCGTGCTCCTGCGGGAGGTGGGGGGCGACCGTTACCTGCCCATTTGGATCGGGCCGGGTGAGGCCACCGCCATCGCCTTCGCCCAGCAGGGCATGGTCCCCGCCAGGCCGCTGACGCACGACCTTTTCAAGGACGTGCTGGAGGCCGTGGGGCAGGAGCTGACGCAGGTCCGCATCACCGACCTGCGCGAGGGGGTCTTCTATGCGGAGCTGGTCTTCGCCAGCGGGGTGGAGGTCAGTGCCCGTCCGTCCGACGCGATAGCGCTGGCCCTGCGCACCGGAACGCCGATCTTCGGCACCGACGGTGTGCTGGACGACGCGGGGATCGCGATCCCGGACGAGCAGGAGGACGAGGTGGAGAAGTTCCGCGAGTTCCTCGACCAGATCTCACCCGAGGACTTCGGGACCAACAGCCAGTAGCCGGTGCGGCCGGACGGGCGAAGGGTCTGATTCCGGCCAAACTATTTAGCCATTCCCCGCGCGAGGTCACGAGAAACCACTCGTAGGGTGATTATCACTCGGCGTGGCGAGCGCGGCGATCGTTGACGCACCCCGAGTGACTGCATACCGTCGATATGGCAGGTCCCGTCCGGGACGTGGAGGACGGAGGGCGGCGTGGCAATCACCGGCGACGGTATGGCGGCGGAAGGGGCGTTGCCGCTCCACGTGGGCGCAACGGCGAACCGCGCCCCGGCACCGGCCGCGGCGGTGTCGGAGGACTGCGAGGCGCAGAACATCGGCTATCGCGGCCCCACCGCATGTGCGGCAGCGGGCATCACCTACCGGCAGCTCGACTACTGGGCGCGCACCGGCCTGGTGGAGCCGAGCATCCGGCCGGCGTACGGCTCCGGCACCCAGCGGCTCTACAGCTTCCGGGACGTCGTCGTCCTGAAGATCGTCAAGCGGCTGCTGGACACCGGGGTCTCGCTGCAGAACATCCGCACCGCCGTCCAGCACCTGCGTGCGCGGGGGCTGGCGGATCTGACGCGGATGACGCTGATGAGCGACGGCGCCACGGTCTACGAGTGCACCTCGCCCGACCAGGTCGTGGACCTGCTCCAGGGCGGCCAGGGGGTCTTCGGGATCGCCGTCGGGGTGGTCTGGCGGGACGTGGAGGGTGCGCTCTCGCAGCTGCACGGCGAGCGCGTGGACACCGGCGAGACGCTGATCAGGAAGAACCCGCACGACGAGCTGGCACGGCGGCGCCACCGGGCCGGCTGAGCCTCGGCCGCGGGCCGCGGCCCGGCGAACGGGTCGATTGTCAGTGCCATGCGGCAGCATCGGTCTTGTGAGACCCGCGCCGACGATCCTGCATCTGGACATGGATGCCTTCTACGCCTCTGCCGAGCAGGCGGCGAAGCCGAGCCTGCGCGGGAAACCGGTGGTGGTCGGCGGGATCGGACCGCGCGGCGTCGTCGCCACTGCGTCGTACGAGGCCCGGGTCTTCGGGGTGCGCTCGGCGATGCCGACGGCCCAGGCGCGCCGGCTGTGCCCCAACGCCGCGTATCTCAGTCCGCGTTTCACCTTGTACCGCCAAGTGAGTGAAACGGTCATGGGGCTGCTGCACGCGCTGTCGCCCCTCGTGGAGCCGCTGAGCCTGGACGAGGCGTTCGTGGACCTGGAGGCGGGCGGGGTGGCCCCGGAGACGGCCGCCGCACGGGCCGTGGGGGAGCAGCTGCGCCTCGACATCCGGGCGGCGACCGGCCTGACCGGCTCGGTGGGGCTGGCCGGCGCCAAGATGCTGGCGAAGATCGGGTCCGAGCAGGCCAAACCGGACGGCCTGGTGGTCATTCCGCCCGGCACCGAGCGGGAGCTGCTGGGGCCGATGTCGGTGCGGGTGCTGCCCGGGGTGGGGCCCGCGACGGCCGAGACGCTGCGCCGGGCCGGGATCCACACCGTCGCGGAGACCGCGGAGGCCGGCGAGGCGGAGCTGGTGCGGCTCCTGGGGAAGGCACACGGCGCCGGGCTGTACGCGATGGCGCTGGGGCAGGACGACCGTCCCGTGGTGGCCGAGCGGGACGCCAAGTCCATCTCCGTCGAGGACACCTTCGAGGTCGACCTGACCGACCGGACGCGGGTGCGGACGGAGGTGCTGCGGCTGGCCGACCGCTGCGTCCAGCGGCTGCGGGCGGCCGGGCGTTCCGGGCGCACGGTGGTGATCAAGGTGCGCAACTACGACTTCTCGACGCTGACCCGCTCCGAGACGCTCCGCGGGCCCACGGACGACCCCGCGGTCATCCGGGAGGCTGCGGTGCGGCTGCTGGAGCTGGTGGACACCACCGGCGGCGTCCGGCTGCTGGGCGTGGGGGTCAGCGGGCTGGCCGACTTCACCCAGGAGGATCTGTTCGCCCAGCTGACGACGGAGCGGGAGGCCGAGGAGCTGGCGCGGGCCGCGGAGGAGCGGGGCGGGAGCGAGCCGGCCGAGGAGGCGCCCGAGGAGGAGCGGCCGCGCCGCTGGCATCCCGGCGTGGACGTGGTCCACGACGAGTACGGGGCGGGATGGGTACAGGGCAGCGGGCTGGGGAGAGTGACCGTCCGCTTCGAGACGCCGTGGTCCGCACCGGGGAGGGTGCGGACCTTTGCCGTCGAGGACCCGGCGCTGCGGCCGGGGGAGCCCCTGCCGCTGGTGGGCGGGGAGCCTGCGGATCAGTCCTCCGATCCGGCGATCTTGCCGAAGTCCGTGTCGGAGGTGCCGGCATTGCCCGGGGACACCGCGTCGGAGTCGGGGGAGGAGATATCCAGGCGGTAGTGGTGGTAGAGCTGGAGTTCCTGCTCAGGGGAGAGGTGGCGGCCCACACCGAAGTCCGGGGCGTCCTTGATCAGCTTGCGGTCGTACGGGATGTGCAGGCTGTCGCCGACCATTTTGCTGGGCTCCAGGGGGACGAACGCGTCACGGCTGAAGAGCCCGGTGCGTACGGCTGCCCACTCCGGTTCCCCCGTCGCGTCGTCCAGATAGACCTCGTCGATGGTGCCTATCTTCGCGCCGTTACGGTCGAACGCTTTGCGGCCGATCAGGCTCCGGGGATCGATGTCGGTTTGCACGGCCCCTCCAATTGGTCGCAACTGCCCTGTGACAACTACCAAACGGCACATTTCATGCCCCGGCCACTCGAAGGATCCTTCGAGTGGTGCGCTGGTAGGCTGGCGAATGGCCGCAGAACCCGTGCGGGAGAGTCCTTTGTCGTTCGCGACCAGGGCGCCGAAGGAGCAAATCCTCCCCGGAATCTCTCAGGCACACGTACCGCACGGACGAGGTCACTCTGGAAAGCAGGGCGGGCCGCGGAAGGCACAGCTCCGGGACCCCTCCTCACCGACGGTGAAAGCCGGTCCGCCGTGCGCAGGCCGGTGAAGCTCTCAGGTTGAGATGACAGAGGGGGAGGCCGTCCGGGCACCCGCGCCGTGGTGCCCCTCGTAGGTCGTACCGACCAGGAGGCCCCCGCAGATGACCACCCACCGCATCTCCTTGACCGAGCTGGAACGCGGCATCCCCTTCGAGCACCGGCACATCGGCCCCGACCACGAGGCGCAGGCCAAGATGCTCGCGCACATCGGTTTCGGGTCGCTGGACGAACTCACCGCCGCCGCCGTCCCCGACGTGATCAAGAGCGCGCAGGCACTCGGCCTGCCGCAGGGCCGTACGGAGGCCGAGGTCCTCCAGGAGCTGCGCGGCCTCGCGGACCGCAACCAGGTGCTGTCGCCCATGATCGGGCTGGGTTACTACGGCACCTTCACCCCGCCGGTGATCCTCCGCAACGTCATGGAGAACCCCGCCTGGTACACGGCGTACACGCCCTACCAGCCGGAGATCTCGCAGGGCCGCCTGGAGGCGCTGCTGAACTTCCAGACGGTGGTCGCCGACCTGACCGGGCTGCCCACCTCCGGCGCCTCCCTCCTGGACGAGGGCACCGCGGCGGCCGAGGCGATGGCGCTCTCCCGCCGTGTCGGCAAGGTCAAGCAGGGCGTCTTCCTGGTCGACGCCGACTGCCTGCCGCAGACCATCGCCGTGATCGAGACCCGGGCCGAGCCGACCGGTGTCGAGGTCGTCGTCGCGGACCTGTCCGAGGGCATCCCCACCGAGATCGCCGAGCGCGGCGTCTTCGGCGTCCTGCTGCAGTACCCGGGCGCCTCCGGTGCGGTCCGGGACCCGCGCGCCGTGATCGAGCGCGCCCACGAGCTCGGCGCGATCGTCACGGTCGCCGCCGACCTGCTCGCGCTGACCCTGCTGACCTCGCCCGGCGAGCTCGGCGCGGACATCGCGGTCGGCACCACCCAGCGCTTCGGCGTCCCGATGGGCTTCGGCGGGCCGCACGCCGGCTTCATGGCGGTGCGCGAGCAGTTCGCGCGCAGCCTCCCCGGCCGCCTCGTGGGCGTCTCCGTGGACGCCGACGGAAACAAGGCGTACCGCCTCGCGCTGCAGACCCGTGAGCAGCACATCCGCCGGGAGAAGGCCACCAGCAACATCTGCACCGCTCAGGTGCTGCTCGCCGTCATGGCCGGCATGTACGCCGTCTACCACGGCCCCGAGGGCCTGCGGACCATCGCCCGGCGCACCCACCGCTACGCGGCGATCCTCGCCGAGGGCCTGCGGTCCGGCGGCGTGGAGCTGGTCCACGGCGCGTACTTCGACACGCTGACCGCGCGGGTGCCCGGCCGGGCCGCCGAGGTCGTCGCCGCCGCCCGCGAGGCCGGTATCAACCTCCGCCAGGTCGACGCCGACCTGGTCGGCATCGCCTGCGACGAGACCACCGGCCGCGCCCAGCTGGCCGGCGTCTGGGCCGCCTTCGGCGTGCAGGGCGACATCGAGAAGCTCGACGCGACCACCGACGAGACGCTTCCGCAGGCGCTGCTGCGCAGCGACGACTACCTCACCCACCCGGTCTTCCACCAGTACCGCTCCGAGACCGCGATGCTGCGCTACCTGCGCACCCTCGCGGACAAGGACTACGCGCTGGACCGCGGCATGATCCCGCTCGGCTCCTGCACGATGAAGCTGAACGCCACCACCGAGATGGAGCCGGTCACCTGGCCCGCGTTCGGCCAGCTGCACCCCTTCGCGCCGGCCGACCAGGCCCAGGGCTACCTCACGCTCATCCAGGAGCTCGAGGAGCGCCTCGCCACCGTCACCGGCTACGACAAGGTCTCCCTCCAGCCGAACGCCGGCTCCCAGGGCGAGCTGGCCGGCCTGCTGGCCGTACGCGCCTACCACCGCGCCAACGGGGACGAGCAGCGCACGGTCTGCCTGATCCCGTCCTCGGCGCACGGCACCAACGCCGCCAGCGCCGTGATGGCCGGCATGAAGGTCGTCGTCGTCAAGACCGGCGAGGACGGCGAGGTCGACGCCGACGACCTGCACGCCAAGATCGACAAGCACCGCGACGAGCTCGCGGTCCTGATGGTGACCTACCCCTCCACCCACGGCGTGTTCGAGGAGCACATCACCCAGATCTGCGCCGCGGTGCACGACGCCGGCGGCCAGGTCTACGTCGACGGCGCCAACCTGAACGCGCTGGTCGGCCTCGCCGAGCCGGGCAAGTTCGGCGGCGACGTCTCGCACCTCAACCTGCACAAGACCTTCTGCATCCCGCACGGCGGCGGTGGCCCCGGTGTCGGCCCGGTCGCGGTCCGCGCCCACCTGGCGCCGTACCTCCCCAACCACCCGCTGCAGCCCACCGCGGGCCCGGAGACCGGCGTCGGACCGATCTCGGCGGCTCCCTGGGGCTCCGCGGGCATCCTGCCGATCTCCTGGGCGTACGTCCGCCTGATGGGCGGCGAGGGCCTCAAGCGCGCCACCCAGGTCGCGGTCCTCGGCGCCAACTACATCGCCAAGCGCCTGGAGCCGCACTACCCCGTGCTCTACACCGGCCCCGGCGGCCTGGTGGCGCACGAGTGCATCATCGACGTCCGGCCGCTGACCAAGGCGACCGGTGTGAGCATCGACGACGTCGCCAAGCGGCTGATCGACTACGGCTTCCACGCGCCGACGATGTCCTTCCCGGTGGCCGGCACGCTCATGATCGAGCCGACCGAGAGCGAGGACCTCGCCGAGCTGGACCGGTTCTGCGACGCGATGATCGCCATCCGCGCGGAGATCGAGAAGGTCGGTTCGGGGGAGTGGGACAAGGACGACAACCCGCTGCGCAACGCCCCGCACACCGCGGCCGCGCTCAGCGACGACTGGACCCACCCGTACTCCCGCGAGGAGGCCGTCTTCCCGGCCGGTGTCGTGGCGGCCGAGAAGTACTGGCCGCCGGTGCGCCGCATCGACGGCGCCTTCGGTGACCGCAACCTCGTCTGCTCCTGCCCGCCGCTGGACGCGTACGAAGGCTGAGCCGTTCCACCGCAACAGCAAGGGCCCTCGGCAGGTGTTCTGCCGGGGGCCCTGGTGGTTCCTACCGGGTGCGCGGGGTCAGGCCGCCGCGGTGACCCGGGCCCGGTGCGGGGCGATGACCTGCCCGTCCGGCAGCAGCTCACCGGTGTCCTCGAAGAGCAGGACGCCGTTGCAGAGCAGGCTCCAGCCCTGCTCCGGGTGGTGCGCCACAAGATGTGCGGCCTCCCGGTCGGTGGAATCCGCTGACGGGCAGGGTGGTTGGTGCTGACACATGGAAGTTGTCTTTCGCTGCGGTGTGGTGAACGTCGTCGTGCGGCTCGATGAGCTCGATGAGATGGCCATGGCCGCTCCCCCGTTTCTTCGGTCGGTCCCAGTGTTGCCCTACGGAGGGGATTCCGCAGGGATTTCGCAGCAGCGGTACTCACTCGATATCGACGCATCACCCGTGCGGGCGGTTGCTCCCAATTGCTCTCGTCTCCAAGGGGGTTGGGAGTGGTGTCCGCGGGCTAGGCCGCGCGGGTGAGCACGACAGCGCGCCCCGTGGCCGGAAAGGGCCACGGGGCACGCTCGTGAGGGGCGTGGTGCGCCGGTGCGCGGGTACCCGGAAGGACGCCGCCGGCTTGCGGCTCAGGCCGGTTCGCGCAACTGCAGGGGCGCGGAGGCCAGGCGCAGGGTGAGCCGGGGAAGCAGGTCGGCGACGTGGTGCGGGCGGTGGGCGGCGATACCGGGCGGCGCGGGCGCCAGCGGCACCAGCAGGTCACCGGCCGCCGGCAGTCCCCCGGACCCGTCGGACGAGAGGTCGTGATGCAGCCACAGGGTGAGCATGTACAGCTCCGGTACGGACAGCAGCCGGGGCTGGTAGGGCGTGGTGAGCGCCTCGGACTGCGCCAGCGCCCGTTCGGTCGAGGCGACGTAGGGGCCGCCGCAGAACCGGCCGAACGTCCAGCCGTCCGCGGTGAGCACCGCCTCGGCGGTCGCCACGGCACGCTCGCCTCCGCGGACCAGGAACTGCCAGCCGGCCAGCCGGGTGTGCGATGTGCCGTCGGCCCGGCTGACGTCGTCCCAGACGTGCACGGGCAGGGGGTGGTCGGGGCTGAGCGGGCCCTGGTGGGCGCGCAGGGCGGGAACGGGGGCCTCGCGGACGGCGGTGGGCGAGCCGAGGGCGGTCAGGATGCTGCGCAGGGCGGGCGCGGGGGCAGGGGCAACGTGCAGCGGCATGGTGGGTCGCCTCTCACTTCGGAGACACGGTGGAGCGTGGCAGGTGCAAACGGCGCTGTTTGCGTGCGGGGTCAGAGCGTGGCCGGCCGGGGCTGCGGCCCGGCGTGGGGTGTCAGGGCCTGTCGTCGAACCACGGCACGGGCGGGAACGCCGCGACACGGGGCGCCAAGTCTCTGCCTCGTAACCGGAGTTTATACGACGTATGTTCTGAAAATGTTTCGGCTACTGGCCTTGCGGATTTCCGGCAAGACGGAATCCGGACCGGTCCGCGAGGCGATTTCCTCCAATTTGTACGGAGGCTTTGCCGCGCCACCACGTATTACCACGCCGATGCGGTAGGCCGGATCTCGTCGGTGAATCTCACGAGCGAAATGCGGAGGGCGATCGCCGCTGAGATATGCCCGTGGAAGATGCCGGACGCCGCACCACTTCGAGCCTATCGGCACCCGGCCGCCCCCGAGGCGTTATCGATCAGATTGCCGGGGCATCATCGACCGTAGCGCGAGCCCCGGCGTGCCCGGGTTCGCCCCCAAGCGGCCCGTGGCCGCGGGCCGTTCACTGGAGGAGGGACCCTTTCGATGGGGGAGAAGGTCGCCGCGGACGGGATCGACCTGGCGGACCGGGAGCGTTATCGAAGAAAGCTACACGACTGTCTCGAAGGATTGCACAGGCTCCTCGTGGAGAAGCGGTTCGACCGGCCACGGAATCTCATGGGTCTGGAGATCGAGCTCAATCTCGCCGGTGCCGACGGGCGGCCCCGCATGCTGAACTCCCAGGTTCTCGAACGGATCGCCAGCCAGGATTTCCAGACCGAACTCGCCCAGTGCAATCTGGAGGTCAATATCCTCCCGCACCGGCTCTCCGGCCGGGTCCTGGACCAGCTCGCCGAGGAACTCCGCACCGGCCTGAGTTACGCCGAGAGAAAGGCCCGCGAAGTCGCCGCCGGTATCGTGATGATCGGCATTCTGCCGACCCTCGGCGCCACCGACCTGACCGTCGCCAGCCTCTCCGAGAACGACCGCTACGTCATGCTCAACGACCAGATGCGGGCGGCCCGCGGCGAGGACTTCGTCCTGGACATCCAGGGCGTCGAGCACCTGGTGGCCCGGTCGCCCTCGATCGCGCCGGAGGCCGCCTGCACCTCCGTCCAACTGCACCTCCAGGTGACACCGGGCCGCTTCGCCGCCGTATGGAACGCCGCCCAGGCCATTGCCGCCGCACAGATCGCGGTGGGCGCCAACTCGCCGTTCCTCTTCGGCCGTGAACTGTGGCGGGAGTCCCGCCCGCCGGTCTTCCAACAGGCCACCGACACCCGCGCACCGGAACTACAGACACAGGGCGTACGCCCGCGCACCTGGTTCGGCGAACGCTGGGTCGACTCCGCATACGACCTCTTCGAGGAGAACCTGCGCTATTTCCCGCCCCTGCTCCCGGTCTGCGGACCGCAGGAGCCGCTGCGGGTCCTGGCCGAGGGCGGCGTGCCCGACCTGGCCGAACTGGTGCTGCACAACGGCACGATCTACCGCTGGAACCGCCCCGTCTACGCGGTCGCCGACGGCGTCGCCCACCTCAGGGTCGAGAACCGGGTGCTGCCGGCCGGCCCCACCGTCGCCGACACCATCGCCAACACCGCGTTCTACTACGGCCTGGTGCGCGCCCTGGCCGAGGAGCCGCGCCCCATCTGGTCCCGCCTCCCGTTCGCCGCCGCGGCCAAGAACTTCGACACCGCCTGCCGACACGGGATCGACGCCACCCTGCAATGGCCCCGCCCGGGCCGGACCACCGCCCTCGCCGACATCCCGGCGGTACGGCTGGTACGCCAGGAGCTGCTGCCGCTGGCGGCCCGCGGACTGGATGCCTGGGGGGTGGAGCCGGCCGACCGCGACCACTATCTGGCCATCATCGAGGAGCGCTGCCGGCGACGGGTCAACGGCGCCTCCTGGCAGGCCGCCGCCTACCACCACGCCCGCCGCCAGGGCCTGGACCGGGACGCCGCACTCGCCGCCATGACCCGGCGCTACAGCGAACTGATGCACACCGGACAGCCGGTGCACACCTGGCCGGTCGCCTGGCCGCTCGGCGTCCGACCCGCGGTGCCGGGCCCCCGCCAGGCGGCGACCGAGGGGGCATAGCCGCCACCGGGGGGCGAGGCAGGGAGGCCGCCGGCGCGCGGGTTCAGCGGGGCGCCTTGCTGCCCGCCGCCATGATGGCCTTGAGGATCACCTGGTGGATCTGCGACGGATCGTCCACCCGGTGCGCCGAACCGCCGGTGGGCGCCGCGATCCGCTCCAGCGCCGACTCGTCGGCCTCCGGACCGATCGCGACGGCGATCAGCGGCACCGGGCGCCTGGGATCCGCCAGCTTTTCCAGCTTGGTGACCAGGGCATCGAGCCCGATACCGCCGGCGTCGTCATTGGCCCCGTCGGTGACGATCACCACCGCGTTGAACTTCCCGCTCGCATACGTCCGGCGGGCCTCCTCGTAGGCGGCGAGGGTGGTGTCGTACAGGCCGGTGGCGCCGTGGGGCACCGGGGTCAGCGAGCCGAACGCGGCGGCGAGCGCGTCACGGTGGACACCGCCGTCGCCCTCCCGGTCACCGAGACGGCGGGTGGGGGACAGCTCCAGGTAGTCCTTCTCGCCGTCCAGGTGGGTGGCGAACTTCCACAGCCCGATCTCGTCCTCGGGCGTGAACGTGGCCAGCGCCTGGAGGAGCGAATTCCGGGCGAGGTCCATCCGGGTCTGGCCGCCCCGCCCCGGCACCAGGTTGCCCATCGACGCCGAGGTGGCCACCACGGTGGAGATCCGGGCACTCTGCTCCGTGATCGTCCACATGCCCAGCAGCGCCTGAAGTTGTTTGACCGTCGGGGGTTCGGCCGGTGCGGCCGTGTACGGCTGCGGGTCGCGCCCGCCGGCCGCCGCCACCACCTCGGCGTCCGCCGTGCCGTCGCCGGCCCGGAAACCGTGGTCGTGCAGCGCGCGCCGGCCTCCGGGCTCGCCCAGCAGCGTCATGAAGCGGCTGGCGGCCCGCGACCGCTCGGGGCTCATCTCGTCCTCGTCGACCAGGGCGTACGGGTAGTCGAGCCGGGCCGTGCCGTCCTCCGGGTAGAAGAGATCGAGGCGCGGACCGCCGTCCGTTCCCTCGTTGTGGGCGAACGCGGCCTGTTCGGACAGCAGCAGCGCCTGGTTACGGCGCGGATTGCCCTGCTCGGCACCGGAGTCGTCGCGCGGCAACGTGGCCATGACCTGATCGTCGCCGTCCGCGACCCGCTGGTACAGAAGCTTGGCGGTGGCCGCCGTACGGGTGTCCGCCTCGTCCCGGTCCTCGGCGTCCTTCACGTGGGCGGCACTGATACGGGCCAGGGCGAGCAGCCCGGTGGCGCTGCGGGTGGGATCGGCGACACCCAGGCGCAGATCACCGCCGGAGGTCGCGCTCTCGGTGAGACCGGCCCAGGTGTAGCGTTTTGTCGGCCAGCCCAGGGACTTGGCGGCCTCGGGGACGGCGCCCAGCGCCAGGGGTGACGAGGCGATGGTGCCGGCGTCCGTCAGCGGAGTGCCGCCCTCCGACCCGACCCGGCCCACCCACAGGCTCGAATCCGGTATCCACACCTGGAACTCGGGGTCGGCCGGCCGCTGTCCGAAGGAGTCGGCGAGCTCGTGGGAGGGCCGCGCGACGACCCGTACGTCGAGACACCTGCCGTCGGTACGCGTCGCCTTCTCGCGTGCCGTATCGGCCACCGCCTCGACGGCCGGCGCAATATCGGGCGAGGCGGCGACATCGAGCCGCACCGACGGGCCGTCGCACCGCGCGCCGAAGGGCAGCAGACCGCTGCGCAGCGCCAGTACGGAGCCGGCGGCGACCGCCAGCACGAGGCCGGTGACGAGGACGAGGGGGCGGCGCCGGGTTCCGGGGCGGGCCCCCGTGGACCGCGCTGTGGGGCCGTCGGGCAAGCTGTGTCGTCCCATTGCGGTAGCGCCTCTCCTTCTCGGAGCTCGATCGGGAATCGATGGGGGAGGCGGAAATGCGCCATGTGGATGGCGCCCGCCCCCGGCCTGTCGCGCGCGATCTTCGTACCTGCTGTCGAGACCCTAGCGGGGCGGTGATGGCGAAGAGGCGGTAATGCAGAAGTGGAGGAAGCGTGGAGTCGGATACAAGTCCCGGGGCTGGTGCGGACGTTCCGGGGGAGGGCTCCGGCGCCGGCGCGGGACCGGGCACGTCCCAGCAACCGGCCAGGAGCGTCCTGCGCAGCGAGACGCTGATCGTGCTGGCCCTGTCCGTAGGCGCCAGCGCGGCATCGTCACTGATCAGCTTCATCGGATCGGTCACCAAACCCGGCGGCCTCAAACACCAGGCGGCCACGCTCAACGCCTCCCATGCGCCCGGCCGGCCCTGGCTGGATCTCGCCTGGCAGCTGTTCGGGATCGCCACCGCCTTGGTGCCCGTGCTGCTGGTCGGACACCTCCTGCTGCGCGAACGGGCCGGAGGCCTCCGCGCGATCGGCTTCGACCGGACACGCCCCGGCTTCGACCTGAGCCGGGGAACGGGGCTGGCGGCCGCCATCGGCGGCAGCGGCCTGCTGCTCTATCTGGGCGCGCGGGCGGCCGGCGTCAACCTGACGGTGGTGCCCGAGGCGCTGCCCGACGTGTGGTGGAAGATCCCGGTACTGATCGCCTCCGCGGTGCAGAACGCCGTACTGGAGGAGGTCATCGTCGTCGGCTATCTGCTGCGCAGACTGGGCCAGTTGGGCTGGACCCCGATGGCCGCCCTGGTGGCCAGCTCGCTGCTGCGCGGCTCCTACCACCTGTACCAGGGCATCGGCGGCTTCCTCGGCAACATGGTGATGGGCGCCATCTTCGTCCTCCTCTACCGCCGCTGGCACCGCGTCGGCCCCCTGGTAGCCGCCCACGCCCTCATCGACACCGTCGCATTCGTGGGCTACGCGGTATTGGCGGGGCGGGTGGGGTGGCTGCCTACGGGGTGAGGGGCGCTCCCCGAATGCCTCCTACCGGATCCCTCCAACCGGGTGCCTCCTACCAGCTGCCTGATGCCAGATGCCCCCTACCAGCTGCTGCTTGCCGTCCGTAGCTCGTCGGCCGCTTGCTGAGTACCCGCCGATGCTTCCCCCGCCCCCTCCCCCTCTCCCCCTTCGGGGGAGGGGGCGGGGGGTGGGTTCGGGGGTGGGGGGAGTTAATGGGGTATCGCGCGTTCGCGGGCTGAAGCCCGAGCGTGGGCGTCGCCCGGCGCAGTGAGCCCGACTGGTCCGAGGTCCGGGGTCCGGGGTCCGGGGTCCGGGGCCGAGGAGGCGGGGGTCTCCGGGCCCCGGGACCGGGTCCGTGGCGCCTGGCGGTGGGCGGAGGTTGGCGGGGCGCGGCGTCTGGGCGTGGTGCAGGAGATGACCGAGCCGGCGAACGTGGCCGGTCGGCCCTGCGTGGTCCTCAGCGACTGGGAAGGCGCAGGAGGCGGAGTGGGCGGCCTCGAGGGCGCCTGTGGGGTGTGCGGGGCCGACGATCGGCTCGGCGGGGTGTGGTCGGCCGGGCGCCGGCCCCTGTCGGACGCGAGGCCCCTGTCGGACGCGGGGCCCTACGGGAGCGTGCCCGGGCGGGTGTCCGACGGGCGGGTCGGACGGCGTCGGAAACGGCGGCCGTGCCGCCCGGCCGAGGCATCTGCGCAAGGGTGGCCGGTCAGGCCTTGGTCAGCAGTTCGCCGTCGATCACCGTGACCGCGGAACCGGTCAACAGCGTACGGTCGCCGCGCAGTTCGGTACGCACGTAGCCGGTACGGGCCGCGCCCTGCAGGCCGACCAGTGAGGCGCGGCCCAGCCGTGCCGACCAGAACGGAGCGAGCGCGGTGTGCGCGCTGCCCGTTACCGGGTCCTCGTCGATGCCGACCGCAGGGAAGAAGCATCGCGAGAGGAAGTCGTGGCCACCGAGGGGGTCTTCGGCGCGCGCGGTGGCGATCACCCCGCGGCCGCCGTGCCCGGCCAGTGCCTTGAGGTCCGGGGTCAGGGCCCGTACGGACTTCTCGTCGGCCAGCTCGACCAGCAGATCACCGACGTTCGGGCCCGTGTCGTGGGCCGAGAGGACGTCGACACCCAGCGCGGCCGCAACCACGGCCGGCACCTCGACCGGGGTGAGCGGCGCGGTAGGGAAGTCCATGGTGATCGCACCGTCGTCGCCGGCCGTCGTGGTCAGCACCCCGCTGCGGGTGCGGAAGCGGACCGTCCCGGTGGCGATCCCGGTGCTGTGCAGAACGTGCGCGGTGGCCAAAGTGGCGTGCCCGCACATGTTCACCTCGGCGGCCGGGGTGAGCCAGCGCAGCGCCCAGTCGGCGTCGCCGCCCTCGGGCAGGGGGTGCGCGAAGGCCGTTTCGGAGAGGTTGACCTCCTTGGCGACCTGCTGCAGCCAGGCCGTTTCGGGAAAGGCGTCGGAGTCGAAGAGCACGACTCCCGCGGGGTTGCCGGCGAACGGACGCTCAGTGAAGGCGTCGACGATGCGAATCCTCATGGACGTGAGAGTAGAGGGGCCACAGAGCCGCGGGCCAAGGCCAATCGCGGGAAATTGGACCTGCTGGACGACGTTCGAGCGGACTGGTGGGCACAGGCCGGCCGCCCCCCGGCGAATCGTGCCGGTCACGTCGGCGTGGAGTCATGGAGCCGTGGAGTCGTGGGGACGCGGAGTCGGCCTGCGGGCGGTGGGGTGCTGGTGCGCGCCGCCGCTGACTGCCAGGGCCTCGCGCTCATCGAATCAGCTGTAGCTCGGGTCTTGATTCGACGAACAGTCCCGATATATCGTTGAAGCATCGCGACCGATCAACGATAGGAATGGAGGACGCCACCATGCGTTCCCAAGGACACGAGCACGGACACGAGAACCGGCACGAGCGCTACGGGCCCGGGCGTCAGGGCGGCCGGGGCGGCGACTTCGGGGGTGGCTGGGAGCGGCGGCGCGCCGCCTTCGGTCCCTTCGGCCCGCCGTTCGGAGGTCCGCCCTTCGGTGGCGGCCGGGGCCGTGGCGGCCCGCGCGGCCGGGCGCGGCGCGGAGATGTGCGCTCGTCGATACTGGCGCTGCTCAAGGACCGCCCGATGCACGGCTACGAAATGATCCAGGAGATCGCCGAGCGCAGCGGTGGGGCGTGGAAGCCCAGCCCCGGCTCGGTCTACCCGACCCTGCAACTCCTCGAGGACGAGGGGCTGATCGCCAGTGCCAGTGAGGGCGGCAAGAAGCTGTTCTCGCTGACCGACGCCGGACGTGCCGAGGCCGACAGCGGCTCGGACGCCCCCTGGGAGGACGCCGGCCGCGGTGTCGACTGGGAGGCGATGAATGAAATACGCAAGGCGGGCGGAGGCCTGGTCGAGGCGTTCCGGCAGGTGTGGGCCACCGGCAGTCCCGAGCAGCGGGAAAAGGCCATGGCGGTGGTCAACAAGGCCCGCAAGGAGCTGTATCTGATCCTCGCCGAAGAGGACTGATGTCACGGCTCCCTGTCGACGGGGGGTGGGCGTCGGGCTCTCGTTGAGTGGATTGACGTCGAGCCCGGCGCCGGGTTCTCAGGTCAGCAGGCCGGCGAGCTTGCGCAGTGACTCGTTCATCGCGGCGCTCGCCGAGTCCTTGAGCTTTCCTGCCATCAGGGAAACCGCGGCGCCCGTGAACGACCCGTCGACCTGAACGGTGGTCGCGTCGCCGTCCGGTGTGAGGGCGTAACGCATTCCGAGGCTGACGCCCATGGGCCCCTTGCCCGAGATGTCGAGCAGGCGACCCGGTTCCAGTTCCCGTACGGTCCAGGTGACCTCGGCGGGGAAGCTCATCAGCCTCATGTTCTCTTCGTAGGCCGCGCCCACTTCCAGCTTTTCCGGGCCGCCCTTCGGGAAGGAGGTGTGGGTGGCGTTCCACTGCCCGTACGCATCGAAGTCGGTGAGCTGTTCCCAGACCTTCTCGGCCGGCGCCTCGATGCGAGCCTGCGCGGTGACTTCGGCCATGCGATCACCCCTCCGGTGACGGTCCTGGCTGGTGCCGCGGAACGTAGCCGGGCGGTGCGGAAGGTTCAATACCGGCGACCTTAATTCCTGATGGATCGTCAGTTCTGGCCGTCGGGCAGGTCGGTCGCACTGATCCCGGGAGTCGCTCGCGGGAGGGAGGAGATGCCGGTCAAGGATGTCCGACCTCCACGGAATCTACGTATTCCCTCCGTCGCATCTCCTCCTTGAGGATGAGATTCCGGGGTGGCATCCGCAACCAGCGTGGGATGCGCAAATGCTTCCCGGCGGGGATGCCCGGGCCTTCAGCGGCTGGTGCAGTGGGGTTGTGCAAAACCGTACTGCGTATAGCGGAACCGACGACTCCGCTCAGGAGGACCTCGGCAGCCGGCTCACCGCCGACCTCGCGTCGGTGGTCTCCGCGGCCCGCAGGCGGGCCACCCGGGACGGTGACCGGCAGGTCGACACCGCACATCTGCTGCACGGTCTGCTGGAATCTGACCCCGCCGTCCGCGCGACCTTCGATGGAGGGCCGCAGGTGGCCCGGTTGCTCGGCTATCTCGTCCAGCGCAGCATCGGCTACGGACTCCAGTGGCACGGCACGGTCGAGGACTCGGGTGCCGTTCCAGTGGTCACCGAAGGTGGCGTTCCCGGATGGTCACCAGCCGCGGCCGCCGCCATGGACGGTGCCCTCGACCGCGCGCACGCCCGCTACGACACCCGTGCCGGCTGCCTCGATCTGCTCGCCGCTCTCGTCGACGACCCCGAGTCGCGGGCCGTCGAGGTGCTGCGCCGGGCCTCCGTCGACACCGCCCGGCTCGCCGCCCGTCTGGACGGGGACCGCCCCGGCCAGGACTGACAGGGGTCTCGGGGGTTGCGCTGCTGACGGCGGCTGTCATGATGACCCGATGCACGCGTCATCAGGGAGCCCGGCAGGTCGAGCGGTCGGTCCGGGCCAGGCAACTCCAGGGTCCTGGTCGGATCGGCGAGCGTCTGCGCGCGAGGGGCGCGGGGCCGGCGCGCCGCGGGGCCGTGGTGCCGGTATCGGGATCGCCCTGCTGTCGGCGCTCGCCTTCGGCGGCTCGGGCGTGGCGGCCAAACCCCTGATCACGGCCGGTCTTGAACCGCTGCACGTCACCTGGCTCCGGGTGGCCGGCGCGGCGCTGGTCATGCTGCCGCTGGCCTGGCGCCACCGGGATCTGCCGCGCCGCCGGCCCGCCCTGCTCGCGGGCTTCGGGCTGCTCGCCGTCGCCGGTGTGCAGGCGTGTTACTTCGCCGCGCTCTCCCGCATCCCCGTGGGCGTGGCCCTGCTGATCGAATATCTCGCGCCGGCGCTTGTCCTCGGCTGGGTCCGTTTCGTACAGAAGCGGCCGGTCACCCGTGCCGCGGCGGTCGGTGTGGTGCTCGCCGTCGGTGGTCTCGCCTGTGTCGTGGAGATCTGGTCCGGGCTGCGCTTCGACGTGCTCGGCCTGGCGCTCGCGCTCGGGGCGGCCTGCTGCCAGGTGGGCTACTTCGTGCTCTCCGACCACGGCAGCGACGGTGAGGACACCGCGGATCCGCTCGGGGTGATCGCATACGGCCTGCTGATCGGCGCCGTCATCCTCACCGCGATCGCGCGCCCCTGGGAGCTCGACTGGACGGTCCTCGGCGGCGGTGCGGACATGAACGGCACCCAGGTGCCTGCTGCCCTGCTGCTCGCCTGGATCGTGCTGGTCGCGACGGTGGCGGCCTATCTGACCGGAGTGGTGTCGATCCGCCGGCTCTCGCCCCAGGTGGCCGGGGTCGTCGCCTGTCTGGAGGCGGTCATCGCGACCGTACTGGCCTGGGTACTGCTCGGTGAGCACCTCTCCGCTCCGCAGATCCTGGGCGGGGTGGTCGTCCTGATCGGCGCCTTCATCGCGCAGTTGGCCAAACCACAGCCGACCGAGTCGTTGGTCGTGGCGGGCGCGGGTACGAGCACGGGCGCGCGAACCGGGGAGCCCATGGGCCTGACGGAGTCCATCGGTACAGGGGAGACCCGGGGTACGGCAGGGGCCACGGGTACGGGGGAGAGTACGGGCGCTCGCGGCGGTGCCGTCTGATCCGGCGTGGATACGGCAGAGGCAGAGGCAGAGGCAGAGGCAGAGGCAGAGGCCGCGGCAGGAGTGGCGGCGGGTGCCGGGGACGGCGTACCGCCCGGATCGCTCGGATCGCCGGGATCGCCCGCCGCAGAGCGTATCGAACATGCCTGCGGCCGTGCTGTCGCCTCCTGCCGCATAAGACGGGCGGCGGCCTCCGAGGAGACTCCGGTTCGGGGCCAGTTCCGAGCTGACCGTCGCTGCGGGCATACGGGACTGGCGGTACCACCGCCGCCGGCGTGGCCGTTGCCTTGCTCCACCGGGGCCCGCTCTCATCGCCGTCGGGGCGCGGGTGACGATGGGCGGTGGCACGGCGCGAGCTGCGTGCCCGCAATCGTCGGGGCGCTGGTGGGGCTGACCGTACTGGTAAACACACGGCCACGGTTGCCCAACTGAGGCAGCCACGCTTGGCCGAGGCATCGACCCCCGCTGAGCCCCGGCACCCCGCTGAGCACCGGCCCCCAACTGGGGCACCCGCACCCAACTGAGCACCGTCGCCCGACTGAGGCGCCGGCCCCCGACCGAGGCACCGGCCCCCAACGGAGCACCGTCGCCCGACTGAGGCACCGACGCTCGGCTGAGATGCCGGCGTCGGGCTGAAGCCAAGGCGCCTTCAATACGTCGGGGAGAAGCCCGGCCGGAGGTAGCGGCCGGGCGCTCGCCGTCGGTAGGAGAGCCCGCTCAGGGGGTGGGCGTTCCGGGGACCGTACCGGTGGCAGCTGCCAGGCGGCGCTGCTGGTGGGCGCGGGCGGCTGCGTCGCCGGGGCCGTTTCGCTCGGCGAGACGGTCCGAGATGCGGTGCTGGACGGTCTCGCTGCGCTTGCCTCCGTATTTGAACTTGGCGCGGATGTCGTGCACTTCCAGGCGCAGGCCGCGGATCCCGGAGAGCAGCCGCCCGTACGGTGCCTCACCGGCGGTGACCGGGGCCGAGCCGCCCTCGGGCTGGAAGTGGCCCATCTGCCGATGCAGCAGCGCCGCCTTCGCCTCCGGATCGTCCACGACATGGGCCGTGCAGCTCAGCTGGACCGCGGCGTAGAAGCTCGTGGGGACGCCGTGCTCGGGAGGCCGGCCCTCGTCGGCCTGCCAGGGGCCGGGGATGAAGGTGTAGTCGTCCACCACGCTCAACAGCACCTGCGGACGGTCCGCCAGCGCCTCCCAGAGGGGATTCGGGCGGGCCAGATGCGTCACTGCCTCGCCACGGTCGGGGTCGTAGGCGAAATGCAGGGGCTGTACCAGCGGTGGTTCGCCGGGCCTTCCGTTGGCGGCCAGCTGACCGAAGTCGTGTACGGAGAGCCAGCGTTGCCACTCGGCGTCATCGGTGGGGGCGTCCCAGGGGTGGATCAGCACGGGTGCTCCTCAACGGGCGGTGAGGTAGGCCGGCTCCGGGATACCGGGCGCGAGGTCGTCGGACGGTATGGGGGCGCCGTACACCGGGGCCACGGGAAGGACGCCGCTCCAATACGGCAGCGCGAGGTCCTCCGGCTCGTCGTTCGGGCCGCCGGTACGGATCTTCGCGGAGACGTCGCGCAGGTCCAGGCGGATCACGGCGGTGGCGGCCAGCTCCTTGGCGTTGCCGGGGCGGGAGTCCGCGGCACGCCCGGGCAGGACGTGGTCGACCAGCGCGTCCAGGGCGGACGTCTTCTCCTCCGCGTCGGTCACTTGGTACGCGGTGCCGTGCACCACGACCGAGCGGTAGTTGATGGAGTGGTGGAAAGCGGACCGGGCCAGCACCAGGCCGTCGACGTGGGTGACGGTGACGCAGACCTCCAGACCAGGGTCCGGGGCCCCGCCGGCCATCCGCAGCGGCCGGGAGCCGGTCGAACCGTGCAGGTAGAGGCGGTCGCCGACCCGGCCGTAGAGCGTCGGCAGGACGACCGGGGAACCATCGCGGACGAAGCCCAGGTGGCAGACGTAGCCCTCGTCGAGGATGGCGTGCACCGTCTCGTGGTCGTAGGCGGCGCGCTCGCGGGCGCGGGTCGGGGTCGTGAGGTCGCTCGGCGCGTACGACTCGGCAGAGGCCATTGCCAGCTCCATTGCACTAGTGCATAATCAAGTTTGTGCTAGGAGAGTATCGGATCGAAGGGCGGCGCGCATCGGAGATTGCCGCCAGCGTCGAGCGAGCCGTCGGTGCGGGCGAGCTCCAACCAGGCGAAGTCCTGCCCCCGCTCAGGGAGTTGGCCGTCTATCTGGAGGTCAATCCGAATACGGTCGCGGCCGCGTACCGCACGCTGCGCGACCGGGGAGTGATCGAAACCGCGGGCCGCCGCGGCAGCCGGGTGCGCCCGCGCCCCGCGAGTACCCCTCGTGAGGCGCTGCGGGTGGAGGTGCCCCCGGGGGTCCGCGACACCTCCGACGGCAACCCGGACCCGTCCCTGCTGCCCCCGCTGGAACGGGCGCTGGCCGCGGCCGCGGCACGCAGCTCCCGACGGCCGGTGCTCTACGGCACTCCAGCCGTCGACGAGGAACTGGCCGCGCTGGCCCGCTCGGCCTTCGCCGATGACGGCGTGACGGAGGGCCCGATCGCCGTCACCAGCGGCTCACTCGACGCCATCGAGCGGGTGCTCGCCGCCCATCTACGGCCCGGCGACAGCGTGGCCGTGGAAGACCCCGGGTGGGGCAGCCTGCTGGACCTCGTCCCGGCGCTCGGCCTGCGACCCGCACCGGTCGGCGTGGACGACGAAGGGCCACTGCCCGCCCGGCTGGCGCAGGCACTGGAGGACGGCGCCCGCGCGGTCGTCGTCACGGCCCGGGCGCAGAACCCCACCGGCGCCGCGGTGACGGCCGCCCGCGCCGCCGAGCTCCGCGCGCTCCTCGCCGACCATCCCGGCGTCCTCCTCATCGAGGACGACCACGGCCACGGCATCGTCGACCTCCCGCTCCATCCACTCTCCGGCACCACCGACCACTGGGTGCTGGTCCGCTCGACGGCCAAGGCCTACGGCCCCGATCTGCGCCTGGCGGTGCTCACCGGCGACGCGGTGACCGTCGACCGGGTACGCGGCCGGCAGCGGCTGGGTCCCGGTTGGGTCAGCCATCTCCTCCAGGACGCGGTCGTCCAGTTGTGGCAGACGTCCGCGGTCGATCCGACGGCCGTGGCCGGCGCGTACGGCCGGCGCCGGGACCCGCTGATACGGGCGCTGGCCGAGCGCGGGGTGCCGGCGCGCGGGCGCAGCGGGATGAACGTGTGGGTGCCGGTCCCGGACGAGACCGGCGCGGTGGCCCGACTGCTGCATGCCGGCTGGGCAGTCGCCCCCGGCGCGCGCTTCCGGCTGCATTCCCCACCGGGAATCCGCATCACGGTCTCCCGGCTGTCCCCTCACGACATCGAGCCGGTCGCCGACGCCGTCGCCGGGGCCACGGGGGCGGGTGAGCTACGACGATACGAATAGGGAAGTCGAATAGGGCAGTGACCAATAGGGAGTGTCGAGTAGGGGAGTGTCGAGGGGCTACTAGGGGGCATCTTCAGCCTCGGCCGCACCGACCTTGTGCGCCCAGGCGGCCGACTGCAGTGCGGGGCGGGCCCGCCGTCGGGAGAGGGGGACTTGCGTCCATCGGGGCGCTGCCCAGGTCCCAGGCGGGTGCCGCCGATGGTGAACCGGCTGTCCTGGTGGGCGCGTCGGGCCGCGGCGGCCAGGTGGTCGAGGGCCGTCCAGCCGTATCTGTCGCGGTGGGGCTCCAGACCCGTTCAGTGGGTGCGGCTGCCGCAGAAGCGCACGGCGGCGATGCGGAGGGGCGGCATGGTGCCGTGCTGCTCTGCACGGTGATCTCTTCGCGGTGATCCCGGGCTGTCCGTGGCACGGCATGCGGGCTGGGGCACGGGCCCCAGGTCCAGCGGTCACCCGAGCCGTCGGCGGAGGCCACCACTGCTCCCGCCACCCCGCCGCCCCTGCCGGCCCCGCCGCCCGCGGCAGTCGCGCCGGCCGCGGGCGGCCGGTGCGATCCCACCCAGCGCGCCCGCCTCCCCCTCACCTCCCTCACCTCTCACCCCTCCACCCTCACCCGTCAGCCTTCGCTTGTCAGCTGTGCTCGGCACGGGAACTGCCATAGAGCGGCGGCCCGTTGGCTCTCGATCGTGAGAGGCGAAGAGGGAGGGGAAGGGGGAGCGGGAAGGGGGCAGGGGGAAAGAGGAAGGGGAAGGAGTAACGGGCCAGAAGGTCAGTCGTTGGCGGGGGAGCGCCGGGGCTTCGACGGGCGGGGCTTGCTCTGGGTGAGGGCGGCGCCGGCCAGCACGATCAGGGCGCCGACCGGGGTGTTCCAGCTGAGGTGCTCGTTCAGGAGGGCGACGCCGGCGGCCGTGGCGATCACGGGGACGAAGTAGGTGACCATCTGCGCCGTGGTGGGGCCGATCTCGGCGACCAGGCCGTACTGGAGGAGGAAGGCGAAGCCGGTGCCCAGCGCGCCGAGTGCGAAGACCGCGAGCACCGGGAGGATCGGATAGCCGGCCGGGGCGGTGGTGAACAGTGGTGTGACGACGGCCAGTTGGGCGGTGGCGAGCAGCAGTTGGGTGCTGGACATCGACAGGTGGGAGTGCGTGGCGCCGGCCAGGGCGCGGCGGACGTAGATCCAGCCGATGGGGTAGCTGAGCGAGGCGCCCAGTGCCATCGCGGTGCCGGTCAGGTCCGTACCGGCGAAGCCCTGCCAGGCGCCGAGCACGGTCAGCACGCCCAGGAAGCCGATGCCGAGACCGGCGACCCGTCGCCGGGTCGGGCGGTCCTCGGAGAGCGCCACGACCGACAGCGCCATGCCCCACAGCGGCGAGGTGGCGTTGCAGATGCCGGCCAGGGTGGAGGGGATGGTCAGCTCGGAGTAGGCGAAGAGGGAGAACGGCAGCGCGTTGAGGAAGAACGCGGCGACGGCGAGATGTCCCCACGTGCGGGCGGAGCGCGGCAGTCGTTCGCGCTTGATCACGAGGATGGCCAGCAGTACCAGCGCGCCGAACATCACCCGGCCGAGCGTGACCTGCAGCGGCGCGAAGCCGTGGGTGCCCACCTTGATGAAGAGGAAGCTGAAGCCCCAGATGAGGACGAGGATCGCGAAGCGGACCTGCCAGCCGCGGGCGCGCGGCCGGGCGGCAGCTGCTGGCCGTGAGGCGGCGGGGGCGGTGGTGTCCGTCGTCGCGACGCGGCCGGCGGAGGCGACGGGAGTGCTGGTGGCGCTGGTCATGACACCTAAGATGGTGGATGCAACTTCGTAGCACAAGCGAGTTTTTGTGGCAGGTATCGCGTAGCATTGCTTATATGTTGAACCTTGATCGCCTACGGACGCTGAGCGCGGTCGCCCGCCACGGCTCGGTCAGCGCGGCCGCCGACGGGCTGCATGTGACCACCTCGGCCGTCTCGCAGCAGATCGCCAAGCTGGAACGGGAAACCGGACAGCAGCTGCTGGCGAAGAACGGGCGCGGGGTGCGGCTGACCGACGCCGGACGGCTGCTCGCCGACCACGCGGTACGGATCCTCTCCCAGGTCGAACTCGCCCAGGCCGAGCTGGAGGCGCACCGCGGCCAGGCGGTCGGTGAGCTGCGGATGGGCGCCTTTCCCACCGCGGCGCGCGGGCTCTTCCCGGCCGCGCTCGCCGGGCTGCGCACCGCGCATCCCCAACTGCGCGCCCGACTGACCGAGATGGAGCCGGACGAGTCGGTACGCGGGGTGGTGCGCGGCGACATCGATCTGGCCGTGGTCCTGGACTGGTACAACCGCCCGCTGTCCCTCCCCGACGGACTGGCGAAATCGCCGCTGCTGGACGACCCGGCCGATGTGGCGATGCCGGTCACGCATCCGCTGGCCCAGCGGCAGTCCGTGGAGCTGGAGGAGTTCGCGGAGGACGAGTGGATCTCCTGGCCCCAGGGGGAGTTCTGCAACGAGTGGCTGATGTTCACGTTGCGCAGCAAGGGCATCGAACCTCGCATCGCCCACATGGCCGAGGAGCACGGCACCCAGCTCGCCCTGATCGCGGCCGGGCTCGGCGTCGCGGTGGCGCCCCGCCTCGGCCGCGGACCGGTGCCCGAGGGGGTGAGCGTGGTGCCCGTACGCCACACGATGCGCCGTCATGTGTATGCCATCTGGCGCGCGGACGCGGACCGCAGGCCCTCGATCCGCGCCGCGGTGGACGCGCTGCGGGCGGCCGCCGAGAAGGTCGAGGCCGACTGAACGGGACGGTGGGCGGCCTCAGTCGACCGGGTCCGCCGTCCCGTCACCGGCCGCGGACACGATCCCGCGGATGACGCCCAGGTCGAGCAAGTCCTGGGGGCGGATGCGAAGTTGCTCGGCGGTGTGGTGCACCTGGCCTTCGTCGCGTTTGAGGATGGCGGCGGCGAGTTCCGGGGCGATCACCGAGAAGTAGCTGTCCGGTGTGGCCCAGAGCCGGCCCGGCGCGGCGAGGGCCAGCGCGCCGCCCGAACCGCCCTCGCCGATCAGCAGGGACGTCGCCGGTACCTCGGCGGTGGCCAGCGCCGCGAAGGCGTCGGCGATCGCCGCTCCGGCACCGGCCTGCTCGGCCGCCGCGTCGTTCGCGGCGCCGGGGGTGTCCACCAGCGTGAGCACGGGTATGCCGAGCCGGTCGGCGAGCCGGACCAGCCGGGCCGCGGTACGGAATCCGGCCGGGCGGGTGGCCGTACCGCACTGGGCCACGAAGGCGATCGTCCGGCCGTCATGGCGGCCGAATCCGCACCGTATACCGGGGTCGGTGCCGCCGCAGCGGTCGCCGCTGATCTCCTCCCGGTCGTCGAAATACGCCCGCAGATAGGCCTCGGCGCGCGGCCGCCCGGCCGCACGGGCGCGCTCCACCGCGTCCCAGCCGGTCTCCGGCAGACCGGGCGCGCCGAGCGTGGCCGGCGGGGGCGCAGGGGTGGCGTCGATGCCGCCCGGACGGTCCGCGGGAGCGAGCAGCCGGAGCCATCGCTGGAGGGTGCCCCGCAACCGGTCGGGCGGGACCACCGCGTCGACCTGGCCGGCGGCGCACTGCCCCTCGGCGGAGTACGCGTACGGGTCGGCGTCCCGGGGGCGCACCCGCGAGCCAGCGAAGCCGATCTGCGCCCCGGGCAGCGCGAGGATCACATCGGCGGACGCCCCGAGCGTGGCCCAGCCGCCGCCGGTGGTCGGATCGCGGACCACGGCGAGCTGCGCCAGCCCGGCGGCGCGGTTCAGCGCCGACTGCCGGGCCACCCGCTGCAGTTGGGTCAGCGCGCGCATGCCCTCCTGCATCCGGCTGCCGCCGGTGGCGATCAGCGAGACGACCGGCAGCCGCCGCTCCCGGGCCTCGGCGTAGGCGGCCTCCAGGCGGTCGCCGGTGCGCTCGCCCAGGGAGCCGCCGAGGTAGCGGAACTCGAAGGAGAGCACGACCGCTTGGGTCCCGCCGATGTCGGCGACGGCCGTGACCACCGACTCGTCCTCGCCGGTGGCGGCGTGTGCGCGGGCCCGGGCGGCGTCATAGCCGGGCCAGCCGAGCGGCCCGTCCGGGCCCGGGGACGCCGTGGCCGGCGGGGCCGGGAGCTCGGCGTAGGTGTCCGCGATGGCCGCCAGTGCCTGACGAGCCGTCAGGCGTGCACAGGGCTTCGCCGCGCCGCCCGCACCCGCACCCACGGTGCCACCCCCGTCGCCCCCGCCCTCACGCATGGAGCTCTCGCTTCAGGATCTTGCCCATGTCGTTGCGCGGCAGGGCGTCCAGGAAGTGCACGGTGCGCGGCCGCTTGTGCGGGGCGAGCTGGCGGGCGACATGGTCGGCGAGCTCCTCGGCGGACGGCGGCGGGCCGGCCTCCGGGCCGCGCTCGGCCACGACCCAGGCGACGATCCGCTCACCGAGGTCCTCGTCCGGGACGCCGGTGACGGCCGCCTCGGCGACCCCGGGGTGCGCCAGCAGGGCGTTCTCGATCTCGCCCGCACCGATTTTGTAGCCACCGCTCTTGATCAGATCGGTGGCCCGGCGGCCGACGATGCGGTAGTTGCCGGCGGCGTCCCGGACCGCCATGTCGCCGGTACGGAACCAGCCGCCGTCGAAGGCGGCCGCGGTGGCGTCCGGGCGGTTGAGGTACTCGACGAAGAGGTTCGGGCCGCGGACCTGGATCTCCCCGACCGTCTCGCCGTCCCCGCCCTCGATGGCCCGGCCGGCGTCGTCGACCAGCCGGACGTACACCCCGGGCAGCGGCACCCCGACCGTGCCCGTGGCCTCCGGACCGTCCGCGCGCACGCTGGTGTTCATCAGCGTCTCGGTCATGCCGTACCGCTCGATCACCCGCCGTCCGGAGGCCGCCGCGATCCGCTCGTGATCGGTCAGCGGCAGCGCCGCCGAACCGGAGACCAGCAGCCGGGCGCGCGACAGCGCCTTCGCCAGGGCCGGATCGCGGCCCGCCTCCACGGCCAGCCGGTGGTACATCGTCGGGACGCCGAAGAGCATCGTGCCCTCCCCGGACAGCTCCCGGGTGACCGCGTCCGTGCTGAAGCGCCCCAGGTGGTGGACGCTGCCGCCGCGACGCAGCGGTCCGAGGACGCCGAGGATCAGGCCGTGGACGTGGAACAGCGGCAGGGCGTGCACCAGGACGTCGTCGGCGGTCCACTGCCAGGCGTCCTGGAGGGCGTCGAGGGTGTGGGCGAGGGCGCGGCGGGGGAGGACCACGCCCTTGGGCGGGCCGGTCGTCCCGGAGGTGTAGACGATCAGCGCCGGCGTCTCGTCGGCCGGTTCGTAGGGCAGGGCGGGCCCGGGCCCCTCGGGCGGCTCGGTGGCGTCGACGTCGATACGGGGCAGCGCGGCGAGCGGGCCCGGCAGCTCGTCGTCCGCCCCGGCCAGCACCATCGAGGGGGTGCTGTCGCCGACGATGTGCGCCAGCTCGCTCTCACCGATCTTCGGATTCACCGGTACGGCGGCCACCCCGGCGAGCAGCGCCGCGACCACCCCCACGGAGGTTTCGAGCGTCGGCGTCGCCCAGACCGCTATCCGGGTCTCCCCGGCGATCCGCTCGGCCAGCGCGCCCGCCACCGACGCGAGCTGCCGATGGCTCAGCGCGCGGTCGCCGAAGCGCAGCGCGGGGGCGGGCGAACCCTCGCGCAGTGCGGGGAAGAGCACGTTCACCGGATCTCCTTCGTCTCGTCGGCACCCGGCCGCGCACGGCCGGGCCGCCCCGCCCCGCACCCTGCGCGGGCGCGGAACCGGCTGACGCAGACCACTCTCGCAGACGCCACTGACAACGCGCCGAGATCCGGTGATCACTGCAGGTGACGAAGGCCCGGCCGCCTCGTCGTGGCCGGCGCTCAGCCCGGGAGCTTGCGGAAGTCCCACGACACCACGGAGTCCGGCGTCAGCCTCAGCCAGGCGTGCCGGCCGTCGTGCGGCATCGCGGTCGTCCCGAAGTACTTCTGCGCGAACAGCCGCTCCGGAACGTCCAGTTCGGCGCAGGTTTCACCGGTCCGCGGCGCCTCTCCGACGCACTCCGCGCGGCCCGACAGTTCCACGCCGCGCAGCTCGCCGTACTCGTGCCCGTCGTCGACCACCACCGCGATCCGCGGGTCCCTGCGGACCTGGGTCCAGCGCTTGCTGCGGGTGATCGAATAGAGCCACAGCGCGGCACCGTCCCAGGCGAACCACAGCGCCCCGACGTGCGGCGCCCCGTCCCCGCCGACCGTCGCGACCCGGCAGGTGCGCTGTTCCGCGAGGAACGCGTCGAGTTCGCCCGGCGTCATCATGATCCGGCGCCCGCGCCGCTGTGTGTCGGTCATCCGTCATCGCCTCCGCTGCGACCGCCCGACGGGCCCCGCCCGGCCGGGCCTACCTGGCTAGGCGTCAGGAATCATCGACGCTCTTCCTGGCGGATGCAATGCCCGGTAGCCTCGCCCGACTCGAAGGACCCGACAGGAGAGGCCGCCCGCCAGGGAGGACGCTGTCAGGAACGAGCCACCGGAACCGGAAGGACCCTTCATGCCCTCGGACGCCGCACGGCTCGGCGAACAACTCGACCCGGCCTCGACGGTACTGCTCACCGTCGAGTGCCAGCGGGGCGTGGTCGGCCCGGAGAGCGCGCTGCCCGAACTCGCCGACGTCGCCCGCACCTCAGGAGCCCTGGCGAACATCGCCCGCCTGGTGGCGGCCGCCCACGAGGCCGGCGTCCAGGTGATGCACGCGGTGGCCGAGCGCCGCCCCGACGGGCGCGGCGCCAGCCGCAACGCGCGCCTGTTCAGAGCCGCCGAGAAGCTGCCCGTCCAGCAGCTCGCCGGGTCCACCGCGGTACGCATCGCCGACCCCGTACCGGTCGGCGCGGGGGACCTGGTGGTGCGCAGGCTGCACGGCCTGTCGCCGGTCGCCGGCACCGAGGTGGACGCGCTGCTGCGCAACCTCGGGTGCCGGACGCTCGTCGTCACCGGGGTGTCGGCGAACGTGGCGATCCCCAATACGGTGTTCGACGCGGTCAACCTCGGCTATACGGCGGTGGTGCCCGCGGACGCCATCGCCGGGGTGCCTGCCGACTACACCCCGGCGATGATCCGCAACACCCTCGCGCTGGTCGCCACCGTCACCACCACGGAGGGTGTGCTGACCAGTTGGCGGAGACCGCGCCGCGCCCGCTGACGGGCCGGCGGCGCGGGTCGGGCGAGCGGCGGCGCGCTCTTCGGCGGGCCGTTGACATGCCTCAGGCGAGCGTGACCGCGCCGCCCTTGACCTCCACCTTGGCCGGGGCCAGGCCCTTGGTGGCGGGACCGTGCTTCACACTGCCATCGGTGATGTCGAACTTGCTGCCGTGACAAGGGCAGTTGATGGTGCCGCCGGAGACCTCGTTGACGACGCAGCCGGCATGCGGGCAGACCGCGGAGAACGCCTTGATCTCGCCGTTCTGCGGCTGGGTGACCACGACCTTCTCCGCCTTGAAGATCTTTCCGCCGCCCTGCGGGATCTCCGCCGTCTTGGCGAGCTTCTTGCCGGCCGGACCGGCGCCACCGGCTTCGGCGCCGCCCGCCCCCGTGGCGCCGTCGCCGCCCGCCGTCTTGGCGCCGTCGCCGCCCGCGCCCGCCATATCGTTGCCGCAGGCCGCGAGCGCCGCCGTCAGGCCGGCCGCGCCGACCGCCGCAACCACGGTGCGCCGGGTCGTTCCGCAGCACGGCCGTGCCGGAACCGTCTCCTCCGTCCCCGTCGTCGCCGCGTTCTCCGTCCGCCCCGTTGCTGCCTGTCGTGCCATGGTCTGCCTCCGGTTCCTGGTGCTGCCTTCGGTGCGCGATCTGGTCCATGGACGTTGCACAGGCTCCATACGCAGGCGCCGGCGGCCGCGTTCAAACCGGGGCACGTTCTTGTCCGCGCGTCACACTTCGACGGCCGACAGCGCGTCCCGCAGGAAGTCCCGCTGGAAGCGCAGCAACTGCTCGTTGACCGCGTCGTCGGCCGGCATATGGGTCGCTCCGGGCAGCGGCAGCACGCTGTGCGGCCGGCCCGCCGCGAGCAGTTCCGCCGAGAAGCGCAGGGTGTGCGCGGCCGCCACGTTGTCGTCCGCGAGCCCGTGGACGAGCAGCAGCGGGCGGGTCAGCAGATGGCCGTGGCCGGCCAGGGAGGAGCGCGCATAGGCGTCCGGGCGCTCCTCGGGGTGGCCCAGGAACCGCTCCTTCCAGTGGGTGTCGTACAGCCGCTGGTCGGTGGGCGGGGCGCCGGCCACCGCCGCGTGGAAGACATCGGGGCGGTGCAGCACCGCGGCGGCCGCCAGGAACCCGCCGAACGACCAGCCGCGGATCGCCACCCGCGACAGGTCCAGGTCCCGGTACCGCGCCGCCGCTGCCCGTAGCGCGTCCACCTGGTCCTCCAGCACGGGCCCGAGCTGATCGCCGTGCACCGCCTTCTCCCAGGCGGGCCCCCTCCCCGGCGTGCCCCGCCCGTCGGCCACCAATACGGCGAAGCCCTGCTCGGCGAACCACTGCGACACACAGGTGAACCACCCGCGGGCCCGCCCGACCAACTGGAGCCCCGGACCGCCGTACGGATCGAGCAGCACCGGCAGCCGGCCCGCGCCCTCCCTGTGCCACGACGGCAGGTAGAGGGCGGCGCGCAACTCCCGCTCTCCCAGGGTGAGAAGGACCGGCCGGGGGGTGACCGCCGGGGTCTCGGCGAGCGAGGTGATGCCCGTAGTGGGCCGGCCGTCGCGCACCACGTGCACCTCGTTGCCGTGCGGGGTCTGTCCCTCGACAACCACGGTGCCGCCCCGCCCGGTGCCCGTGAACCGGCCCGGTCCCCGGCTCAGTTGCCGGGTGCCGCGGCCGGGCTCATGGCACCACAGATGGGTCTCCAGCGGGTCCTCGCTCGCCGTGAAGAGCACCCGTTCCCCCTCGACCCCCACTACGGCGCGCAGTTGCAGTCCCTCCGGGGTGACCCGCTGCCCGCCGACGGTCAGATGACGGGTGGAGCCGTCGTCCTCGGGGAGCACCAGCGCGCCCGAGGCGGTGCGGGCCGGAGTGCCCGGTATGAGCTCCACCCAGGCCGGATCGGTCCGCTCGTGCCGCACCTCGGTGGCCCCGGTCGCCGGATCGACCGCGAGCAGCCGGACCGTGCGCTGATCCCGGCTCTGCACGGCCAGGAACGGGCCGTGCGCGTCCCAGCCGGCCTCGGTGAGGTACTCGTACGCGGTGCGGTCCCAGGTGACCTCCACGCGCGTGCCGTCCAGCGCGACGAGGTGCACGGTGACGTCCGCGTTGGCGGTCCCGGCGGACGCGTACCGGATGGTCCGCGGTGGCTTGGCCGGATCCGCGGGGTCGGCGAGGTAACGCCGGGCCACCCGGCTCGTGTCGACCCGCGCCACCAGGAGGCGGCGGCTGTCCGGGGCCCACCAGTAGCCGCGCAGTCGGCCCATGGACTCGGCCGCCACATATTCGGCGAGCCCGTAGGAGACCTCGGGGCCCTCCGCGCGGGCCAGCAGCCGGTCCTCCCCGGCCGGGGTGACGACGTGCAGGGAGCGGCCGCTCACATAGGCGATGGACCGCCCGTCGGGCGAGGGGCGGGGGTCGACCACCGGGCCGGCCGCCGGCACGGCGAACGGCGCGCCCCCGTCCGTCCGCACCGCCCACAGCGCACCGGACAGCGCGAACGCCACCAGCCGCGCGGCGCCGTCGGCCGCGTAGGAGACGACCCCGGCCGAGCGCTCACGGGCGCGCTCCCGGCGCAGCCGCTCCTCCTCGGGGAGCGATGCGGAGGTGTCCCCCACCAGGAGCGCCGGGTCGGCCAGCATCCGTTCCTCACCGTCCTCGTACTGCCACAGCCGGCCCACGGGGTCGGTGCCCGAACCCGTACGGACGAAGAGCACCCGGCGGCCGTCCGGGGAGACGGTGAAATGCCGGGGCACCCCGAGGGAGAAGCGGCGGGTGCGGGCGAACTGACGGGGAAACGCCGCCGAGTTGGCGTGATCCGTGGGGTTGGCGGGGTGGGCGGAGCCGTGGGGATGCGCGGGGCCGGCGGTGCCGATGTCCATGGTGCTGTCGTCCAGGGGACGGTCGTTCACGATGCTGTCCTCCAGTGTGGGTGCTGCACTCTCGTCCCGGGGATACCGCTGGGCGTTCCACAGGGTGTTCCGCGCGGTATTCCGCCGGAGCCTTCCGAGGCGGTCCCGCTCCGGGACTTTCTGCCGGAATCCACGCAGCACGCAGCGCCGGTACCGGACCGGGCAGAAAAGGAATAACGAGTGGCAGAACGCTGCCGTAGCCTGTGGGGATGTTGACCGAAGTCATGGCGACCCGCTATGTCACGCCGTTGCGTGAGGGCGGATCGCTCCCGGGAATCGTCGAGGCCGACGATCTCGGAACTTATATCATGAAGTTCACCGGTGCCGGGCAAGGACGTAAAAGCCTTGTCGCCGAGGTGATCTGCGGGCAGTTGGGCCGTCGGCTCGGGCTGCGGGTGCCGGATCTGGTCCGGATGCAGCTCGACCCCGTCATCGGCCTCAGCGAGCCCGATCAGGAGGTCCAGGAGCTGCTGAAGGCCAGCGGCGGGCTCAATCTCGGCATGGATTACCTCCCCGGATCGCTGGGATTCGATCCGCTCGCATTCGAGGTGAGTGCGCGGGAGGCGGGCCGGGTGGTCTGGTTCGACGCGCTGATCAACAATGTCGACCGGTCCTGGCGCAATCCCAATCTGCTGGTCTGGCACGGCGAACTCTGGCTGATCGACCACGGCGCCGCGATGATCTGGCACCACAACTGGCCGACCGCCGAAAAGGCCGCGGCCCGGCCGTACAACGCCTCCGACCATGTTCTCGCCACGTTCGGCCCGGACCTCGCGGCGGCGGCCGAGGAATTCGCGCCGCAGATCACCGAGCAACTGCTCACCGAGATCACGGCGGACGTCCCGGACGAATGGCTCGTCGACGAGCCCGGGTTCGACTCGCCGGACGTCCTGCGCCAGACCTATGTGAAGACGCTGCTGGCGCGCGCCCGTACGATCAGCGATCGGATCACCGTCGGGGAGCCCACCAAGGACAAGCCCTCGCAGGCGCCGGCATGGCTGGCTGGAAAGTTGCCTCGGAGGGCAGTGAAGTGACCGGTCTGCACAATGGACGCGATGTTTTCGAGTACGCCCTGCTGAAGGTCGTGCCCCGGGTGGAGCGCGGCGAGATGATCAATGCCGGTGTGGTGGTGTACTGCCGCGCCCGGCGCTTCGTCGAGGCCCGCACCCACCTGGACGAGGCGCGGCTGCTGGCCCTGGATCCGACGGTCGACGTCGAGGGGGTACGCGCCGCGCTCGGCGCCGTGGAGGGGATCTGCGCGGGCGGTGAACGGGCCGGACAGGCCGCGGCCGACGACGCGGGGCGCCGGTTCCGCTGGCTGATCGCCCCGCGCAGCACCATCGTCCAGCCCGGTCCGGTGCACACCGGGCTGACCGCCGATCCCACCATCGAGGCGGAGCGGCTGCTGGACCTGCTGGTCCGCTGATATCGGAATTCCGCACAAAGCCGCCCCCTGTAGGGGGAATCTCCGTTCACCTGGATTCCGCCGATACCCGGATGCGTCCACCAGGGCGCCCGGCCCGCTTCCCGGGCCGGGCGCCCTTTCCGTCATCCGTCCGGTTTTCCGCTCCTCCACCGGGGCGGTGCAGGTGAGCTCCGCAACGGCGCGGTGGTGGGGCGTTGACAGCGGGTGGCCGGGCTTCTAGCGTCAGCCCTGCTCAGGCTACTAAGCGGTTGCTCACCCACGGGATCGGTGCGGCGGACCGCTTGTCGAGGTTTCGAGGTGAGGAGAACCCGCATGTCCACCACCGAGCAGCGCGTTGCCATCGTGACCGGCGCGGCCCGCGGTATCGGCGCGGCCACCGCCGTCCGTCTGGCCGCCGAGGGTCGCGCCGTCGCCGTACTCGACCTCGACGAGGCGGCCTGTAAGGACACCGTCGAGAAGATCACCGCGGCCGGCGGCAAGGCCGTCGCGATCGGCTGTGACGTCTCGGACTCCGAGCAGGTCGAGGCGGCCGTGACCCGGGTCGCCTCCGAGCTCGGCGCGCCGACCATCCTCGTCAACAACGCCGGTGTCCTGCGCGACAACCTGCTGTTCAAGATGAGCGAGAGCGACTGGGACACGGTCATGAACGTGCACCTCCGGGGTGCGTTCCTGATGGCCCGCGCCTGCCAGAAGCACATGGTGGACGCCAAGTTCGGCCGGATCGTCAACCTCTCCTCCAGTTCGGCGCTGGGCAACCGCGGCCAGGCCAACTACTCGGCCGCCAAGGCCGGTCTGCAGGGCTTCACCAAGACCCTCGCCATCGAGCTCGGCAAGTTCGGGGTGACCGCCAACGCCGTCGCCCCCGGATTCATCGTCACCGAGATGACCGCCGCCACCGCCGAGCGCGTCGGCATGGGATTCGAGGACTTCCAGGCCGCGGCCGCCACCCAGATCCCGGTCCAGCGCGTCGGCCGGCCCGAGGACATCGCCAACGCCATCGCCTTCTTCACCGGCGAGGCGGCGGGGTTTGTTTCCGGCCAGGTCCTGTACGTCGCCGGCGGCCCGCTCAACTGACCGCCCACCGACCACAGGAGCACAGGACATGACCGAACAGGCAAGCGGGCTCCCGGAGCCCTCCGGCAAGGTGGCGCTGGTGACCGGCGCCAGCCGCGGGATCGGCTACGGCATCGCCGAGGCGCTGGTCGCCCGCGGTGACCGGGTCGTCATCACCGGGCGCAACGAGGACGCTCTCAAGGAGGCCGTCGAGAAGCTGGGCGCGGAGCGGGTGCTCGGCGTCGCGGGCAAGGCGCACGACGAGGCCCACCAGGCCGTCGCCGTCGAGCGTACGATGGAGGCCTTCGGCCGGGTCGACTACCTGGTCAACAACGCCGGTACCAACCCGGTGTTCGGCCCCATCGCCGACCTCGACCTCGACGTCGCCCGCAAGGTGTTCGAGACCAACGTCATCTCGGCGCTCGGCCTCGCACAGCGCACTTGGCACGCATGGCAGAAGGAGAACGGCGGCGCGATCGTCAACATCGCGTCGATCGCCGGCCTCAGCGCCTCGCCGTTCATCGGCGCGTACGGCATCAGCAAGGCCGCGATGATCAACCTGACGCAGCAACTGGCCCATGAGTACGCGCCGTTGGTGCGGGTCAACTCCATCGCACCCGCCGTGATCAAGACCAAGTTCGCGGCCGCGCTCTACGAGGACCGCGAGGAGGAGGCGGCGGCCGCCTACCCGATGGCGCGGCTGGGCGTCCCGGAGGACATCGGTGGGGCGGCCGCCTTCCTGCTGTCCGACGCGGCGGGCTGGATCACCGGCCAGACGCTGGTCGTGGACGGCGGGTTGTTCCTCAACGCGGGGGCGTGAACAAGCGCCGGTCCGATCGCTGCCGTACGGGCCGACCGGGACCGCCCGTAGGGCAGGCGGCATCCCTGGGGTGAACCGGGGCGGTAGGCCGCCAGGGCTTGCGTTGGCGTGCGCTCCAAGAGGCAGAATCCGTGGTGCCGGTCCCCAAGGGGCCGGCACCACTTGCGTGAGCGGACCGTCGGGAGATCTGCCATGCACCACTGCACGCTAGGGGCGGCCGGCCACGGGCCCCCGGTCAGTGCCGTCTGTCCGGGCATGCGGCGGTTCGGCGCCACCGGCGACGAGCCGACCGCGTGCGCGGTCCTCTTGAGGGCGGGTGGGAGGACGGCGGCTGGGGTGGTCGTTGCGGACGTGGCCCCATCCCCCCACCCCCGAACCCACCCCCCGCCCCCTCCCCCGAAGGGGGAGGAGGGGGAGGGGGCGGGGGAAGCCTGCGGAGGGGCCGTGGGAAGCCCGCGAGGTCACGGGGAGCTGGCGTCACGGGGGAAGCTGGCGGGGGGGAAAGCCCGCGGGGTTATGCGAAGCCTGCGGGGCAGTGGGAAGCCTGCGGGGGGGGGAGCCTGCATCCCCGTGGGAAGCCTGTGGGATCACGGGGAGCCCCGCGGAGCCATGGGACGCCTGCGGAGCCGGGGAAAGCCTGCAGGGCCATGACGACACCGCGAGGCCACGGGGAGCCCGCGGAGGGGGCGGGGGGAAGCCCGCGGAGCCATGGGGAGCCGGCGGAGGGGGCAGGGGAAGCGGGCGGGAGGGGGAGCCCGCGGAGTTATGGGAAGCCCGCGGGGTCATGGGGAGCAGGCGGAACCATGGGAAGCCGGCGGAGGGGGCGGGGAAAGCCCACGGAGCCATGGGGAGCAGGCGGAGCCATGCGAAGCCGGCGGAGGGGACGAGGGAAGCAGGCGGGAGGCGGGGGAAGCCTGCGGGGCCGTGGGAAGCTGGCGGAGCCACGGGAAGCCGGCGGAGGGGACGAGGGAAGCAGGCGGGAGGCGAGGGGAGCCTGCGGAGCCGTGGAAAGCCCGCGGGGCCACGGCAAGCGCGCGGAGTCATGAGCCCGTGTTCCGATCCCGGTCCGCACCCACCCCCCCGGGAAGGAATTGGCCCCGGGCGGTGTTGTCAGTGGTCGCCGGTAGGTTCTGTGGGTGAGAACGCAACACACACCGGAGGTTGTTGACGTGGTGACCGACATGCTGCCCGAGTCCTGGCGCGGGGTACTCGGCGAGGAGTTGGCGAAGCCCTATTTCACGGAGCTCACCGACTTCGTCGAGCAGGAGCGGGCCCGGGGCCCGGTCTATCCGCCCCACGAGCAGGTCTTCGCGGCGCTGGAGGCGACGCCCTACGACCAGGTGAAGGTGCTCATTCTCGGCCAGGACCCGTATCACGGCGCGGGCCAGGGCCACGGCCTGTGCTTCTCCGTGCAGCCCGGGATCAAGACGCCGCCGTCGCTGCGGAACATCTACAAGGAGATGAACGAGGAGCTGGGTCACCCCATTCCGGACAACGGCTATCTGATGCCCTGGGCCCAGCAGGGCGTCCTGCTGCTGAACGCCGTCCTGACGGTCCGCGAGGCGGAGGCCAATTCGCACAAGGGCAAGGGATGGGAGAAGGTCACCGACGCGGTGATCCGCGCGGTCGCGGCCCGGCCCGATCCGGCGGTCTTCGTGCTGTGGGGGAATTACGCCAAGAAGAAGTTGCCGCTGATCGACCAGGACCGGCATGTCGTGGTGCAGGGTGCGCACCCGTCCCCGCTGTCGGCGAAGAAGTTCTTCGGCTCCCGCCCGTTCACCCAGATCAACGCCGCGATCGCCGCGCAGGGCCACGCCCCGATCGACTGGCGCATCCCGAACCTGGGCTGAGCAGCCGGCCGGTACCTGGCCGCCCCTCGTAGGGCTGCCACCCGGCCGGGACCGTGGCCGCCCTCGTACGGCTGCATCCGGCCGGGACCGTGGCCCGCGCCCGTCCGGCCGCCACCCGGCGCGTCGCGCACACCGAGCGAAGCTCTCCGGTGGCGGTTAGCGTCGAGGAAACGTCAGTGGTGGTGAGCGGATACGGGGAGTGCGCGGTGGTGGAGGAGCGGCGGGCGGCGAGGCCCGAGGACGGGGTACTGACCCGGATCGGCCAGGCGATCATGCTGCATCGGGCCGGCGACCGCGAGGAGGCACGTAACCGCCTCTCCGCGCTGTGGCACGAGATCGGGCCGCAGGGCGACGCCTTCCACCGCTGCGCCCTCGCGCACTACATGGCCGACACCCAGGACGACCCGCAGGACGAACTGGACTGGGACCTCCGGGCCCTGGAAGAGGCCGAGGGCTTTGTGACCGAGCGGCGCGCGGGCACGGGGACCGCCGCGGCGGAGCCCGGGGTGGCCGCCGCCCCGGAAGGAGGCCAGGGCACCCGCCACCACCCCCTGATCGCGCTGCGGGCGTTCTTCCCCTCGCTCCATCTCAACATCGCGGCCGACTACGCGGCGCTCGACCGGCCGGCCGACGCCCGGGCCCAGCTGCTGCGGGCCCGGGCGTCGGTCAACGCGCTCGCCGACGGCGAATACCGCCAGGGGCTGCGGGACGCGATCGATCGTCTGGAGCTCCAGCTCGGCGGGGCCGCCGGCCGTACCCCCTAGCGCTCTGGCTCCCGGGGTTGCAGCATTCCGGTCAGGAGTTCCGCGCAGGAGGTGCGCAGCTCGGCGCGGGTCGGGGTGCTCGTGTGGAACTGGCCGGCGGTGCAGGAGAACAGCACACCGTCGCACCAGGCCACCATCGTGAGCGCATGCCGTTCGGGCGCGGTGGATCCGGCCGCCGCCAGCATCGCCACCATCGGTTCGCGGAAGGCCCGCCCGGCCCGGTCGTAGATCTCCCGCAGCGCGGGCCTGCGGGTGGCTTCCAACGCGAGTTCGTAGCGGGCGAGGAGCAGCTGCCGGTGCCGGGAGAGGTAACGGTGCAGCGCGAGGGAGAGGGCGGCCGCGAGCGCCTCCGGGCCGTCGCCCGTCGCCTCCGGGCCGTCGCCCGTCGCCTCAGCGCCGGCGGCCGCCCCCTCGGGGCCAGTGGGGTGCGCCGGTCGGCCGGTCGGCATGTCCGTCGGGGTGAGTACCGCGGCCTCCCGTTCGGCCAGCCGCCGTACCGCCGTCTCCAACAGGGCCTCCCGGGTCCGCGCGAGGTTGGAGGTGGAGCCCGGCGGCAGACCGGCCGCCTCGTCGACGGCTCGATGGGTCAGGCCCCGCATCCCGCGTTCGGCGAGCAGGCGAATGGCCGCGTCCGCGATCAGCTGAGGGCGGCCCGAACCAGGGGAGGGGGAGGGAGAGGGGGTGGTGGCGGCGGGGTCCGGGGGACGTGGATCACGGGCGGTCATGGGAGTGAGCCTAGCGGGATCACTACGGGTGTAGTTCCGGCGCCACTACAGGTGTAGTCTCGCGGCGAAGGCAGCCACTACACCTGTAGTCACGCCGACCCGACCCGACCCGACCTGCCCTGACCCGGCTCGCCCCGACGCCCCGACTCCGACGAAACTGGGAGACGACATGAAGCAGCAGCGCACCGCGGTGGTGATCGGTGGGGGGATCGGTGGGCTCACCGCCGCGGTCGCCCTCGAGCGCCGGGGGTGGTCGGTCACCGTCCTGGAGCGGGCCGCCTCGTTGGAGCCGGTCGGGGCGGGCATCGCGCTGGCGCCCAACGCCCAGCGCGCGCTGGACACGATCGGGGTGGGCGACGAGGTGCGCGCGATGGCCGGTTGGCAGGGTGCCGGCGAATTGCGGCTGCCCGGCGGCCGCCGGCTGGCCCGTACGGACAACGCCGCGGCCGTTCGGCGCTTCGGCGGGCCGGTGGCGATCGCGCACCGCGCCGAACTGGTCGCCCTGCTCGCCGCCCGGCTGCCCGAGGGGGCGGTCCGTACCGGGGCCATGGCCACCCTCGTCGACCCGGGCGATCCCCGCCCGGGCGGCCGCCCGGCGCGAGTCCGCATCCACACGGGCCAGTACCGCGACACCGATACCGACACCAACACCATTACTGACACCCGCACCGACCCCGCCACCAACCCCGCGACCGCCCCCGCCCCCGACCTGGAACTCCCCACCGACCTGGTCGTAGCCGCCGACGGCATCCACTCCCGCGTCCGCCGCGCGCTCTTCCCCGGTCACCCCGCGCCCCGGTACGCCGGGTTCACCGCCTGGCGGTTCGTCGTTCCGGCGCCCGACGGGGTGGGCGGGGTGGCGCACGAGACCTGGGGGCGCGGCAGTGTGTGGGGCACCGTGCCGCTGACCGGTGGGCGGATCTACGCGTACGCCACCGCGGCCGTGCCCGCCGGGGGCCGGGCCGTGGACGGCGAACGGGCCGAACTCCTGCGGCGTTTCGGGGCCTGGCACCACCCCGTACCGGCGCTGCTCGACGCCGTCGGACCGGCCGATGTGCTGCGCAACGACGTGTACACCGCGGCCGCCCCGCCGCCCGCCTTCCACCACGGCCGGGTCGCCCTGCTCGGTGACGCCGTTCATCCGATGACGCCCAACCTGGGGCAGGGCGGGTGCCAGGCCGTCGAGGACGCCGTCGTGCTGGCGTACGAGGCCGCGCCGGACGCCGATCCGGGTGCCGCGCTCGCCGCGTACACCCGGCAGCGGCTGCCGCGCACCATGGAGGTGGTGCGCCGCGCCGAGCGGATCGGCCGGCTCACCACCTGGCGGTCCGGTCCCGCCTGCGCACTGCGCGCCGGGCTGATGGCCGCCACCGCCCGCCTGGCCCCCGATCTGGCGCTCCGCGCCCTCGACGGCATCGCCGACTGGCGGCCGCCGGCCGGCACGTATGCTGCCGGGGCGCGGGGCACCAGGACCGCGGCACTACGCGAGGAGCAAGAGTGAAGGTCGGCTGCATCGGACTCGGCGACATAGCGCAGAAGGCGTACCTGCCCGTACTGGGCAGCCTGCCGGGGACCGAACTCCATCTGCACACCCGCACCGCGGCCACCCTCCAACGGGTTGGCGCGGCCCACCGGCTGACCGCCGACCAGCTGCACACGGACCTGGACTCGCTGCTCGCCGTCGGTCTGGACGCGGCCTTCGTGCATGCGGCGACCGCCGCCCACCCGGAGCTGGTCACCCGGCTCGTCGAGGCCGGTGTGCCGACCTACGTCGACAAGCCGCTCTCCTACGAACTCGCCGAGTCCCGGCGGATCGTGGCGCTGGCCGAGGACCGGGGCGTGGGCCTGACCGTCGGCTTCAACCGCCGGTTCGCGCCCGCCTACGCGCAGTGCCGCGAGCACGCCCGCGACCTGATCCTGATGCACAAGAACCGGATCGGGCTGCCCGAGGACCCGCGCACGCTGGTGCTGGACGATTTCATCCACGTCGTCGACACCCTGCGGTTCCTGGTGCCGGGCGAGCCGGACCACATCGACGTCCGGGCCAGGATCCGGGACGGTCTGATGCACCACGTGGTGCTCCAGCTGTCCGGCGACGGGTTCACCGCCATCGGCACCATGAACCGCCTCAGCGGCTCCGCGGAGGAGGTCCTCGACGTCTCCGGGCAGGACAGTCGGCGGCAGGTCGTGAACCTCGCCGAGGTCATCGACCACAAGGGGCAGCCGACGATCCGGCGGCGCGGCGACTGGGTGCCGGTCGCCCGTCAGCGCGGCATCGAGCAGATCGTCCTGGCGTTCCTGGACGACGTCCGGGCCGGCCGGCAGCCGTCCGCCAGGGACGCGCTGCGCACCCACGAACTGTGCGAGCGCGTCATCACCGACGCGGTCGAGCAGGCCGCTCGCTGAGCCGCCCCGGCCGCGCCGCCCGGCCGTCGAGGTCGGGTGATCGGGGGGTGCGTCCGCCGGGCCGCCCCGAGCTCAGCCGCCGGCCCCCGGTGTACGCGCCGGCGAGCACCAACGCGCCCACCGCCCCGTACAGCACCCAGTCGCCGAACCGGGTGTACGGACTGGTGCCGGCGGCGAGCGGCAGGTCGTAGACGGCCGCCGCGCTGCGGTCGGTGCCGAGCGTGCCGCCGATCCGCTCGCCCCGGGGGCCGTACACGGCGCTGACGCCGGTGAGCGTGGCGTGCACCATGGGCCGCCAGGTCTCCGCGGCCCGCAGGGCGCCCAGGGAGGCGTGCTGCCCGGGCGCCCAGCTGTCCTGGAACGTGGACGTCGAGGACTGCGCGACGATCACCTGCGCACCGCCGCGCGCCAGCCGGCGGCTCAGGTCGGGGAAGGCGGTCTCGAAGCACACCAGCGGCCCGATCCGCAGCCGGCCGGCCGTGGCGACCGGCATCACCACCTGGCGGGTGCCGCGTATCCGGTCGGTGGTGGCCGCCTTGCCCACCTTCGTCGCCCAGCCCAGTACGGACCGGAACGGTATGTACTCGCCGAACGGCACCAGCCGTCGCTTGGCGTAGCGGTCGCCGGTCGGGCCGTGCGGGCCGATCAGTACCGCGCTCTTGTAGATGCCCGGCCGCCCGGCGCGCACCGCGTCGGTGTTGACCAGCAGGTCGGCGCCGGTCTCCCGGGACAGGGCGGCGAGCCGGGCGGCGAGCGCCGGGCGGTCCGCCGGGTCCTGGTACATGCTGCTCTCGCCCCAGACGACGAGGCGCACCCCGCGGCCGGCCAGCGACCGGGTGAGCGCCTCGCTGCGGGCCAGCCGCTGGGTCGGGGTGCCGTCCGGGCCCGGCTGGACCACCGCGATCCGCACCGTGCCGGCCCGGTGGGGGACCGGCGCCCCGAGCCACGCGGCGCCGCCCGCCAGCGCGCACACCAGCAGACCGGCGACCGCGGGCCGCCAGGAGGAGCGGCGGGCGATCAGCTCGGCCAGGGCGGTGTTCACCGCCACGATCAGGAAGGTCAGCAGCCAGACCCCGCCGATCGACGCCAGTCGCAGCGCGGGCGCGACCTGCCACTGGCTGGCACCCAGCAGGCCCCAGGGGCCGCCCAAGTACTCCCAGGAGCGGACGAGTTCCACCATCAGCCAGCCCGACGGCACCAGCACCAGCGCGGCCGCGGCCCGACCGGCGCCCGGCGGGCCGCCCAGCAGGGCCCGTACCAGCAGCCCCCAGGGTGCCCAGAGCGCACCGAGCAGCAGGGCGAGGACGAGGATGAAGACGTGCAGGCTCGGCAGCAGCCAGTGGTGCACCGCCAGGATGAAACCGGCCCCGCCCAGCCAGCCGTCCAGCGCCGCCCGCCGGGGTGTGGGTGCGGTCCGCACCAGCAGCAGCCACGGCACCAGCGCGACGTACGCCAGCCACCACCACGACGGGGCGGGGAAGGCGAGGGCCGGCAGTGCCCCGGCGAGCGCCGCGGTCGCTCCCCGGCCCCAGGCGGAGCCGAGCCACCGCGTCCGGGGGCCGAGCGGTCTGTCCATACGGTCTCCACGGTCTGCCTGGTGCCGGTTCGTCCGTCCGGCCGGACGTGCGGGACCGGCCGGACGCTCAGTGTGCGCGGACGGTGCGATCAAGGAAAGGGGGCCTCGCCCGAGGGCGCCGGACCCTCGCCGGGACGGCCGAGGTGCGCGTGGCCGCGTACCGCCGTGGGTCAGTCGCTCTCCTGTCGCACCTCCCGCCATTTCTCCCGTACGACGACGCCGGTCAGCCGCCAGCCGTCCGGGGTGCGGCGGGCGGTGAAGTCGTAGCGGCCGGCGCAGGTGTAGTTGGGGGCGGTGGGCCCGCCGTCGGCGTCGGTCGCCGGGCCGGCCAGCCGCATCGGATTGAGGTAGTCGGCCCGGATGGCGGCCGTGTCGCCCGGTGCGCCGTCCTGGGAGGCCAGGGTGATCCGGCGGTTGACGATCAGGTGCTGGCGGATCACGAAGTGCCGCAGCATCTCGGCCAGCCAGCCGGCGACGTCCTCGGCGCTGCCCTCGATACCGCCCGCCGAGCGGTAGTCGACCCGGGCGCCCGGGGCGAAAAGGGCCAGGTAGCCGGGCCAGTCGCCGTCGTCAACGGCGAGCGCGTAGCAGGTGACCAGATCGTCCAGGGCGAGCCGGTCCATGACGGTGGAGTGTTCCGCGCGCTGCGTCATCTCCTCAGTTTTCGGCATGCGGAAGGCCCCCGCCAAGAGGTGGGGGCCTTCCGCATGCCGTGTTCAGTTCACCAGTGCCGGATCCACCAGGAGGTCGTCGCCGGCGCCGGCGGGTGCGGTCCCGGCGTCCGGGACCGCGGGCGACCCGGTGGGCGAGGCCGTCGCCTCGGTGAACTGGGTCCGGTACAGCTCGGCGTACCGCCCGCCGGCCGCCAGCAGCGTCTCGTGGGTTCCGCGTTCGACGATCCGGCCGCCCTCGACGACCAGGATCAGGTCGGCGGCGCGTACGGTCGACAGCCGGTGGGCGATGACCAGCGCGGTACGTCCCTCCAGGGCCTCACCGAGCGCCTCCTGGACCGCCGCCTCCGAGGTGTTGTCCAGGTGGGCGGTGGCCTCGTCCAGGATCACCACCCGGGGGTGGGCCAGCAGCAGCCGGGCGATGGTCAGCCGCTGGCGTTCGCCGCCGGAGAGGCGGTAGCCGCGCTCGCCGACGACCGTGTCCAGGCGGTCGGGGAGGCCGGCGATCAGCTCCTCCAGGCGGGCCCGGCGCAGCGCGTCCCACAGCTCGTCCTCGGTCGCCTCCGGCTTGGCGAGCAGCAGGTTCTCGCGGATGGAGTCGTGGAAGAGGTGGCCGTCCTGGGTGACCATGCCGAGGGTGGCGCGCAGCGAGGCGGCGGTCAGGTCGCGGACGTCCACGCCGGACAGCCGGACCGCGCCGGAGTCCGCGTCGTACAGCCGTGGCAGCAGTTGGGCGACGGTCGACTTGCCGGCGCCCGAGGAGCCGACCAGGGCGACCATCTGGCCGGGTTCGGCGCGGAAGGAGATGCCGTGCAGCACCTCTTCGCCGCCGCGGGTGTCGAGGGTGGCGACCTCCTCCAGGGAGGCCAGCGAGACCTTGTCGGCGGACGGGTAGCCGAAGCGTACGGAGTCGAACTCCACCGACACCGGGCCGTCGGGGACCTCGCGGGCGTCCGGCTTCTCGGCGATCAGCGGTTCGAGGTCGAGCACCTCGAAGACCCGCTCGAAGCTGACCAGGGCGCTCATCACCTCGATGTGGGCGCCGGACAGCGCGGTCAGCGGCGCGTAGAGGCGGGTGAGCAGAAGGGCGAGCGAGACGATCGCACCGGCCTCCAACTGCCCGCGCAGCGCCAGGAAGCCGCCGAGGCCGTAGACGACGGCCAGCGCCAGGGCGGAGACCAGGGTCAGCGCGGTGACGAAGTACGTCTGGACCATGGCCGAGCGGACGCCGATGTCGCGGACCCGGCGGGCCCGGACGGCGAACTCGGCGGACTCGCGGGCCGGCCGGCCCATCAGCTTGACGAGGGTGGCGCCCGGTGCGGAGAACCGCTCGGTCATCTGCGTCCCCATCGCCGCGTTGTGGTCGGCGCCCTCCCGGCGCAGTGCCGCCAGCCGGCGGCCGACCCGGCGGGCGGGCAGCACGAACACCGGCAGCAGCACCAGGGCGATCAGGGTGATCTGCCAGGACAGGCTGAGCATCACGCCGAGCGTGAGCAGCAGCGTGACGATGTTGCTGACGACTCCGGAGAGGGTGTCGCTGAACGCCCGCTGGGCGCCGATCACGTCGTTGTTGAGCCGGCTGACCAGGGCTCCGGTGCGGGTACGGGTGAAGAAGGCGATCGGCATCCGCTGGACGTGGTCGTAGACGGTGGTCCGCAGGTCCAGGATCAGTCCCTCTCCGATGCTCGCCGACAGCCAGCGGGTCAGCAGCCCCAGGGCCGCCTCGGCGAGGGCGATCACGGCGATCAGCCCGGACAGTCCGACCACGAGGGCGGACGAGTCACCGCCGACGATCGCGTCCACCACCCGGCCGGCGAGCAGCGGGGTGGCCACCGCGAGCATCGCGGTCACCGTGCTCAGCACCAGGAACCAGATCAGATGCCGCCGGTGCGGCCGGGCGAACGCCGCGATGCGGCGCAGTGTGCCGCGGGAGAAGCGGTGCCGGCCCTGCTGCGCGGTCATCGTGCTGTGCAGCGAGTGCCAGGCGGTGACTTCCATGTCCATGGTGGCCTCCTGTGTGCCGGGTCGTCACGGGATCGCCGTGAGTGACCGGCGACATGAAAGGAACCTAGGACCTCAACCAATATTGAGGTCAAGCGATTCCCGTGGGCCCCCTCCGGGTCTTGGGGGAGCTGGTGTACGGCACGCCGACCTCCTGCGCGAACCAGCCGACGGGGCCGTCGGCAGATGAGGGCGTGCGGGGTGTGGATACCGTTCGCCGCGCGCCGAGGGGCGACTTTGAGACAACCTCGTGAGGCGGCGTACGCCGGGGAGTTGAGGTGGCGGAACGGCGGGTAAGCCGTAGACAACTCAAGCGCAACGACGCCCTGGAAACGGGCCGACCCGCCCGGATCGTGCCGGGCGCCCCCCGCCTCTCTTGTACGTATCCGCCGTGGCGCATGCCGTTTCCGGTGCCGCGGCACGAAAGTGGGCCGGGCCGATGGACGAACGTCAGTACTACCCGAGAATTGTGGGACCCGGCCGCGCCGCCGACGGCGCGACCGTCTTCGAGCTCCGCGGGGAGCTGGACATCTTCGCCGTGTCGGTGCTCTCCGGCCGGATGGACGACCTCACCTGTGCGCAGGGCGCCGACCTCGTGCTCGACGTGCGCGCGGTGACCTTCATCGACTGCGCCGGACTCTCGCTGCTCAGCCGCGCCCGCTACCGGACCGGGCAGCGGGGCGGCCGGCTGCGGCTGGCCGGTGTCACGGACGACGGCAGCGTCGCCCGGCTGCTCCGGATGACCGGGCTGACCGGTCATTTCGCGCTCGTGCCGGACGACGCCCCCGGCACCGGCGGCGACGGCGCCGGAGCGGCCGAGGGCGCGGACATCGCCGTGGCGTGAGGCCCGCCCGGGCTCAGGCCGGCAGGGCCGCCTCGATCGCGGCGACCAGTTCGGGAGCCTCCGGCTCGGTGCGCGGCCGGAAGCGGCCCGCGACCCGGCCCTCGGTGTCGATCAGGAACTTCTCGAAGTTCCACTGGACGTCGCCGGCGGTCCCTTCGGCATCCGCGGCGGCCGTCAGCTCCACGTACAGCGGCTGCCGGCCGGCGCCGTTGACGTCGCCCTTCTCGAAGAGCGGGAAACTGACGCCGTACGTCGTCGAGCAGAACGTGGCGATCTCCTCGGCGGTGCCGGGCTCCTGGCCCGCGAACTGGTTGCTGGGGAAGCCCAGTACGGAAAAGCCCCGGTCCGCATAGCGCTGCTGCAGCCGCTCCAGACCTTCGTACTGCGGGGTCAGCCCGCACTTGGACGCCACGTTGACCACCAGCAGCGCCTTGCCGCGGTGGTCGGCGAGCGAGGCGGGCTCACCGGTCAGGGTGCGCAGCGGGATGTCGTACAGGCTCACGGTCATGCTCCTCTTCACGGGTACGCGGACGGGGACGGCCCTCGTCGTTCCCAACGGCGCCGCCCGCCCTGATCTTCCCCGGTTCGTCGGTGGGCCAGGAAACCGTAGGACGCAGGGTGCCGGCCCGCCACTCCTTGAGCAGCTGGTCGAAGATCGGCGTGTCCTCCTCGGGCGGCCGGCGCGCCTGAGGGGCGGGCGGCGGCGGCAGCGACGGGGGCCGGTGCGGCAGCGAGATCCGCTGAAAAGGGTGCGAGGCGGGCTTCTTGACATCCATGCCCGGACTCAACCGGAAATCGGCGCCCGGGTTGCGGGACGCGGCCGGGGCGGTCCGCAGATGCCCCTGCGGTGGTGACGGGCAGAAGATACGTTCCCGGAGCGAAGGGGCCGGCGGACGCACCGCCGGCCCCTTCGCTCACCTCAGCACCACCGGACGCAACGCCAGGGGCGCGCGGGGTGGATCGGCCCCGGATCAGGCCCGGATCAGGTCCGGCACAGCAGGGCTTCGAAGACCTCCGCGAGCGCCGCCTCGGGATCGGCCACCCGGCCCTCCGCCCGCCACGCCACATAGCCGTCCGGACGCACCAGTACCGCGCCCTCGGGCGTCGTGCCGTGCTTCTCCGCCCAGTCGGCGCCGTCCTCCGGAGCCAGGTCGTCGTCCGGTTCGGTACCGACCAGGTAGCAGTTCAGCCGCACCCCGAAGCGCTGGACGGCGCCCTTGGCCGCGGTGCGCCACATGTCACCGTCGGAGCCGGACAGCAGGGTGAACGAGGTCTCGTACAGGTCGAGGGTGGAACGGCGGCCCTCCGGGCCGGTCAGCCACATGTGCGGGGCGCGGGTGCCCGGCTCGCCGGTCATCCGCAACTGGTCCGGAACGACCGGCAGTTCGGGGTCGGCGCCGACGACCGCGCCGCGCGGGTAGCAGTAGCCCAGCGCGACGGTGAGCACCCCGCGCTGCCGGCCGCCGCCGGCCCCGGGCGCCGGTGCGTACCCGGGGTGGCTGTGCTCGGCGGAGCGGGCCGAGGCGCGGGCGCTGGTCTCCCGGGCCACCGGCAGCCGCTCCGCCTCGTACGTCGCCAAAAGCCCCGGCCCCGCCGCACCGTCCAGGGCGGCGGCGATCTTCCAGGCCAGGTTGTGGGCGTCCTGGATGCCGGTGTTCGAGCCGAACGCGCCGGTGGGCGACATCTCGTGGGCCGCGTCGCCGGCGAGGAAGACCCGGCCCTCGCCGTACCGTTCGGCGACCCGCTCGGCGGCGTGCCACGGGGCCTTGCCGGTGATCTCCACCGCCATGTCCAGTGCGCCGGTGGCTCGCCGGATGTGGTCGATGCACCGCTCGTCGGTGAAGTCCTCCAGGGTTTCGCCCTGGTCGGGGTGCCAGGGCGCGTGGAAGACCCAGTCCCGCTCGTTGTCCACCGGCAGCAGGGCGCCGTCGGCCTCCGGGTTGGTCAGGTAGCAGGCGATGAAGCGGCGGTCGCCCACCACCTCCGCCAGCTCGGGGGCGCGGAAGGTGATGCTCACGTTGTGGAACAGGTCGCCCGGACCGGTCTGTCCGATACCCAGCCGCTCGCGCACCGGGCTGCGGGGACCGTCGGCCGCGATGAGGTAGTCCGCGCGCACGGTGCTCCGCTCGCCGGTCTCCCGGCTCTTCAGCTCCGCGGTCACCCCGTCCGCGTCCTGTTCGAAGGAGACCAGCTCGGTGGAGAAGCGCAGGTCGCCGCCGTGCTCGCGGGCGCACCGCACCAGCACCGGTTCGAGGTCGTTCTGGCTGCACAGACACCAGCCGGCCGGACTGATCCGGGCCAGCCCGCCGCCCGGGTCGATCTCCTTGAACAGCCACTCCTGTTCGTCGCCGGTCAGTGAAGGGGCCTGCAGGATCCCGTGGTTGCCGGCCAGGGTCGAGGCCGCGGCGCGGATCCGCTCCTCGGCGCCGGCGACCCGGAACAGCTCCATCGTGCGGACGTTGTTGCCGCGCCCGCGCGGGTGGTGGGAGGTGTCCGGGTGCTTCTCGACCAACAGGTGCCGTACGCCCAGCCGTCCCAGGAACAGCGAGGCGGACAGGCCCACCAGGGACCCGCCCACGACCAGTACCGGGACCCGTTCTCGGGGGGTGGGATTCATGGCGTGCTCCAGCTCCAAGGCGCATTGAGGGCAGATGGAGCACGCATGCCCGGCCGCGGACCTGTTCGATCACGGTTCACCTGCATGGCTCACAGATCTCGCGCCGCCCGTACGTCCCGGCCACGATCGAATCCGGGACGCCCCCCGGAAACCGGGGCGGACAGCCCCACCATCCGGCTCAGTCACCCGGATCGCACCGGAACTGACGACGCACCACAGGGGCCATCGGGCACCGAAGGAGATGCGTAGACGATGACAACGCTGTCGGAACGAATATCCCAGTCAGCCTTCGACGGTTCCCGGCTCCGGGTCGTCCTGCTCCTGGACCTCCACGACGGGGCCCAGCAGCAGTTCCTGGAAGCCTATGAGCACCTTCGCAACCAGGTCGCGTCCGTCCCCGGGCACCTCACCGACCAGCTGTGCCAGTCCATCGAGAACCCCTCGCAGTGGCTGATCACCAGCGAATGGGAGAGCGCACCCCCCTTCCTCGCCTGGGTCAACAGCGAGGAGCACGTCAAGATGGTCCAGCCGCTGCACGCCTGCGTCCGGGACACCCGCTCGCTGCGCTTCAGCGTCCTGCGCGAGACCTCGAACATCGCCGCCCGGGCCCCCGAGCCCCCCAAGGGCCGGCTGCAGGCCAACCCGCGGGTCGGTGACGGCGTGGTGCGCCATGCGCTGACCTTCACCGTCAAGCCCGGCAGCGAGGACAAGGTCGCCGAGATCCTGGCCGGCTACGACTCGCCCGAGGCCCGGGTCGACGACACCACCCGGCTGCGTCGCACCTCCCTGTTCATGCACGGCAACCGCGTCGTCCGCGCGGTCGAGGTGCAGGGCGACCTGGTCGCGGCGCTCCGCCACGTCTCCCAGCAGCCCGAGGTCCGGGCCGTCGAGGAGGCCATCAACCCTTACCTGGAGCAGGACCGCGACCTCAGCGACCCGAACTCCGCCCGGGTTTTCTTCACCCGCGCCGCCCTGCCCGCCGTGCACCACGTCGCCTCCGGCAGCGCGCGGCCCGAGGACGTACGGCGCCACGCGCTGTTCTACCCCGCCAAGGAGGGCTGCGGCATGGCGCTGGCCAGGATGCTGGCCCGCCAGGACGAGCTGGCCGCCGACGACCCGGACTGCCCCGTCGCCGGCAGCACCATCTTCCAGCGCGACGACGTCGTCGTCCGGCTCATCGACATGCGGATCCCGCTCGACCGCGATCCGCTGCTCTCGCTCGGCATCCGCGGTTCGCGCAAGACGGCCGTGCTGCGCCGTCTGCTCGACACCGAAGTGGCCGGCGGTCTGTCCAACGACCGCGAGCTCGCGCGCTTCCTGGCGCGCTGCGACATGGCCCTGATCACCGACCGCCGGTCCGCGGGCGCCTGACACGTCCGCCCGCCCAGGTCCCCCCAACCCATCGCCGGCTTCACGCCCCTGGAGGAATCAGCCATGACCACGCACCGCCCACGCATCGTGGACCTTAGCGAGACCCAGCCCAACCGCCGGCGCGGAGGTGATCTGCGCGCCATGCTGACACCCAGCGCGGTGGGCGCCACGAGCGGCTTCATGGGCATGGCCCTCGTACAGCCCGGCGAGCGCATCGGCGAGCACTACCACCCGTACTCCGAGGAGTTCGTGTACGTCGTCCAGGGCGCGCTCGAAGTGGACCTCGACGGGGAGCCCCACCCGCTGCGCCCGGACCAGGGCCTGCTGATCCCGCCCTACATGCGGCACCGGTTCCGCAACGTCGGGGACGTCGAGGCCCGGATGGTCTTCCACCTCGGCCCGCTGGCGCCCCGCCCCGAGCTGGGTCACGTCGACACCGAGGGCACCGAGGAGAGCACCCCCGCCGCCCCGCCCGAACGCACGGAGCCGGTGTCATGAGTCGCCGCGTGGCGGTCACCGGAGTCGGGATCGTCGCGCCCGGCGGGGTGGGAGTGCCCGCCTTCTGGGACCTGCTGTCCGCCGGCCGTACGGCGACCCGTGGCATCACCCTCTTCGACCCGGAGGGATTCCGCTCGCGCATCGCCGCCGAATGCGACTTCGATCCCGCGGCGCACGGCCTGAGCGCGGAGCAGGTCGCCCGCTCGGACCGGTACGTCCAGTTCGCGATGGTCGCCGCGGACGAGGCGCTGCGCGACGCCGGCCTGGACCCCGAAGCGGAGGACCCCTGGCGCATCGGGGTCTCCCTGGGCACCGCGGTCGGCGGCACCACGCGCCTCGAACACGACTATGTCGCCGTCAGCGACCGCGGCAGGCGCTGGGACGTCGACCACCGGCCGGCCGGCCGCTATCTGGAGCGGGCCTTCTCGCCCAGTTCGCTGGCCTCCGCGGTGGCCGAACAGGTCGGCGCGCACGGCCCGGTGCAGACCGTCTCCACCGGCTGCACCTCCGGCCTCGACGCCATCGGCTACGCCTTCCACTCCATCGAGGAGGGCAAGGTCGACGTCTGCATCGCCGGCGCCTCGGACTCGCCGATCTCCCCGATCACCGTGGCCTGCTTCGACGCGATCAAGGCGACCTCCGCCAACAACGACGACCCCGCCCACGCCTCCCGGCCGTTCGACGCCCACCGCGACGGATTCGTCATGGGCGAGGGCGGCGCCGTGCTCGTCCTGGAGGAACTGGAGCACGCCCGGGCCCGCGGTGCGACCGTGCACTGCGAGATCCGCGGCTACGCCACCTTCGGCAACGCGTACCACATGACCGGTCTGACCCAGGAGGGCCTGGAGATGGCCGAGGCGATCAACCGCGCCCTCGACCACGCCGAGCTCGACGCCACCCGGGTCGACTACGTCAACGCGCACGGCTCGGGCACCCAGCAGAACGACCGGCACGAGACCGCCGCGGTCAAGCGGTCGCTGGGCGCACACGCCCACAAGGTGCCGATGAGCTCCATCAAATCCATGGTGGGCCACTCGCTCGGCGCGATCGGCGCCATCGAGATCGTCGCCTGCGTGCTGGCACTGACCCACCAGGTCGTGCCGCCGACGGCCAACTACGAGACTCCGGACCCGGAGTGCGACCTCGACTACGTGCCCAGAACGGCGCGGGAGGTGCCGCTGCGCTCGGTGCTCTCGGTCGGCAGCGGCTTCGGCGGATTCCAGTCAGCGGTGGTACTGACCCGACAGGGTGGGAGGGCAACATGAGCTCCCCGAAGGAACGACGTAGCGTCGTCACCGGCATGGGTGTGATCGCCCCCAACGGGGTGAGCACCGACGCCTTCTGGAAGGCGACCAAGGAAGGCATCAGCGTCCTCGACCGGGTGACCCGCGAGGGCTGCGAGCACCTGCCGCTCAAGGTCGCCGGTGAGGTACGCGGCTTCGACCCGGCGGACCTGATCGAGGAGCGCTACCTCGTCCAGACCGACCGGTTCACCCACTTCGCCATGGCGGCGGCCAACCTCGCGCTGGACGACGCCCGCCTCGGCCGCGCCGACTACGCCGACTCGCCGTTCGCGGTCGGCGTGGTCACCGCCGCCGGATCCGGCGGCGGCGAATTCGGCCAGCGCGAGCTGCAGCGGCTCTGGGGCCAGGGCTCCAAGTACGTCGGCCCCTACCAGTCGATCGCCTGGTTCTACGCCGCCAGCACCGGCCAGATCTCCATCCGCGGCGGCTTCAAGGGCCCCTGCGGAGTCGTGGCCAGCGACGAGGCGGGCGGCCTGGACGCCCTGGCGCACGCCTGCCGCACCCTGCGGCGCGGCACCGACGCGGTCGTCGTGGGCGCCGCCGAGGCACCGCTGGCCCCCTACTCGGTCGTCTGCCAGCTCGGCTACGACGATCTGAGCACGCTCGACGACCCGGTCCGCGCCTACCGGCCGTTCACCGACGGCGCCTGCGGATTCGTGCCCGCCGAAGGCGGCGCGATGCTGGTCGTCGAGGAGGCGACGGCGGCCGAGGGCCGTGGCGCACCCGTCCGGGCCGAACTGGCCGGGCACGCCGCGACCTTCACCGGCGCCTCCCGGTGGGAGGAGTCCCGAGCCGGACTCGCCCACGCCATCCGCGGCGCGCTGGCGGACGCGCGGTGCGCCCCGGACGAGATCGACGTGGTGTTCGCGGACGCGCTGGGCGTCCCCTCGGCCGACCGGGCCGAGGCGCTGGCCCTCGCGGACGCCCTGGGCCGGCAGGCCACCCAGGTTCCGGTGACCGCGCCCAAGACCGGCACCGGGCGGGCGTACTGCGGTGCCCCCGTCCTGGACATCGCGGCCGCGGTGCTCGCCATGGAACACGGTGTGGTGCCGCCCACCCCCAACGTCGTCGACGTGTGCCACGACCTTGACGTCGTGACCGGCCGGGCCCGCCCCGCCGAACTGCGGACGGCGCTGGTGCTGAGCCGGGGACTGATGGGCTCCAACGCGGCCATGGTGCTGCGGCAGGGCCCGCCGTCCCCCTCGTGAGAAGGAGAACCGCACATGACCGCTCAACTGACTCTCGACGAGCTGGCAGCGCTGATGAAGTCCGCCGCCGGCCTGACCGTCGACCCGAAGGACCTGGCGAACCGGGCCGACTCGACCTTCGCCGAGTTCGGCCTCGACTCGCTGGGCCTCCTGGGCATCGTGGGCGAGCTGGAGAACCGGCACGGCCGGCCGATGCCGACCGACGCCGAGCGCTGCAAGACGCCGCGCGACTTCCTCGCCCTCGTCAACACGCCCGGCAAAGCCCCCCTGGAAGCCGACAAAGTGCCTACGACAGGAGCCTGATATGCCCGGCCACACCGAGAACGACATCACCATCGCCGCGCCCCTCGACCTCGTCTGGGACATCACCAACGACATCGAGAACTGGCCGCAGTTGTTCAGCGAGTACGCGGCGGTCGAGGTGCTGTCCCGCGAGGGCGACAAGACCACCTTCCGGCTGACCATGCACCCGGACGACAACGGCACCGTCTGGAGCTGGGTCTCCGAGCGGGTCGTCGACCGCGCCCGTCGCACCGTCCGCGCCCGCCGGGTCGAGACCGGCCCGTTCGCGCACATGGACATCCACTGGAAGTACTCCGAGATCCCGGGCGGCACCTCGATGCACTGGACCCAGGACTTCGCGATGAAGCCGGACGCCCCGGTCGACGACAAGGGCATGACCGAGCTCATCAACCGCAACTCCCGGATCCAGATGGAGCTCATCCGGGACAAGATCGAGCAGCGGGACCGTGAGCTGCGGTCCGCCGCCGTCAGCTGACGGCCCGCCGGGCCGCGTCCGGACCGCCCTCCGGCGGCAACGAAGGGATCTTCCCGATGCATCACGCTCTGATCGTCGCCCGCATGAAACCCGGTTCGGCACCGGACATCGCGGACGTCTTCCGCGAGTCCGACCGTACGGAACTGCCGCACCTGGTCGGTGTCTCGCGGCGGACCCTGTTCCAGTTCGGTGACGTGTACCTGCACCTCATCGAATCCGACCGGCCGCCCGGCCCGGAGATCGCGAAGGTCACCGAGCACCCCGAGTTCCGCGCGGTGAGCGACAAGCTGTCCGCCTTCGTCAGCGCCTACGACCCCGAGACCTGGCGGAGCCCCAAGGACGCGATGGCCCAGCAGTTCTACCGCTGGGAGCGCGACGGCGGCAGCTGACGCGCAGGCCGGGCCGAGGCGATCCCTGGGCCCCGGCCGTTCGCGGGCGGATTCACGGCGGCCCGGTCCTCATGCCGGGACGGTGCACTCGAAGGCGTGCAGGTACGGGTTGACGACCAGCACGTCGTGCACCTCCAGCCCGGCGTCCGAGATCCGGCGGATCATGCTGTCCTTGGTGTGCTTGGCGCCGCCCACGTTCAGCAGGAGCAGCAGGTCCATGGCGGTGGTGAACTTCATCGACGGGCTGTCGTCGACGAGGTTCTCGATGACCACCACCCGGGCGCCCGGCCGGGCCGCCGCCTTGACGTTGTGCAGCGTCCGGCGGGTGGAGTCGTCGTCCCACTCCAGGATGTTCTTGATGATGTAGACGTCGGCCCGGACCGGGATCTCCTCCCGGCAGTCGCCGGGCACCAGACGCACCCGCGGGGCGAGCGGGCCGCCGGCGCGCAGCCGGGGGTCCGGATGCGCCACGACCGTGGGCAGGTCGAGCAGGGTGCCCTCCAGGGAGGGGTGCTTCTCCAGCAGGCTGGCGAGGACATGGCCCTGCCCGCCGCCGATGTCCGCCACCGACTGCGCCTTCGACAGGTCGAGCAGCCGGGCGACGTCCTCGGCCGACTGCTTGCTGGAGGTGGTCATGGCCCGGTCGAAGACCTGGGCGGACTCCGTGGCGTCCTGGTGCAGGTACTCGAAGAAGCTCTTGCCGTACAGGTCGTCGAAGACGTTGCGCCCGGAGCGCACCGCCTCGTCCAGCCGCGGCCACGCCTCCCAGGTCCACGGCTCGGTGCACCACAGGGAGATGTAGCGCAGGCTGTTCGGGGTGTCCTCGCGCAGTATCCGGGACATGTCGGTGTGGACGTACTTCCCGTCGTCGGTCTCGGCGAAGATCCCGTAGCAGGACAGCGCGCGCAACAGCCGTTCCAGCGGCCGCGGTTCGGCCTTCACCTCGGCGGCCAGCTCCTCGGCGGAGGCCGGCCGGTCACCGAGCGCGTCGGCGACGCCGAGCCGCGCCGCCGCCCGTACCGCCGCCGCGCACGCGGCTCCGAAGATCAGCTCCCGCAGCCGCATGGCCGGCTGGGGCGTGGGACTTACGGTGGACATTGGAGCCTCTATTCTCCCGTGGTAGGTGAGTGCACCCGTGGCACCGGGCGGGCCCGGTGGGCCGTCAGCACAGCCCGGCCGGCTTCGAGGTCCGGCAGACGTTGCGGATGAACCGGTTCCCCCGGCCCTTGGGGTCCCGGTTGACCAGATCGGCCGGCTTGTTGCGCAGCACGACGTTGTCGACGACGGTGTTGTGCTCGTTGAGCGCGCCCACGAAGCTGTGGAAGAGCACCACGCCGCCGGAGAGCGGCGAATCGCCCCGGTTGTCGCGGACCAGGTTGTGCCGCACCAGCGCCCGCTCGGTGCCGGTGAGCACGATGCCCGAGCCCTGCAGGAACGGCAGCCGCTTGGTGGCGGCGCAGTGCTTGTTGTTCCGGGAGACGTCGTTGTCCCGTACGGTCAGCGCGCCCGCCCGGGGGCGTGACTCGTCGCCGACGATGAAGACCCCGCTGCAGTTGCCGGTGATGGTGTTGTGGCCGACCGTCAGGTTCCGGACCCGGCGGATGGTGACGCCGATCCGGTTGTGGGACAGCCGGTTCTCGGTGATCGACGCACCCAGGGTGTCGGTCGCCCCGCCCTCCTCCTTGACGGTGTTCGCCAGGAAGATGCCGGAGTCGCCGTTGCCGGTGACGAAGTTGTCGCGGATCACGCCGCGGGTGGACTTCTCCTGCGCGATGCCCCAGACCCCGTTCTTGTGGGACGTCACCTGGTGCACGGACAGCCGGTCGGTGCCGGAGGCCCAGATGCCGTTCTGCCGGAAGCCGGTGACGGTCAGCGCGCGGATGCTGACCTCGCGGAGGGGACGGTGCCGCGAGCCGAGCACGCAGATCCCGTTGCCCTCCTTGCCGCAGCGGTTCGCCGCCCGTTTCGCCGGCGGGCGGATCACCGTCTTCTTGCCGGCCCCCACGAGGCGCAGCCGCGACGTGGTGATCAGCACGCTCTCGCGGTAGACCCCGGGCCGGAGGACGACGGTGTCACCCGGCCGGGCCGCGTCCACCGCCTGCTGGATGGACTCGCCCGGGCGGACCACATGCCGTCCCGGGGCATCGCTGGGAGGGGCCGCGCCCAGTCCGCCGGCCATCACCGCGGCGACGCAGCCCAGGAGTGTCATCTGTTGTAGCGCCATGAGGCGAAGCTATGGGCGATCAATCCCGCTCGCCATTTGTGGTGCGCCGATGACGGGGGAGGGCGTGCCCGCCGGCGTCCGACACGCCGTCAAGTCCGCTGGCCGGCCATCCGTCCGGCTGCGCATCAGGGCCGGTCAGCGGGGTCCTGCGGGGGCTCGCCGCAGCGGGTGCCGCCGCTCGGCGGATCGACCGGCCGGCACTCACCTGACCGGGTAGCGGACGCCGCGTCCGCACGGTCCCCGGGCCCGGCATCCGACGGGGGGTCAGCCGGCCCGTCCGGCCACACCTCGGTCAGGAACGCCGTGAGGCTGGCCGGCAGGAACCAGGGTCGGACGCGGAAGACGGTCATGGCAGACCAACGCGCGGAGCCCGGCCGACGACACCCGGCAACCGGCCGGACGCCCCCTTCATCACCCCAACGGCCCTCGGCGGCGGGGCCGGTGCGGCCGGCCCGGCATCAGCGGGCGCGCCGGACCGCCGCCTCGATCCCGTCCAGGACGACCGCCAGCCCGCCCTCGAAGGTCGCCCGCGCCTCGCGTTCCAGATACGGCACCGAGTCGTCCGTGACCGGGGCCGCGCCCTCGGTCTCCAGCCGGACCAGCAGCGGGAAGCGTTCGGCGAAGTCGGGCACGACCTCGTCCAGCATCCCGGACCGCGCCAGCCACCAGTCCTCGTCGGAGACCCCGGTCGAGGCCGCGGCCACCCGGGACTCGGCGACGGTCCGCGCGGCCCCGCGCACGACGTGCACCAGCGTCCCCACCACCGGGCGCAGCACCGCGGAGTCGAGTCCGGTGGCGTACAGCAGCCGGAGCAGGGTCTCCAGTGCGCGGTACTCGTTCGGGCCGAGCACCGGGCGGGTCTGGGAGACCTGGAGCACCCAGGGGTGGCGGAGGGAGAACTGCCAGGTGTCCTCGGCCCAGGACGTCACCGCGGCCCGCCAGCCCGCCGTCAGGTCGTACTCCTGCGGCAGCTCGGCCAGTACCTGGTCGTACATCAGGTCCACCAGCTCGTTCTTGCCCGGGACGTAGGTGTAGAGCGCCATGGCGGTGCGTCCCAGCCGCTCGCCGACGGCGCGCATGGACAGGGCCGCCATGCCCTCCGCGTCGGCGACCGCGATCCCCGCCCGGACGATCACCTCCACGCTCAGGGCCGGCTTGGGGCCCGGCCACTGCCGTGCACGCGCTCCTCCGGGGCGCTCGTCGCGCCACAGCAGAGCCATCGACCGACGGGGATCGCCCTGGCCGGCGAATACCACCACTTGCCGTCTCCTTACGCCATAAAGTAACGTCACCCGGCGAACTCTTTACGGCGTAAGGATATCAGGAGGGGTGGCGGCTGACATGGGGGCCGAGCAGGTCGGAAAGCCGGAAAGCGGGACCGGGTACACGGCGGACAGCCATGACGTGATCGAGGTGCGCGGCGCCCGGGAGAACAATCTCGCCGACATCTCCCTGGACATACCCAAGCGCCGTCTCACGGTCTTCACCGGAGTCTCGGGATCCGGGAAGTCCTCGCTGGTCTTCGGCACCGTCGCGGCCGAGTCCCAGCGGCTGATCAACGAGACCTACACGGCCTTCGTGCAGTCCTTCATGCCGGCCCGCAGCCGGCCCGACGTGGACGCCCTGCGCAACCTGAGCGCGGCCATCGTCGTCGACCAGGAACGCATGGGCGCCAACGCGCGCTCCACGGTCGGCACCGCCACCGACGCCCACACCATGCTGCGGATCATCTACAGCCGCCTGGGCACCCCGCACGCCGGCACCTCCACGGCGTTCAGCTTCAACAGCGCCGAGGGGATGTGCCCGGAGTGCGAGGGGCTCGGCCGGGTCTCCACCATCGACATCGACCAGCTCGTGGACACCTCGCGCTCGCTCAACGAGGGTGCGATCAGTGCCCCGGGATTCACCGTCGGCTCGTGGTACTGGCAGACCCTCGCGCACTCCGGATTCTTCGATCCCGACGTGAAACTCGCCGACTTCACCCCCGCGCAGTGGGACGATTTCCTGCACAAACCCGCCACCAAAATCAAGCGCGGCACCTCGAACCTCACCTATGAAGGACTGCTGACCCGGGTCCGGCGGACCTATCTCGCCAAGGACCGGGAATCCCTGCAACCGCACATCCGGGCCTTCGTCGACCGCGCGGTGACCTTCACCGCCTGCGGCGCCTGCGGCGGCGCCCGGCTCAATCCCGCGGCCCTCGCCTCCCGCATCGCCGGCCGCAACATCGCCGAATGCTCCGCCCTCCAGATCAGCGATCTGGTGGAATTCGTCCGCGGCATCGACGACCCGTCGGTGGCCCCGCTGGTCGCCACCCTCCGCCACACCCTGGAATCCCTCGTCGAGATCGGCCTCGGCTATCTGAGCCTGGACCGGGAATCCGGCACCCTCTCCGGCGGCGAGGCCCAGCGGGTGAAGATGGTCCGCCACCTCGGCTCCAGCCTGACCGACGTCACCTACGTCTTCGACGAGCCCACCGTCGGACTGCACCCGCACGACATCCAGCGGATGAACGAACTGCTGCTGCGGCTGCGCGACAAGGGCAACACCGTCCTCGTCGTCGAGCACAAACCCGAGACCATCGCCGTCGCCGACCACGTCGTCGACCTCGGCCCGGGCGCCGGGCCGGCCGGCGGACGGCTCTGCTACACCGGCGACGTCCCCGGACTGCGGGCCTCCGGCACCCTCACCGGCCGCCATCTCGACCACCGCGCCCCGCTGCGCGAGCAGGTCCGGCGGCCCACCGGCCACCTCGCCATCACCGGCGCGAACACCCACAACCTCAAGGACGTCAGCGTCGACCTGCCGCTCGGCGTGCTCACCGTCGTCACCGGCGTGGCCGGCTCGGGCAAGAGCTCCCTGATCCACGGCTCCCTGAGCGGACGGGACGGCGTCATCACCGCCGACCAGTCCCCGATCCGCGGCTCCCGGCGCTCCAACCCGGCCACCTACACCGGACTGCTCGGCCCGGTCCGCACCGCCTTCGCCCGGGCCAACGGCGTCGGTCCCGGACTGTTCAGCGCCAACTCCGAAGGCGCCTGCCCCACCTGCAAGGGCATCGGACTGGTCTACACCGACCTGGCGATGATGGCCGGTGTGGCCTCCGTCTGCGAGGAGTGCGAGGGCCGGCGGTTCACGCCCAAGGTGCTCACCTACACCCTGCGCGGCAAGAACATCAGCGAGGTGCTCGCGATGTCCGTCGCCGAGGCCCGGGAGTTCTTCCCCTCCGGGCAGGCCCGCACCATCCTCGACCGGCTCGCCGACGTGGGGCTGGCCTACCTCGGCCTCGGCCAGCCGCTCACCACCCTCTCCGGCGGCGAACGGCAGCGGCTCAAACTCGCCCTCCACATGGCCGCGAAGGGCGCCGTCTACGTCCTCGACGAGCCCACCACCGGACTGCACCCGGCCGACGTGGACCAGCTGCTCGGCCTGCTCGACCGGCTCGTCGACGACGGCAACACCGTCATCGTCATCGAACACCACCAGGCCGTCATGGCCCATGCCGACCGGATCATCGACCTCGGCCCCGGCGCCGGCCACGACGGCGGCCGCATCGTCTTCGAAGGCACCCCCGCCGAGCTCGTCGCCACCGGCGACTCCCTGACGGCCCGCCACCTGCGGACCTACCTCGGCAGGCCCGCGGCCTAAGCCCGTCCACCTGCGAGGGGACCCCATGACCGCCTCGACGCCCCCCCGTACACAAGGGAGTTGACCGCCCTCGCGTTCCGCCGCGCTGCTCGTCACGGACCCGCCCTCGGGCACCGCGGCGCACCACGACAGCGCTCCGGCCGCGGTGCCGACCGGGGCCCCCGGCGGACGTCCCGGGAGGCTGCCCACCGGGATTCCGCACCGGGAGGGCATCCGGTTTGTCCGGCCCACCCATTCAGGTCGGGCGCCCCCGTCGTCTACAGTTGCAGAAATCCGCAATTCAACAGATGACGCGACGGCCGTGCGGCCTGAACGCGGAGGACCATGCGTGGGCGGTTTCGCCGAGTCGGTACGGGCACACCAGACGCGCGGTGCGGGCCGGGCACGGGCCCGGAGAGGCGCGGACGTGAGCGGCGCCCGGTCACACCCCGTCGGGACCGGGTGAGCGCGGATGTCCGGCGCAGCACGCCGTAAGGGGCCGCCGCCCTGGCGGGCGGTCCGCTCCCGCACCTGCATACCGGCGCCCGCCGGCCCGGGTGCCGGCCGCCCCTGCCGCGGGCGCCCGCCGGCCCGGGGGCCGTTGCGCCGCTCCCGTGGACACGGCCGCGGCTGCCCCCAGCCGACCGCCCGTCACCACGCCTTCGCGCCCTGCGGCGTCCGGCGCGCGGGCACCACCGCGCTCCGCCCGGGCCTCCAGCTGGCCCGGCTGCCCGGCGCCGTGCTGGTCACCCACCGGCCGCCGCGCACCGGCCCGTTGCGCCGGATCCTGCTCTCCGTCCTCGTCACGAACCTGTTGCTGCTCTTCCTCGCACTGGTCGTCTATCTGGGACGGCACGCGGGCACGTAGGGTCGGCCGTCCGGGCCGCCGGCCGGACCCGCCACAGCCATCTGACGTCCCGTCCGAACGACCACACCAGCAGCCCCAGCGCCCCGGCCACCGCCACCCCGGCCACCGTCCGCGGCACGATCCCGGCACCGGCCACCACCAGCACGATGCCCTGCAGCGCCGCCACCGTCTTCCGGGCCATGCTGGGCGGCAGCGCACCGCGCAACCACGGCCACGCCCAGGACGCCGCCACGAACGCGTACCGCATCAGGCCGATCGCCAGGACCCAGACGCCCAGCGGCATCGCCACGTACACGCACAGCACCAGGATCAGGAACGCATCGACCTCCATGTCGAAGCGCGCCCCCAGCGGCGTCGCCGTGCCGGTGCGCCGGGCCACCTGACCGTCCACGGCGTCCAGGATCAGCGCCACCGTGGCCAGCGCGGTCAGCACCACCACCGGGGCCCGGTGGTCGAAGGAGTCCGCGACCAGCGCCGTCACCCCGCCCACCAGGATCGCCCGGGCCAGCGTGACGCGGTTCGCCGGCCCGAACGAACCGGTCCACGACCGGCGCAGCGCCAGCGTGAGCACCGCCCAGGTCACCACCGCGAACGCCGACCCCGTCAGCCACCCCGCGGTGCCCAGCCCGACCACCCGGCACAGCGCCTCCAGCACCAGCAGCTGCACGCCCATGCCCGCCGTGGTGTCCGGCCCCAAGGCTCTTGTGTCGAAGTGCTCTTGTACGGCCACCGTGCCTCCCTTGGACCTGTGGCGGAGTCGGGGGGCGCCGCGTAGGGTGACGGCGTCCTTGATCCCCAGCATCGGGGACCCCTCGCCGTAGCGTCCAGGAGGATTCCGTTGCCGCGCGCCGCTTGTGCCTTTTGGACAAACGCCCCAGGGCAGGGCGGGATCCGGCCGGCGGAGCTGTCCGGGCCCGGTCCCGACGAGGTGCTGGTGCGCACCCTCTGGTCCGGGGTGAGCCGCGGCACCGAGACCCTGGTCTTCCGGGGCGGGGTACCCGCGGGCCAGTACACCACGATGCGGGCGCCCCACCAGGAGGGGGACTTCCCCGGGCCGGTCAAATACGGCTATCTCAACGTCGGTGTCGTCGAGGAGGGCCCGCCCGCGCTGCGCGGCCGTACGGTCTTCTGCCTGTACCCGCACCAGACGCACTACGTCGTCCCGGCCCACGCCGTCACCCCGGTACCGGACACCGTGCCCGCCGCCCGCGCCGTCCTCGCCGGCACCGTCGAGACCGCGGTCAACGCCCTCTGGGACGCCGGGCCGCTGATCGGGGACCGGATCGCGGTGATCGGCGGCGGCATGGTCGGGTGCAGTGTGGCCGCCCTCCTCGCCCGTTTTCCGGCGGTACGGGTGCAGTTGGTCGACGTCGATCCCGGCCGCGCCGCCACCGCCGAGGCGCTCGGCGTGGACTTCGCGCTGCCGGCCGACGCCCTCGGCGACTGCGACCTCGTCGTGCACGCCAGCGCCACCGAGGAAGGGCTGGCCCGGGCCCTCGAACTGCTCGCGCCGGAAGGCACCGTCCTGGAGCTGAGCTGGTACGGCGACCGGCGGGTGAGCCTGCCGCTGGGCGAGGCGTTCCACTCCCGCCGGCTGGTCGTGCGCAGCAGCCAGGTCGGCACCGTCTCCCCGGCCCGGCGGACCCGCCGCGGCTACGCGGACCGGATGGCGCTCGCCCTCGATCTCCTCGCCGATCCCGCCTTCGACGCGCTGATCACCGGGGAATCCGCCTTCGAGGAACTGCCGCAGGTGCTGCCCCGGCTCGCCTCCGGCGAGCTCCCGGCGCTCTGCCACCGCATCCGGTACGCGCCGCCGGACGGCCGGTAGACGCCGGCGCCCCGGGCCCGGATCCGCCCCCACGACACCGTCACTGAGACCGACATCACACCGGAGGAACGGCCTTGTTCAGCATCACCGTCCGCGATCACCTGATGGTCGCGCACAGCTTCCGCGGTGCCGTGTTCGGCCCGGCGCAGCGGCTCCACGGCGCGACGTTCATCGTGGACGCGACCTTCCGCCGGCCCGAACTCGACGCCGACAACATCGTCGTCGACATCGGCCTGGCCACCCAGGAACTCGCCGGCGTGGTCGGCGAGCTGAACTACCGCAACCTCGACGACGAGCCCGCCTTCGCCGGCATCAACACCTCGACGGAGGCGCTGGCCAAGGTCATCGCCGACCGGCTCGCGGACCGCGTGCACGCCGGCAACCTCGGCGAGGGCGCCCGCGAACTGACCGGCATATCGGTCACCTTGCATGAATCGCATATCGCCTGGGCCAGCTACGAGCGCGCGCTGTGACCCCCGGCGGCGCCGCCCCGGCGGGGGAGCGGACGGTGCACGTCGTCCTGCCCGGCGGGGTCGACGACCCGGCGGCGCCCAGCGGCGGCAACACCTACGACCGCCGGGTGTGCCAGGGCCTCCCGGCGGCGGGGTGGCGGGTGCGCCCGCACGCCCTGCCCGGCGCCTGGCCCCGGCCGGGCGCCGCCGACCGCGCGGAGCTGGCCCGGCGGCTGGCGGAGCTGCCCGACGGGGCGGTGGTCCTCCTCGACGGGCTGGTCGGCTGCGGCGTCCCCGAGGTCCTGGAGCCCGAGGCCGCCCGGCTGCGGCTCGGCATCCTGGTCCATCTGCCGCTGGCCGACGAGACCGGGCTCGAACCCGGCCCGGCGGCCGAGCTGGACGCCCGCGAACGCCGCGCCCTGCACGCCGCGGGCGCCGTCGTGACCACCAGCGCCTGGGCCGCCGGCCGGATCACCGCCCACCACCAGCTGCCGCCCGCCCGCGTGCACGTGGCCCGGCCCGGGACCGACCCCGCCCCGCTCGCCCCCGGCACCGACGCCGGCACCGCGCTGCTGTGCGTCGCCGCGCTCACCCCGCGCAAGGGACACCGCCGGCTGCTCGACGCCCTGGCGACCGTGGCCGACCGGCCCTGGCACTGCACGTTCGTCGGCGGCCCCGGTGGAGATTCCGCATATGTCACCCAACTTCGCAGCAAGGTAAGCGAAATGGGACTCGACGGCCGGGTCCGCTTCGCCGGGCCACGGACCGGTGCCGAGCTGGCCGCCCACTACGCCGCCGCCGACCTGCTGGTCCTCGCCTCGTACGCCGAGACCTACGGCATGGTCGTCACCGAGGCGCTGGCCCGCGGAACACCCGTCCTGGCCACGGCCGTCGACGGCGTACCGGAGGCCCTCGGACGGGCCCCCGACGGCACCCCGCCCGGCCTCCTCGTCCCCTCCGGGGAGCCCGCGGCGCTCTCCGGCGCACTGCGCGACTGGCTCACGGACCGCGCGCTGCGGCACCGTCTGAGGGAAGCCGCGCACGGACGGCGTGCCATGCTGGAGAGGTGGGAGATGACGTCGCACAGTCTGGCCGAGGCGCTGGAACGGCTTCGGCACGAACCCCGGAGCGGCCGATGACCGCCGTCGGCAGCCCCCGATTCCCGTCCCGCTGGCTGGAGTTGCGCGAACGCGCCGACGCCGCGGCCCGGGCCCCCGAACTCCTCCGCCCGCTGCGCGCCTGGCTGGCCGGACGGCCCGGCCCGCCCGGTCTGGTCATCCGCGACCTGGGCTGCGGCACCGGCTCCATGGCGCGCTGGCTCGCCGTCCGGCTGCCCGGACCGCAGCGCTGGATCCTGCACGACCACGACCCCGCGCTGCTCGCCGAGGCCGGCGCCCGGATGCCCGCAACGGCCGCCGACGGCACGCCCGTCACGGCCACCACCGAACGCGGCGACCTGACCGCCCTGACCGCCGCCGACCTCACCGGGACCTCGCTGGTCACCGCCTCCGCCCTGCTCGATCTGCTCACCCGCGACGAGATCGAGGCGCTCGCCGCGGCCTGCGCCGGTGCCGGCTGCCCGGTCCTGCTCGCGCTCTCGGTCTCCGGACGGGTGGAGCTGACCCCGCCCGATCCGCTCGACGCCGAGCTGACCGGCGCCTTCAACGACCACCAGCGCCGTACCGACGGAGCCCGCCCGCTGCTCGGTCCGGACGCGGTCGCGGCGGCGGTCGCGGCGTTCGAACGGCACGGCTGGACCGTGCGGTTGCGGCCCAGTCCCTGGCGGCTGGGCTGCGCGGAGTCCGCGCTGACCGCCGAATGGCTGCGCGGCTGGGTCGGCGCCGCACACGCCCAGCGGCCCGAACTGGCACCGGAGGCGGCGGTCTTTCTGCGCCGCCGGCTGGAGCAGTGCGCGGCGGGCGAGCTGGGCGTGACCGTGCACCACACCGATCTGCTGGCGCTGCCCGGTCCGCCGTCCGGGGACGGGGGATGAACCGGCGCGGCTGGGCGGTGCTGCGGCTGCTCGCGGGGGCGGGCATCCTGGCCGCCCTGGTGTGGCACCTGGGTTCCGGCGCCTTCCTGGACGGGCTGCGCCGGATCGACGCCGGAGCGCTGCTCGCGGCCCTCGGCCTGGGCCTGCTGACCACGGTCGGCAGTGCCTGGCGCTGGTGTCTGGTGGCCCGCGGGCTGGGCCTGCGGCTGCCGCTGGGCCGGGCGGTCGCCGACTACTACCGGGCGCTGTTCCTCAACGCGGCGCTGCCCGGCGGCGTGCTGGGCGACGTGCACCGCGCGGTGGGGCACGGCCGGGCCGCCGGTGACCTGGGCCGCGGGGTGCGGGCGGTGGTGCTGGAGCGCACCGCCGGCCAGCTGGTGCTGGTGCTCGCCGGGGCCGTGGTGCTGGCCGCCCGGCCGTCACCGGTCCTGGCGCCGGTCTTCCGCGCCCTGGCCTCACCCGGCGCCGCCGTGACCGCCGCCGCGGTGGCCGCGGCGGCCCTCCTCCTCGCCGGGTGGCTGCGGCGGCTCCCCGGCACCTCACGCGTCCGGCGCGCCCTGGGCACCTTCCTGGCCGAGGCGCGCCAGGGCCTCGGCGCCCCCGGCGTCCGGTACGGTGTCGCGCTCTCCTCCGCGGTGGTCCTCGCGGGCTACCTCGCCACGTTCGTCCTGGCCGCCCGGGTCGCCGGCGTCACCGCGCCGACCGCCGAGCTGGTCCCGCTGGTGGTCCTCGCCCTGCTCGCGATGGCGCTGCCGCTGAACGTCGGCGGCTGGGGCCCCCGCGAGGGCGTCGCCGCCTGGGCCTTCGGCGCCGCCGGGCTGGGCGCGGCGCAGGGCCTGGCCACCGCCGTCGTCTACGGCGTGCTCGCCTTCGCCGCGAGCCTGCCCGGCGCCGTGGTCCTGTGCGTCCGGTGGGGCGCCGCCCTCCGCGCCGGCCGTCCGCAGCTCCAGCTCGAAGAGGGTGTCCTCCCCGAGCAGGCTGCGCCGCAGCGGCGGCCGGAGCGCCTCGCGCATCACCGTCGTCCCGGGAAACCGCAGGCCGGGCACGCCGTCCCCGATCAGTACCGGCGCGACGGTGAGGTACAGCCGGTCCAGCGCACCGGCCTGCAGGAACCGCGACACGGTCACCCCGCCGCCCTCGATCAGCACCCGGCCCAGGCCGCGGCGCGCCAGGGCCGCGAGCAGCCGTGACGGGGCGAACGCCGCCGCATCGGGCAGCCGGAGCACCTCGACCCCCTCGCCCGGCACGTCCGGCGGCGGCGCGGCGTCCGGCCCCACCACCCACAGCGTGGGCGCGGCCCGGTCCGTGAACACCCCGCTGCCGCCCGGCACCCGGCCGCGCGGATCGAGCACCACCCGCACCGGGTTGTCGCCGGCACAGGCCCGTACGGTCAGCCGGGGATCGTCCGCCACGGCCGTTCCCGCCCCGACCAGCACGGCGTCGGCGAGCGCCCGCAGCCGGTGCAGATGGCGGCGGTCGGCCGTCCCGGTGACGTAGTCGGCATCGCCGGTACGGGTCGCCACGAAGCCGTCCAGGCTCTGCCCCAACTGCCCGAACGCCACCCGCGGTCCGGCCAGGCAGAGCGGCAGATAGCGCTCGGCGAGCTCCGCGGCGCCGGACGAGGCGGGTTCCGCCCAGCGCGGTGTGCCGTCGCCGTCCCGCACCAGCCCGGCGGCGCGGGCCTGCCCGTCCGTACGGATCCGGCGCAGCCGCTGCCACGCCTCCGTGCTCCCCAGCACCTCAGTCATCGGCGTCGTCCGCCCCGGCACCCAGCAGCGCCACGTACTCGGCGAACGCCTCGGTCAGCCCGGCCAGCAGCTCCCGGCCCTTGTGGGCGGAGGCGAGCGAGGGGCGGCCGACGACACCGGACGCGGTGTACGCCGACAGTCCCCGCGTCAGCAGGTGCCGGCGGTCGTCGGCCACGCAGTCCGCGGTGGCGTAGCCGTCCTTGACCAGTTCCGGATGGGCGTGCAGCAGGATCGAGGTCTCCAGCTCGCCGGCGTGCATGTCGCTGTGCGCGGAGGTGCGTATTCCGGCCCGGTCGCGCGCCGCGTCCCAGTCGGCGGTGCCGGGGAACAGTGCCATCCGGATGCCGCGCCCGGCGGATTCCTGCACCACATTGCGCAGCACGTAGTTCCCGCCGTGCCCGTTGACCAGGACCAACGCCCCGATCCCGGAGCGGAGCAGCGAATCGGCGAGGTCCGTGACGACCGCGTGCAGGGTCCGCGCCGAGATGCTGACCGTCCCCGGCCAGGCGGCGTGCTCCTGCGAACAGGAGACGGTCAGCGGCGGCAGCAGCAGGACGTCATGGGCGGCGGCCACCTCCCGGGCGACGGTGCAGGCGATGACCGTGTCGGTGGTCAACGGCAGGAAGGGGCCGTGCTGTTCGAAGCTGCCGATGGGCAGCACCGCCAGCCGCGGCCGCCGCCGTCGGACGTCCTCGGTGGTGTCGGCCGGCAACAGCCCGGCGGGCGGCGGCGGTTGCGGGGGAGCGGTCATCGGGATCGGTCCGCCTTTCGTCGGTCGGCTCGCCGGGGAGCCGGTCGGGACGCGGGGGCCGCAGCATACTTGTCATGTATCTGAGTGATCGCTGCCGGGTTCCGACCCCCGTGGGTACCATCGCGGCCATGACGGACCCCGACGCCCTGTGCGGCCCCCGCCCCGGTCATGACCTCGCCGTCGCCCCCGACGCGGCCCGCCCGTTGCCCGGTGTGGCACGGGTGGTGTCGGTCCGGCTGCCGACCGCCTACGGGGAGTTCCGGGCGGTGGGCTATCTCGACCGGCCCAGCGGCACCGAGCATGTGGCGCTGGTGTACGGCGAGGTCACCGGCGAACCGGTGCTGACCCGGGTGCACTCGGAGTGCCTGACCGGCGATGCCTTCGCGTCCCAGCACTGTGAATGCGGTGACCAGCTGGCCGCGGCCCTGCGCGCGATAGCGGCGGCCGGGCGCGGGGTGCTGGTCTATCTCCAGGGCCACGAGGGCCGGGGCATCGGCCTGCTGGCCAAGCTCCGCGCGATGCAGCTCCAGGAGGAGGGGCTGGACACCGTCGAGGCGAACATCGCGCTCGGCCTCCCGGTCGACGCCCGGGAGTACCGCGCCGCCGCGCAGATCCTCGACGACCTCGGCGTCCGCGCGGTACGGCTGCTGTCCAACAACCCGCGCAAGCGCGCGGCGTTGCTGCGGCACGGCATCACCGTCACCGAACGCGTCCCGCTGCTGGCCGAGCCCCAGGCGGAGAACATCCGCTATCTGCGCACCAAGCGCGAGCGGCTCGACCACGACCTGCCGCACCTCGACCGCATCCCCCACCAGTCCTGACGTATACGTGGTCCGGGGCCCGCGAGGAGTGCTCGCG
>NZ_JBHWDV010000040.1:0-74215 GCF_042734445.1 Streptomyces sp. NPDC059649
AACTTCCCCCCAACGGTTGGGGACGGGCCGGTGGGGCCGGTTGTGTGGACGTAAAGCGAAGCAGTCCACACAACCGGCCCCGGAGGACCGTCACCGTACCCAAAAACACCCAGCCCGCCGCAGGCGCAACGGCGAACAACACCCGCGGTGGGACAGACAGGTACGTGCGGGGGCGCCGCAAAGCGCAACGGCGAGACGCCCCGCGGCGGGACAGACAGGTACGTGCGGGGGCGCCGCAAAGCGCAACGGCGAGACGCCCCGCGGCGGGACAGACAGCTACGTGCGGGGGCGCCGCAAAGCGCAACGGCGAGACGCCCCGCGGCGGGACAGACAGCTACGTGGGAGGCGCCGCCAAGTGCAACAACCGCGGCGCCGCAGACAGTTACGTGGGCGGCACCCTCACAGATGGGCCGACTTCAGGGTCATGTGCAGGAGGAGGCGGTGTTCGCCGTCGTCCAGGTCGAGGCCCGTCAGTTTTTCTACGCGGCCGAGGCGGTAGTAGAGGGTCTGGCGGTGGATGCCCAGGATCTGGGCGGTGCGGCTGGCTTGGCCCGCGCAGTCGAGGAACACCTCGGCGGTGCGGGCGAGTTCGGCGTGTGCGGGGGTGAGCAGGGGGCTGATCGCGGGGTCGGGATCGGTGGCCGGCAGAGCGGTCAGCATGCGGTACGAGCCGATGGTGTCCCACTGGGCGACCGGGCCCAGCCGGGGTTCCGCGCGGGCCGCGCGGGCCGCGGCCAGGGCCTCGTGCCAGGAGGTGGGGAGGTCGACCGGCTCCCGGGTGGCGGTGCCGATGCCGGCCGCGCCCGGGCGGGGCGGTGCCGGGCGAGCGGCGGTCCTGGACCGCGCGGGGCCGGGCGACCCCGCGGTGGCCGGGGCCGCGCCCGCCCGTGGGGAGCGCAGCAGGTGTTCCGCGACCGTACGGGCGGGGGCCGGCCCGCCCGTGGCCCGCAGCCGGACCAGCGCCGCCAGCGCGGGCGGTCCCGGCGCGGCCCGGGGCCCGCCGGGGGAACGCAGTGCGCACGCCGCGAGCAGCCCGGGCAGGCTCGGCAGCGGTGCCGCGTCGGTGTCCGAGGTGTCCCAGGGCATCACCGCGACCAGGGTGAGCGGCAGGCCGGGCGTGAAGCGCAGGGTGTCGCGGAGCGCGTCCCGCAGCGCGGTCGCCGCGGCCGGCCGGGCGTCGGCCGGGCAGGTCAGCAACTCCCGTAGCAGATCGCCGAGTTCGGAGCCGGCGCGGGCCTCGTCGGCCAGTAGTGCGCCGATCCGGGCGGCGGTCTCCATCGCCTGGGCGATCCGCGGATCGGGCGGGGTGCCGTGGCCGCCCAGGGCCAGGTCGGTCAGGTGCCCGTCGTCCAGCAGCCAGACGTACCCGTGCACCACGCCCCGGTGGCGTACGGGGAGGCAGATCCGGCCGCGGAAGACGCCGGCGGCCGGGTCCGGCGGGATCCGCAGCGGCGTCGTCGCCCGGGCGATCCCGAACGCCTCGAACCAGGCCCGGACCGCGGCGGAGGAGCGGCGCTGCAGGATCGACCGGGTCCGCACCGGGTCCATGACGTCGTCGTCCTCGCCCTCGTGCGCGCCGAACGCGATCAGCCCGAAGTCCCGGTCCTCCAGCGTCGCCGGTGCGCCGAGCGCCGCCGAGATCTCGTCCACGAGCTGCTGGTAGTCGCCCCGCATCCGCCGTTCGGCCCCTCTCCTGTCGCGTCGTCCCCCTCCCATTCTCATACATGTGTCTGAGATCCCGGCCACGAAGGCGTGACAGCTGTCGATGGCCGCGAAGTGGCGCGATCCTTAAATTTCAGGTGGCTCAATCTTGCCGACGCGTCCGCCCTGCACGGCGCCGCCCGGTACTTGTCACCCTGAATGTGGAGGTGCCCCATGCTGGGTCCCGTGCTCCTCGCCGCAGCGCGCAGCGACAGCATCCGGCGCATCGTCGCGGCCGCTCCGGTCACCCGCCCCGTGGTGGAACGGTTCGTCGCCGGCGAGCGGCTGGACGAGGCCATGGCCGCGGTGCGGAATCTGGCCGCGCGTGGATTGGAGGTCACGCTCGACCACCTCGGCGAGGACATCACGGACCCGGTGGAGGCGCTGCGCAACCGCGACGCCTACCTCGGGCTGGCCGAAGCCCTCAAGGAGCACGGGCTCGGCGTGAAGGCCGAGATGTCGGTGAAGCTGTCGGCCTTCGGCCAGGCGCTGCCGGGCGGCCACGAGCTGGCCCTGCGGAACGTCACTCCGGTGGTCGAGGCGGCCGCCGAGGCCGGGACGACCGTCACCCTCGACATGGAGGACCACACCACGGTCGACTCGACCCTGGCGATCCTCGCCGAGCTGCGCAAGCGGTACCCCCAAACGGGCGCGGTGCTGCAGTCCTACCTCTTCCGCACCGAGGACGACTGCCGGGCGCTCTCCGGGGAAGGCTCCCGGGTGCGACTGGTCAAGGGCGCGTACAAGGAGCCCGCGACCGTCGCCCTCCAGGACAAGCGGGAGGTCGACCGGGCCTATGTGCGCTGTTTGAAGATCCTCATGGCCGGCCGGGGCTACCCCATGATCGGGTCGCACGACCCGCGGATGGTGGCCATCGCCCAGGAGCTGGCACACCGCAACGGCCGTAAGCCGGCGGACTACGAATTCCAGATGCTGTACGGCATCCGCGAGGCGGAGCAGCGGCGACTGGTAGCCGAGGGAAACCGTATGCGGGTGTACATCCCGTACGGCACCGATTGGTACGGATATTTCATGCGCCGGCTCGCCGAGCGCCCCGCGAACCTGGCCTTCTTCCTGAGGTCGCTCGCGACCCGAGGATGACGGCGGCCCGGGGCTGACCCCCCCCGGCCCCTTTACGTACGTACGAACCGACCACCGAAGGAGAAACGGCCGCCATGGACGCTGTGACCCAGGTCCCCGTGCCGGTGAACGAGCCGGTCCACACCTACGCCCCCGGCAGCGCCGAGCGTTCCCGCCTGGAGGTCAAGCTCAAGGAGCTGGCCGACAACCCGCGGGAGCTGCCGATGACCATCGGCGGTGAGCGCCGGATGGGCGGCGGCGAGCGCTTCGACGTCGTTCAGCCGCACAACCACGCAGCCCGGCTCGGCACGTACGGCAACGCCACGGTCAAGGACGCCCAGGACGCGGTGGACGCCGCGCTGGCCGCCGCCCCCGCCTGGCGCGCGATGTCCTTCGACGACCGTGCCGCGATCATCCTGCGGGCCGCCGAGCTGCTCTCCGGCCCCTGGCGCGAGACGCTGGCCGCCGCCACCATGCTCGGCCAGTCCAAGACCGCCCAGCAGGCCGAGATCGACACCCCCTGCGAGCTGATCGACTTCTGGCGCTTCAATGTGCACTTCGCGCGCCAGATCCTCGCCGAGCAGCCCCCGGCGAACTCCCCCGGCGTCTGGAACCGCTCGGACCACCGCCCCCTCGAGGGTTTCGTCTACGCGATCACGCCGTTCAACTTCACCGCGATCGCCGGCAACCTCCCGACCGCGCCCGCGCTGATGGGCAACGTGGTCGTCTGGAAGCCCTCGCCGACCCAGACCTTCGCGGCCGTGCTGCTGATGGAGCTGCTGGAGGAGGCCGGGCTGCCCAAGGGCGTGATCAACCTGGTCACCGGTGACGGCAAGAACGTCTCCGAGGTCGCGCTGAGCCACCCGGACCTCGCGGGCATCCACTTCACCGGCTCGACCAAGACCTTCCAGTACCTGTGGAAGACGGTCGGCGCGAACATCGAGAACTACAAGACCTACCCGCGTCTGGTCGGCGAGACCGGCGGCAAGGACTTCATCGTCGCCCACCCCTCGGCCGACCCCGCCGTGCTGAAGACCGCCATGACCCGTGGCGCCTTCGAGTTCCAGGGCCAGAAGTGCTCCGCGGCCTCCCGCGCGTACGTCCCGGCCTCCCTGTGGAACTCCGGCTTCAAGGAGGAGTTCGCCGCCGAGGTCGAGTCGCTCGCCATGGGTGACGTCACCGACCTGTCGAACTTCATCGGTGCCGTCATCGACGAGCGTTCCTTCGCCAAGAACAAGGCGGCGATCGACCGCGCCAAGGCGGACCCGACGATCGAGGTCGTGGCCGGCGGCACGTACGACGACAGCGAGGGCTACTTCGTCCGTCCGACGGTCCTGGTCTCCACCGACGCGGACAACGAGATCTTCAAGGACGAGTACTTCGGCCCGATCCTCGGTGTCTTCGTCTACGACGACGCCGACTACGACGAGATGCTCACCCAGATGGAGTCCGCCTCGGCGTACGGCCTGACCGGTTGCGTCATCGCCCAGGACCGCGCCGCGGCCGCCGCGACCTGCGAGAAGCTCCGCTTCGCCGCGGGCAACTTCTACATCAACGACAAGCCCACCGGCGCCGTCGTCGGCCAGCAGCCCTTCGGCGGCGGCCGCGCCTCCGGCACCAACGACAAGGCCGGCGCCAAGCAGAACCTGATGCGCTGGACCTCCACCCGCTCCATCAAGGAGACCCTGGTCCCCCCGACGGACTACCGCTACCCGCACATGGGCTGACGCCCAGCGGTACGCACCACGGCCCGGCTCCCCGGAAAAGGGGGCCGGGCCGTCGGCTTTGCCGGACCGCGGGTAGCTTCCGTCTCAGATAGTAGGAAGCCCAAGTAATTGTGCAGACATCACGGCCGGGCTGTCCTAGCTTTGTAGGAGCCGAACGTAACGCTCCATCGAGCGACTGCGGATGTGGCCCGGTGCGTGTGCGCAGGTGACCCCTGTTTGTGCCGAGGCCCCCGCCCATTCCGGCCCGCTTCTGGATCGACGTGTCCCATCCGTTCTCGGGGCTTTGGCATTGGAGACGTGAATCATGGCCGAGACCGCTGTCCGCAGGACCCGCCACTCCGCGCGTACGACCAACGACGCCGACCGCAGGGCCGCCGCGGCCGCTCTCCAGCGTGCCCTCGACCGTCGTGACAACGGTGGGGCCACCGGCCACTGAGGCCCGGAAGACGCCCACCGGGGCGCCCGGTGTGCGGGCGCCCCTGAGGTACGGGAGCGCGTACGGGAGTGCGTGCCGGAGGTGGTCGCTCAGGGGGAGCGGGTCACCTCGAAGTGGTCGATGCGCTCGCCGGACTCGGCGAGGGCGGTGACCGTCATCCGCGGGCGGTGGCCCGGGGTGACCTCGACGGCGAGGAACGAGTAGCCGGTGTAGCGGACCCGGGACCACTCCACGGTGTCCTTGGTCTTCACCTGGCCCTTCGACCAGTGGTACGTGTCGACGTGGTCGAGGTCCTTGACGTGGCCCTCGTAGCTGTCGGGCACCGGGAAGTCGTAGAGGGACTTGCCCGCGCCGCCGGCCGTCACGTAAACGATGCCCTCGCGGGCGGCGTCGACGGACTCGCCGATCGGCATCTTCTTCGCGACCCGGCCGCCCTTGAGGGCGTCGGTCCGCTCGTAGACGTGGTTGTGGCCGTTGATGACCAGGTCCACCTGGTGCTTCTCGAACAGCGGTAGCCAGGCGTCGCGCACCCCGCCCTCGGAGGCGTGCGAGGTGGTCGTCGAGAAGGCGCAGTGGTGGAAGAAGACCACGAGGAAGTCGATGTCCCGGGCGGCGCGCAGCTCGGCGAGGCGGCGGTCGAGCCAGCGGGTCTGCTTGCCGCCGGTGTAGCCCTGATTGGCGGGGATCTCGTAGGAGACGTCGTTGGCGTCGAGGGCGACGACCGCGACGTTGCCGTAGGTGAACGAGTAGATCCCGGGGGCGTTCTCGGGGTCCGGGCCGTTGCCGGGCAGCGACCAGCGGGCGTTCTGGCCGCCGTAGCCGTTGGGCGAGTACCAGGCCTCCATGTCGTGGTTGCCGGTGGTCACCATCCACGGCACGGACTTGGCCACCGACTCGGTCTGGGCGAGGAACTGGTCCCAGACCCGGGCGTCGTAGGTGTCGTGGTCGGAGCCCTGGCCGTCCGGGTCCGCGTAGCAGATGTCGCCCGCGTGCAGGTGGAAGGACGGGTTCTGACCCAGGATCAACTGATCGTTCGCGAGCGCGTGGTAGCTGACGCCCTGGTCGCCGAAGGCGGTGAAGACGAACGTCTCGGCGCGGGCCGGGGCGGTGCGGAAGGTGCCGACGGTGGAGAAGTGGCGCGGGTCGGCCGGGTCGAAACCGTCGTGGCCGACGCCGTAGTAGTACGTGGTGCCCGGGTGCAGGCCGTCCAGGGCAGCGTGCAGGTAGTACTGGTCGACGGCCGGCAGCTTCGCGGAGAGCGCGGGGGTGTGCAGCGGGCGCACCTCGGCCTCGATCTTGCGGCCCAGGTCCCAGGGCTTCAGCCCGACCCGGACGTACGGCCGCCGGACCGCGAACGGCACCTACCAGCTCACCCGCATCCGGCACGTGGGGTCGGCGCCGAAGGCGAGGTGCCGGCCGAAGGGGGCGACGAGCGAACCGTCGACCGTGGCGGCGGCGGAGGACGCCAGCAGGGTGGGGGAGCCGGCATGAGCCGAACCGGCCAGCAGACCGGAGCCCGCCGTGACGGCCGAGGTGCGCAGCAGCCCCCGGCGGGTGAGCTTGGTACGGAGGTAGTCGTGCTGCTCGGGCATGGTCATCCGGGCCGCGAGCTGCTCCGGTATGCCGACGCGCGGGGTGTGCGAGGGCGGGGGCGTGGACGCCCGGGAGGTACCAGTCATGTGGCCGAATTTGGCAGCATGACCCGACAGTTACGGGTCGTCCGGATGAACGGCAGCTGACCGGCTTTCGCGCCTGTCCGCATGGCGGACGTCACGTGTCAATCAATGGGACGAAGAGTAGGGTCCAACCATGTCTCGCAGCATTCGCCTCGCAGTGATCCCCGGTGACGGCATCGGCCAGGAAGTCGTGGCCCAGGGCCTGAAGGTCCTGACCGCCGTCCTGCCGCAGGACGTCAAGCTGGAAACCAAGGAGTACGACCTCGGGGCCAGGCGCTGGCACGCCACCGGCGAGACCCTGCCGGACGCGGAGCTGGAGTCGCTCAAGCAGCACGACGCGATCCTGCTCGGCGCGATCGGCGACCCGTCCGTCCCCTCCGGCGTGCTGGAGCGCGGGCTGCTGCTCAAGCTCCGCTTCGCCTTCGACCACTTCGTCAACCTGCGCCCGTCGAAGCTCTTCCCGAACACGAGCACGCCGCTGGCCGGGCGCCCGGACATCGACTTCGTCGTCGTCCGTGAGGGCACCGAGGGCCCGTACACCGGCAACGGCGGCAGCCTGCGCACCGGCACCCCCGCCGAGGTTGCCACCGAGGTCAGCGTGAACACCGCCTACGGCGTCGAGCGCGTGGTCCGGGACGCGTACGAGCGGGCCAACGCCCGCCCCCGCAAGAAGCTGACGCTGGTCCACAAGAACAACGTGCTGGTCTACGCCGGCCACATGTGGAAGAAGATCTTCGACCAGGTCGGCCAGGAGTACCCCGAGGTCACCACCGACTACCTGCACGTCGACGCGGCGACGATCTTCTTCGTCACCCAGCCCGAGCGGTTCGACGTGATCGTCACCGACAACCTCTTCGGCGACATCCTCACCGACCTCGCCGCGGCCGTCACCGGCGGCATCGGGCTGGCCGCCTCCGGCAACATCAACCCGACCGGTGAGTTCCCCTCGATGTTCGAGCCGGTGCACGGCTCCGCCCCGGACATCGCCGGCACCGGCAAGGCCGACCCGACCGCCACGATCCTCTCCGTCGCGCTGCTCCTGCGCCACCTCGGCTACGAGACCGAGGCCGCGCGCATCGAGACGGTCGTCGCGGCCGACCTGGAGGCCCGGGACGGCACCGCCCGCAGCACGGACGAGATCGGCGACGCGCTCGCCGCACGAGTAGCGGGCTGAGGCCCGCAGCGCACCACGCAGCACCCACCGACAGCGCCGGGCCCCGCGGGGATCCGGCGCTGTCCGCATTCCGGTCGCACGCCACCCGCCGGCCGCCCCTGTGCTAACGCCGGGAGGGATGCGACCATCGGACCCGGAGACCGCATACGCGCGTACGGCGGCGGACACCCCCGAGCGATAATCGGAGACGGGGGCCGCCGTCCGCGGGGAAACTCGGACGTCCCAGTAACGACCGGTACGTCAAGATCCCGTCGTACGCGGCCACCGCCAACCGCCCGGCGCGGACCACGCAGTGAAGGACATGCATACATGACGACGCCCACGATCGAGCTCAAGCCCTCCTCGCACCCGCTGTCCGACGCGGAGCGGGAGAAGATCCTGGCCGCCCCGGGCTTCGGGCGCCACTTCACCGACCACATGGTGACGATCAGGTGGACCGAGGGCCGTGGCTGGCACGACGGACAGCTCGTGCCGTACGGGCCGCTCTCCCTCGACCCGGCGACCAACGTCCTGCACTACGCGCAGGAGATCTTCGAGGGCCTCAAGGCGTACCGCCAGCCCGACGGCTCCGTCGCGACCTTCCGCCCGGACGCCAACGCCCGCCGTTTCCAGGCGTCGGCGCGCCGGCTGGCGATGCCGGAGCTGCCGGTCGAGACCTTCATCGAGGCCTGTGACCTGCTCGTCCAGCAGGACAAGGACTGGGTGCCGGCGCACGGCGGCGAGGAGTCGCTCTATCTGCGTCCGTTCATGATCGCGACCGAGGTCGGGCTGGGCGTGAAGCCGGCCAACGAGTACCTCTTCGTCGTCATCGCCTCGCCGGCCGGCGCCTACTTCCCCGGTGGCGTCAAGCCGGTCTCCATCTGGCTGTCCGAGGACCGGGTGCGCGCGGTGCCCGGCGGCGTGGGCGACGCCAAGACCGGCGGCAACTACGCCGCCTCGCTGCTGGCCCAGGCCGAGGCCGCGGTGCACGGCTGCGACCAGGTCGCCTACCTCGACGCCGTGGAGCACAAGTGGGTCGAGGAACTCGGCGGGATGAACCTGTACTTCGTCTACGGCGCCGCGGACAATCAGAAGCCGGTGATCGTCACCCCGACGCTGACCGGTTCGCTGCTCGCCGGCGTCACCCGTGACTCACTGCTGTCCGTCGCCCGTGACCTGGGCTTCGAGGCCAAGGAGGCCCGGGTCTCCATCGACCAGTGGCAGGCCGACACCGCCAACGGCACCCTCACCGAGGTCTTCGCCTGCGGAACGGCCGCGGTGATCACCCCGGTCGGCACGGTCAAGCGCGACGGCGTCGAGTGGACCCAGTCCGACGGCGAGCCCGGCAAGGTCACCCTGAAGCTGCGCGAGGCGCTGCTGGACATCCAGCGCGGCGTCGCCGAGGACACCCACGGCTGGATGCACCCCCTGGGCTGACCCCGGCGGCGGGACCGGCGACGGCCGGCGCCCGCCCGGACACGACCGAGGCCGCCCCCGACGCATCGTCGGGGGCGGCCTCGGCCGTAGCGGGCGGGGTTCAGCCGACCTCCGCGGGGGCCTCCGGTGCGGCGGCCGGCGGGGGAGTGGAGAGGCCGCGCAGGGCGGGGACCGGGCGCGGCCGGCGGGCGGTGAGCAGCAGGTGGGCGAGCCCGGCGACGGCCGCGGCCAGCAGGAAGCTGAGGTCGATGCCGCCGGTCCAGCCCAGCAGCGGGCCCTGGTAGAACGGCGTGTCCACGCCCATCAGGCCGACGACCGAGCCCAGCGCCCAGGCGACGGTGGCCTGGACGTTCCAGCCGGCCTTGAACCAGTACACGCCGCCGCGGGTGCCGCGGTTGTAGACCTGGAGCGAGTCGGCGTCGTAGTCGCCGCGGCAGCGCGCGAAGCCCATGACCGTGATGACCGCCCAGGGCGTGCCGATCGCGGTCATCAGCAGCACGAAGGACGTCATGGCGTCCTGTGCCGCCCACAGGAAGTGGCCGGCGTAGACCAGCGCCGTGGAGACGCCCGCGACCACGTACGTGGCCTGGGTGCGGGTCGCCCGCGGCAGGATCGCATCGAGGTCGAGACCCATGCTGTAGAGCATCAGACCGGAGTTGCCCACCGAGCCGGCGGACGCGTTGAGCAGCAGGAAGACCAGGTACCAGAGCGGGGCGCCGGCCACCAGCGGGCCCGCGTAGTCGTCGCCCGCGCCGACCGCCAGCGCGCTGAACGTGCCGAAGAGCTGCGGCACCAGCAGGCCGGTCACCAGGCCGAGGTAGGTGGCGGCGAAGACCTTCTTCGAGGAGTGGCGGCGCGGCGAGATGTAGCGGCTGTAGTCGCCGAGCAGGGTGATGAAGGCGATCGGGCCGCTCAGACCGGCGGAGACCGCGGAGAGCAGCCAGGTCTGCCAGTAGCCGCCGAGCGCGTACGGCACGCCGGGCACCGGGCCGGTGGTGAAGTGGTGCGCGTAGGCGAAGACACCGACCACCAGCAGGACCGTCAGGCCGATGGAGAGCACCTTGCTCATCCGCAGCAGGACCCTGTAGCCGTAGACCGCGCCCACGGCGGTACAGCCCGCCAGGAGGGCGTAGACGACGGCGTAGGACGCTCCGCCGGTCGGCAGGCCCAGGAGGCGGTGCAGACAGCCGACCATGGCGTCGCCGCCCACCCACAGGGTCAGCGCGGTGTAGCCGAGCGAGAGCAGCAGGCCGATGACCGAGCCGATCAGCCGGCCGCGCACGCCGAAGTGGGCGCCGCTGCTGGTGGAGAGGTTGGTCGCACTGCGCAACGAGACCAGGGCGAGCGGTGCGGTCAGCGCGGCGCCGACCAGGGTGCCGGCGGCCAGGGAGCTGACCGAACCCCAGAAGCCGAGGCCGAAGGAGACCGGGAGCCAGCCGAAGATCACCACGCCGAGGGCGAGGTTCGATCCGAGCAGGATCGAGACGAGGTCGCGGGGACCGCTGGTGCGCTCCTCGTCCGGGATGGTGTCGACTCCGCGTTGTTCGATCGGCATGAGGGCTCCCCTGAGAGGCCGGACAGCAGTGTGTGAGCAGTGCTCCGCGTGCAGTGCTCCGGGTGTGGACAGTGCTCGGGTGTGAGCGAGGACTCGCGCTGCGGGACCGCCGCGAGATCATTTAGAGCGGCACTCTATTCACCGCTTATTTAGAACAGCGCTCAATGTGACTCACGCCCAGCCTGTAGGTCAATGCTTTCGCGTTGACTAATTTCATGGTTAGAGTGATGCTCTAATCGAGCTGGAAGGTGGGACGGGATGCGGTTGACGCCGACGGAACGCGACCGGCTGCTGCTGTTCGGCGCAGCCGAGCTGGCGCGGACGCGCCGGGCCCGCGGACTGAAGCTGAATGTGCCCGAGGCGACCGCGTTGATCGCGGACACAGTCTGCGAGGCGGCGCGGGACGGGCGCCGCCTCGCTCAAGCCATCGAGGCGGCACGCAGCGTGCTCGGCCCGGACGACGTGCTGCCGGGGGTGGCCGACGTCGTCACCGAGGTGCACGTGGAGGCCGTCTTCGACGACGGCTCCCGGCTCGCGGTGGTCACCGACCCGATCGGCGCCGCGGCGGGGGAGCGCGACGGGGCCGAGGCCCCCGCGCCCGGCGCGGTGCTCCCCGGCCCGGCCGACCCGGAGCCGCAGCCCGCGGTGGTGCTGACCGTGCGCAACACCGCGACGGTGCCGATCAGCGTCACGTCCCACTTCCACTTCTTCGAGGCCAACCCCCGGCTGGAGTTCGACCGCGCGGCCGGGTACGGCATGCGGCTGTGCGTACCGGCCGGCTCGTCGGTCCGGTTCGACCCCGGCGGCACCTCGGAGGTCGGTCTGGTGCCCATCGGCGGCGCCCGGATCGCGATCGGCTTCGCCGGTCTGGTGGACGGCCCGCTGGACGCACCGGGCGCGAAGGAAGAAGCGCTGCGGCGGGCCGCCGCCTGCGGCTACCTGGGAGCGGAGGAGCAGGCATGAGCATCGATCCCCACGAGTACGCGTCGGTGCACGGCCCGCGCGCCGGCGACCGGGTCGTCCTCGGCGACTCGGGCCTGGTCGTCCGGGTCGAGTCGGACGCCCAGAAGCCCGGCGACGAGTTCCTGGCCGGCTTCGGCAAGACCGCCCGGGACGGACTGCTGCTCAAGGCCGCCGCGGTCCGCGAGACCTGCGACGTGGTGATCAGCAACGTCCTGGTCATCGACGCGGTGCAGGGCATCCGCAAGGTCTCCATCGGTATCCGCGAGGGCCGCATCCACGCCATCGGCCGGGCCGGCAACCCCGACACCCTCGACGGCGTCGACGTGGTCGTCGGCACCGGCACCTCGATCGTCTCCGGCGAGGGCATGATCGCCACCGCCGGCGCCGTGGACACCCACGTCCACCTGCTCTCGCCGCGCGTCATGGAGGCCTCGCTGGCCTCCGGCGTGACCACGATCATCGGCCAGGAATTCGGTCCCGTGTGGGGCGTCGGCGTCAACTCCCCCTGGGCGCTGGGCCATGCGTTCAGCGCCTTCGACGCCTGGCCGGTCAACATCGGCTTCCTGGGCCGCGGTTCCTCCTCCGGCGACGCCCCGCTCGTCGAGGCGCTCGCCGAGGGCGGCGCCTGCGGCTTCAAGGTGCACGAGGACATGGGCGCGCACGCCCGCGCCCTGGACACCGCGCTGCGGGTCGCCGAGGACCACGACGTCCAGGTCGCCCTGCACAGCGACGGCCTGAACGAATGCCTCACCGTCGAGGACACCCTGCGCGTCCTGGACGGCCGCACCATCCACGCCTTCCACATCGAGGGCTGCGGCGGCGGGCACGTCCCCAACGTCCTGAAGATGGCCGGCGTCCCCAACGTCATCGGCTCCTCGACCAACCCCACCCTCCCCTTCGGACGGGACGCGGTCGCCGAGCACTACGGCATGATCGTCTCGGTCCACGACCTGAAGACCGACCTGCCCGGCGACGCCGCCATGGCCCGCGACCGCATCCGCGCCGGGACCATGGGCGCGGAGGACGTCCTGCACGACCTCGGCGCGATCGGCATCACCTCCTCCGACGCCCAGGGCATGGGCCGGGCCGGCGAGACCGTACGCCGCACCTTCGCCATGGCCGGCAAGATGAAGGCCGAGCTCGGCCCCATGGAGGGCGACGGCCCGCACGACGACAACGCCCGCGTCCTGCGCTACATCGCCAAGCTCACCATCAACCCCGCCCTCGCCCACGGCCTCTCGCACGAGATCGGGTCCATCGAGGTCGGCAAGATGGCCGACATCGTGCTCTGGACACCGCAGTTCTTCGGCGCCAAGCCGCAGCTGGTGCTGAAGTCCGGCTTCCCGGCCTACGGCGTCACCGGCGACCCCAACGCCGCCACCGACACCTGCGAACCCCTCGTGCTGGGCCCGCAGTTCGGGGCGCACGGCGCGACGCCCGCCGAGATCTCCGTCGCCTTCGTCGCGGGCGCCGCGGTCGACCAGGGCAACGACAAGATGCCCACCCGCCGCCGCCGGGTCGCGGTCCGCGGCACCCGCGGCATCGGCCCCGGCAACCTCGTCCACAACTCCCGGGTCGGACAGGTCCAGGTCGACGCCCGCAGCGGACTGGTCACCCTCGACGGCGACCCGATGCGCTCCGAGCCGGCCGACACCGTCTCGCTCTCGCGCCTGTACTTCCTCTGACCCACCGCTTCCCCGACCCCACCGGTGTCCGCTGACCGCACCGGCTCCCTCCCAAGGACCCCACATGAACACTCCCGTCGCCGACGGATTCGCCATGCCCCCGGAGTGGGCACCGCACGAGCGCACCTGGATGGCCTGGCCCGGCCCCAACTTCACCTTCGGCGAGGAGGGCGGCGAGACCCTGGCCGGGGCCCGCCGCGCGTGGGCCGCGGTCGCCCGCGCGGTGCGGCGGTACGAACCGGTCACCGTCGTCGCCGGCCCCGGTCAGCTGGCCGGCGCCCGCGAGCTGCTCGGCGACGACATCGAGCTGGTCGAACGGCCGCTGAACGACGCCTGGATGCGCGACATCGGCCCGACCTTCCTCACCGACGGCAAGGGCAACCTCGCCGCCACCGACTGGGTCTTCAACGGCTGGGGCGCCCAGGAATGGGCCCGCTGGGACCGCGACGAGAAGATCGCCGAGCAGGTCGCCGCACTGGCCGGCGCCCGCCGCTACGCCACGCCCCTGGTCAACGAGGGCGGCGGCATCCACGTCGACGGCGAGGGCACGGTACTGCTCACCGAGACCGTCCAGCTCGACCCGGGCCGCAACCCCGACCGCACCAAGGAAGAGGTCGAGGCGGAGATCCACGCCCACCTCGGCACCACCAAGGCGATCTGGCTGCCGCGCGGCCTCGCCGCCGACTACGGCCGCTTCGGCACCCGCGGCCATGTCGACATCGTCGCCGCCTTCGCCCGCCCCGGCGTCGTCATGGTCCACACCCAGCCGAACCCGGACCACCCCGACCACGCCATCTGCCACGAGATCGGCAAGCTGCTGAGCGCCGCCACCGACGCCAAGGGCCGCCCACTGGAGGTCGTGGAGATCCCCGCGCCCACCGTCATCGAGGAGGACGGCGAGCTGGTGGACTACTCGTACATCAACCACCTGCAGTGCAACGACGGCATCGTGCTGTGCGCCTTCGACGACCCGCGGGACGAGGAAGCGGCCGCGATCTTCCGCCGGCTGTTCCCCGGGCGGACCGTGACGCTCGTGGACGCCCGTACGATCTTCGCAGCGGGTGGCGGTATCCACTGCATCACCCAGCAGCAGCCGAAGGTCTGATCCTCAAGGCCCCGTCCAGCCGACCCGGAGGTCCCCGTGACCGGTCCCGTGCGCCGTCCCCGGCGCCGGCTCAACCAGCCCCGCGAGCAGGTCCTCGCCGCGGCGATGGCCACCATCGCCGCGGAGGGCCTGGACCGGCTGACCATGGCGGGCCTGGGCCGCGAGGTCGGCATGAGCAGCGGCCACATCCTGTACTACTTCGGCACCAAGGACGAGCTGCTGCTGCAGACCCTGCAGTGGAGCGAGGAGCAGCTCGGCGCCGAGCGCCGGGCCGCCCTCTCCCGCCGCGTCCCGGCCCGCGAGCGGCTGGACGCGCTGATCGACCTCTACCTCCCCCAGGGCCACCGCGACCCGCGCTGGACCCTCTGGCTGGAGGTCTGGAACCGCTCCCAGAACGCCGACGACGAGACCCGCGAACGCCAGCTGGAACTCGAACTCGCCTGGCACCGCGACCTGGTGGCCCTCCTCGTCGAGGGCGCGTCCAAGGGCGAGTTCCGCGCCGTCGACGCCGAACGCTTCGCCACCCGCACCCGCGCCCTCCTCGACGGCTTCGGCACCCACCTCGTCGTCGGCCTCCCCGGCACCGACCGGGAACAAGTCCGCGACCACATACGGGACTTCCTCGATGAATCCCTCGGCGTCCCGCACCCGTAGCCGATGCCGCACCCGGCCGCGTGACCACAACGCACGTAAGTACGCCCGATCGTTGCCGTGCTCTCTCTTGCCGAAGGCCGACCGGTCCGCGACCGTGATCGGCTATGGGACGAGAGCAGTGGAAGAAGATCTGGGTCGGTTCGGCCGGCAACATGGTCGAGTGGTTCGACTGGTTCGTGTACGCCAGCTTCGCGGTGTACTTCGCGGATGCGTTCTTCCCCAAGGGGAATGACACCGCAAACCTCATGAACACCATGGGGATCTTCGCCGTCGGCTTCTTCATGCGGCCGGTGGGCGGCTGGCTGCTCGGCCGGATCGGCGACCGCAAGGGCCGCAAGGCCGCGCTGACGCTCACCGTCACCCTGATGTCCGCCTCGGCGGTCCTGATCGCGATCGCGCCGACGTACGCCGTAGCCGGCTACGGCGGGGTCGCCGTACTGCTCCTCGCCCGGATGCTGCAGGGCCTCTCGGTCGGCGGGGAGTACGCGGCCAGCGCCACCTACCTGACCGAGGCGTCCGCCGAAGGGCAGCGTGGTTTCGCCTCCAGCTTCCAGTACGTGTCGATGACCGCGGGCCAGCTGGTGGGCCTCGGGCTGCAGATCGTGCTCCAGCGCACCCTGTCCGAGGACGCGCTGCACAGCTGGGCCTGGCGGATCCCGTTCATCGTCGGCGCACTGGGCGCCGGAATCGTCTTCTACCTGCGCCGCAACATGCTGGAGACGGAGGTCTACGCCCACGACGAGGGCGCCCAGACCGACCCGGAGCGCGGCACGATCAAGGCGCTGCTGGCCCACAAGCGCGAGGCGTTCCTGGTCATCGCCCTCACCATGGGCGGCACCGTCGCCTACTACACGTATACGACCTACCTGACCAAGTACCTCTCGCAGAGCGCCGGGCTGCCCAAGCCGACCGCCTCGCTGGTCAGCTTCTGCGCGCTGTTCCTGTTCATGTGCCTGCAGCCGTTCGCCGGCCGGCTCTCGGACCGGATCGGGCGGCGGCCGCTGCTGATCACCTTCGCGGTCGGGTCCACCTTCCTGACCGTGCCGATCATGACGATGCTTCAGCACGCCGGCAGCTTCTGGCCGGCGCTCGGGCTGTCGCTGCTGGCGCTGGTCGTGGTCACCGGCTACACCTCGATCAACGCCTGTGTGAAGGCCGAGCTGTTCCCCACCGGCATCCGCGCGCTGGGCGTCGCACTGCCCTACGCGATCGCCAACGCACTGTTCGGCGGCACCGCCGAATACGTCGCCCTGTGGTTCAAGAACGGCGGCATCGAGTCCGGCTACTACTGGTACGTGGCGGGCTGTGCGGCGGTCTCGCTGATCGTCTACATCACCATGCGGGAGACCAGGAACATCGATCTGCACCGGGTCGGCACCGAGGCGCCCGCGGAGGCCGTGCGGACGCCGGGCCGGGAGCCCGTCGCCGACTGAGCCGCGCCCGTCCGGCCACGGCCTCCCCCGCCCGGGGGAGGCCGTTCCCCGTTCCCGGGGGATCCGCGACCGGCCCCCGACGGCTTGGCTGGAGGCATGACGAAGACGAGGCATCCACTCGTACCTCTGTTGCTGACCGGCCTGCTCGCGGCGGGACTTGCGGCTCCCGCCGCGGCGGCGGCCCGGCCCGCCACGGCCCACCCGGCCACCGCGCACCCGGCCACGTCCCGCCCGGCCGCCGACGACATCCGCACCAGGCTCGCGGCCGTCCCCGGCATGCGGGTGCTCAAGGAGAACCCCGCCCCGGCCGGCTACCGCTCCTTCACCCTCGACTACCGCCAGCCCGTCGACCACCGGCACCCCGCCCGGGGCACCTTCGAGCAGCGGCTGCTGCTGCTCCACAGGTCCACCGACCGGCCGACGGTCCTGCACATCGGCGGCTACGACCTCCAGTACCAGGCCCCCGGGTACCGCACCGAGCCGACCCAGATCCTCGACGCCAACCAGATCAGCGTCGAGCACCGCTACTTCGGCACCTCCACGCCGCACCCCACCGACTGGTCGAAGCTCGACATCCGGCAGGCGGCGAGCGACCACCACCGGATCGTGCAGGCCCTCAAACAGATCTACCGCGCCGCCTGGATCTCCACCGGCGGCAGCAAGGGCGGTATGGCCACCGTCTACCACCGGCGCTTCCACCCCCACGACGTGGCCGGCTCGGTGGTGTACTCCGCGCCCAACAACACCGACGACCGGGACGACACCGCCGAGGACCGCTTCCTCGCACGGGTCGGCACCCCCGAATGCCGTGCCGCACTCACGGCCGTACAGCGCGAGCTGCTGGGCACCCGGCGGGCGGAGATGACGGACCGACTCGGGCGCTGGGCCGCAAGTCAGGGCTACACCTTCCACACCCTCGGCAGCGCCGACCGGGTACTGGAACTCACCGCGCTGCAGCTCCCCATGGTCTTCTGGATGCGCGCGGACAAGACGGCCTGCGACCGCATCCCCAAGCCGTCCGCCACCTCCGACGAGCTGTACGACTGGTGGACGACCACCTCCCTGGTGCCCGGCTACACCGACCACTACCTGGCCCCGGTCACCGCCTCCTACTACCAGCTCGGCACCGAGCTCGGTTTCGTCGACCTCGCCACGCCCCACCTCGCCGACCTGCTCCGTTACCCCGGCATCCAGTCCATGCGCACCTACGTACCGCGCAGCATCCCGATGCGCTTCCGGCCCGGCGCCATGCCCGACATCGACCGCTGGGTGCGCCACCACGGCAGCCAGCTGCTCTTCGTCTACGGCGAGAACGACCCCACCCGGGCGGAACCCTTCCGCACCGGCAAGGGCAGCCGGGACGCGCACGTCTACCTGGGGCCCGGCGGCAACCACGGCACGACCCTCGCCCAGCTGGCCCCCCGGGACCGCGCCCGGGCCACCGCCACGCTCCGCCGCTGGGCCGCCGTGGACACACCGACCGCATAGTGAGACGAGCGGGTGCACGGTGCGTCCGATATGGCACACTGCGGACCGTGCTCTCGTTCGCCATGATTATTGGCAGCAGGCGCGCCGGTCCGCAGTGACCGCCCCGTACGACCCGAGTACGGCGCGGCCACCGTCGTCCCAGACCCGCGCGCAGACCTCTCGCACCCGCGAGAGGTTTTTTCGTTTCCGGCCCACACCCACCGGAGGCGGAGCGCGAGGGAGCATGGAGGGGCGGTGGCACCGGTAATTCCGGTAGACCGAGAACCGACAGGAGCCAGACCAGCATGACGGACGCAGCCTCCCCGTCGCCCGCCACCCGTCCCGCCGGCGCGGTGCCCGACGACTTCCATGTCTTCGACACCACCCTCCGCGACGGCGCGCAGCGCGAGGGCATCAACCTCACCGTCGCCGACAAGCTGACCATCGCGCGGCACCTCGACGACTACGGCGTCGGCTTCATCGAGGGCGGCTGGCCCGGCGCCAACCCCCGCGACACCGAGTTCTTCCAGCGCGCCCGCCAGGAGATCGACTTCCGGCACGCCCAGCTGGTCGCCTTCGGCGCCACCCGCAAGGCCGGCGTCCGCGTCGAGGACGACCCCCAGGTCGCCGCCCTGCTGGCCTCCGAAGCCCCGGTCATCACGCTGGTCGCCAAGTCCCACGTCGGACACGTCGAGCTGGCGCTGCGCACCACCCCGGAGGAGAACCTCGCGATGGTCCGGGACACCGTCGCCCACCTCCGGGCCCAGGGCCGCCGGGTCTTCCTCGACTGCGAGCACTTCTTCGACGGCTATGCGCTGGACCCGGTCTACGCCAAGCAGGTCGTCCGCACCGCGAGCGAGGCCGGCGCGGACGTCGTGGTCCTCTGCGACACCAACGGCGGCATGCTCCCCGCGCAGGTCACGGCCGTCGTCCGCACCGTCCTCGCCGACACCGGCGCCCGGCTCGGCATCCACGCCCAGGACGACACCGGCTGTGCGGTCGCCAACACCCTCGCCGCGGTGGACGCCGGCGCCACCCATGTCCAGTGCACCGCCAACGGCTACGGCGAGCGGGTCGGCAACTCCAACCTCTTCCCGGTCGTCGCCGCGCTGGAGCTCAAGTACGGCCGCCGGGTGCTGCCCGAGGGCAAGCTCGCCGAGACCACCCGGATCTCGCACGCCATCGCCGAGGTCGTCAACCTCACCCCCTCCACCCACCAGCCCTACGTCGGCGTCTCCGCCTTCGCCCACAAGGCCGGGCTGCACGCCTCCGCGATCAAGGTCGACCCGGACCTCTACCAGCACATCGACCCGGCGCTGGTCGGCAACTCGATGCGGATGCTGGTCTCCGACATGGCCGGCCGGGCCTCCATCGAGCTCAAGGGCAAGGAACTCGGCTTCGACCTGGACGGCGAACGCGAGCTGGTCGGCCGGGTCGTCGCACGCGTCAAGGAACGCGAACTGGCCGGCTACACGTACGAGGCGGCCGACGCCTCCTTCGAGCTGCTGCTGCGCGAGGAGGTCCGCGGCAAGGCGCTGCGCTACTTCACGGTGGAGTCCTGGCGGGCGATCGTCGAGGACCGCCCCGACGGCACGCACGCCAACGAGGCGACCGTGAAGCTGTGGGCCAAGGGCGAGCGGATCGTCGCCACCGCGGAGGGCAACGGCCCGGTCAACGCACTCGACCGCGCCCTGCGGGTGGGCCTGGAACGGATCTATCCGCAGCTCGCCCACATGGAACTCGTCGACTACAAGGTCCGCATCCTGGAAGGCGCCCTCGGCACCGGCTCCATCACCCGCGTCCTGGTCTCCACCAGCGACGGCCGCGGCGAGTGGTCCACGGTCGGCGTCGCGGAAAACGTCATCGCGGCGTCCTGGCAGGCACTGGACGACGCGTACGCGTATGGGTTGCTGCGGGCGGGCGTCGAGCCGCAGGAGTAGCCCCGCACGTTGTCGGCCGTCCCGCTGCGGTGGTTTCTCGCCGTTGCTCCCCCCCCCGCCGATTTGGAGTGGGGGGGCTCCCCACGCCCTTTAGGCAGTGGGGGAGCAACGGCGAGCAACCTCGACGGCGGGACAGACGGGTACGTGCGGGGCGCCGCACAGCGCGCAACGGCGAGAAACCACCGCGGCGGGACGGCCAAGTACGTGGAAGGCGCCGCAATCGTGGGGATGTTTCCTGCGTGAAGCGCAGACGCTTTCTCACGTTGTCCGCCGCGGGCGCCTGCGGGCTCGCGGGACCAGTGGCGTACGGGTCCGAGGACCCCTACGCCCCGTTACGCCGCCGATGGTGTGAGCTCTCGCTCGGGACCGGGTTCGAGCCGGACGCGCCGCCGTACGCGGCCGTACTGCAGGAAACCGGCGCACTCGCCGCCGAGTTCCTGGCGAGCATGCGGCCGGCCGCCGGCTCGTTGTGGGCGGACGCCCCGTACGATCCGCCCTCCGGTATCACCCAGAGCTACGGCCGGCTGAACACCATGGCCCAGGCGTGTGCGCAGCCCGGGACGGGGCACACCGGTGATCCGGACCTCGCCGATGCCGTCCGCCGAGGACTCGGCCATCTGGACGCCACCGTCTACCACCCCGGTACCACCCGTTACGGCAACTGGTGGGAGTGGCAGATCGGGAGTCCGAGGCTTCTTCTCGACACGCTCGTGGTCGTCGAAGAGCGCCTGCCGGGCGGGCTGCCCGAGGACCTGCGCGGGCGGTGTCTCGCCGCCGTCGACCACTTCGTTCCGGACACGATGCTCGGTGACTACACCGGCACCAGCACCGGCGCCAACCGCGTCGACCTGTGCCGGGTGGTCGCCCTGCGCGGCATCCTCGGCCGGGCGCCGGCCAAGATCGCACTGGCCCGGGACGCCCTCTCGCCGGTCTTCCCGTACGTCACTGAGGGCGACGGGCTCTACGCCGACGGCTCGTTCGTGCAGCACACCTGGGTCGCCTACTCCGGTACGTACGGCTATGTGCTGCTGGACGGGCTGGGGCGGCTGTTCGCGCTGCTCGGCGGGTCGGAGTGGGAGGTCACCGATCCGCGGCGGCAGATCATCCTGGACAGTGTGGCGCACGCGTACGCGCCGCTGCTGCACAACGGGTTGATGATGGACAGCGTCAACGGCCGTGCGATCAGCCGCGGTTACCTCCGCAACGACGAGCGGAAGGTGCTGCGCAGCGACCACTACCACGGGCATGCGCTGATCGCCGCCATCGCGCTGCTCGGCGAGAGCGCGAGCCCCGCCGAGCGGGACCGCTGGCACGCGATGATCAAGGGCTGGATCGCCCGCGACCACACCCTGCCGGTCCTCACCGACCGGCAGTACGGTGTCGCCGACCTCGCCCGGCTGCGGAAGATCGCCGACGGGCCCGGGCCGGCCGCCGCCGAGCCCGTCGACCACCGGCTCTTCGCGGCCATGGACCGTGCCGTGCACCGCCGCCCCGGCTGGGTCGCGAACGTGGCGATGTGCTCCGACCGGATCACGTACTACGAGAACGGCAACGGCGAGAACCGGCGCGGCTGGCACACCGGTGCGGGGATGACGTACTGGTGGGGCGCGGACTTCGGCGGTGACCAGTACACGGACGCGTTCTGGCCGACCGTCGACCCGTACCGGCTGCCCGGCACGACCGTCTCCACCAAGCGGCTCGCGGACAACGAGGGCGGGGGATGGGGGGAGCCGAAGCCCGATGTCCGGTGGGTGGGCGGTACGACGGACGGGGAATTCGCCGCGCTCGGGCAGCATCTGCGCGGGTTGTCCTCGACGCTGAGCGCCCGGAAGTCCTGGTTCGCGCTGGCGGACTGTGTCGTCTGTCTGGGCGCGGGGATCACCGCGCGGGACGGCGTGGCCGTCGAGACCGTCGTCGACAACCGGTGCCTGGGGGAGTACGGCACGGCCGCGCTCACCGTCGACGGCGTGCGGCAGCCCGGCACGCTCGGCCGCCGCACGGCCTTCCGCCGCGCCCGCTGGGCCCACCTCGCCGGGCACGGCGGCTATGTCTTCCCCGGTGGTGCCGGCTTGCACGCGCTGCGCGAGGCCCGTACCGGCTGCTGGCACGACATCAACACCACCTCGTCCCCGGAGCCGTTCACCCGGCGGTATGTCACGTTGTGGTGTGATCACGGGGTCGATCCGGTCGCTGCCCGTTATGCGTATCTGCTGATGCCGGGGGCCGGCGCGCACGCCGTCGCGGCGCGGGCTGCCGACCCGCACTGGCTGACCGTGCTCGCCAACGACGCGTGCAGTCAGGCGATCGCCGTCCACCCGCTCGGCGTAACGGCCGCGAACTTCTGGCGGGCGGGGTGCGCGGGGCCGCTCGGCAGCAGTGGCCCGGTGAGCGTGCTGGTGCGCGAGGAGCCCGGCGGGCGGACCGCCCGGCTGTGCGTCGCGGCCCCCACGCGGACCGGCGATCCGGTGGAGATCACCTGGTCGCGGCCGGTGCGCGCGGTGCTCGACCAGGACCCGGCGATCGAGGTGCGGCAGATCGGACCGGGCCTGCGGCTGCGGGTCCGGCCCGGTACGGTCTGCGCCACCCACCGCTGCACCGTGCGGCTGCGCTGACCTGCGCGGGGGCCGTACCGCCGGGCCGCGGACCGTCCGGCACCCGGGTCCGCGGACCACCGGGCACCACAACATCACTCCGCGGCCGTTTGTCGGGCCCATACAGAGGGAGCGGGGTCCGGCCACCCGAACGGGGGCCGGGACGCGGGCCGCGTACAGGAGGGTTCTGTACTGCCTGCCCACCAAAACGCATGTGACGTTGTACGAAACCGACATCGGTGTGCGGGGCCCCGCACACGTACCGTCGATGCATGACCACTGTCGAAGATCTGCCCGCCGGCGCCAACGACGCCCGCGGGCGCGTCGCCGAGCTGCACGCCATCCGTGAGCAGGTCCGGCGAGGACCCAGCGAGCGGGCGACCGAGGCCCAGCGGGCCAAGGGCAAGCTGACGGCGCGCGAGCGGATCGAGCTGCTGCTGGACGAGGATTCGTTCAACGAGGTCGAGCCGCTGCGCCGGCACCGGGCGACGGGCTTCGGTCTGGAGGCGAAGAAGCCGTACACCGACGGTGTGATCACCGGCTGGGGCACGGTCCACGGCCGCACGGTCTTCGTCTACGCACACGACTTCCGGATCTTCGGCGGTGCGCTCGGTGAGGCGCACGCCACGAAGATCCACAAGATCATGGACATGGCCATCCAGGCCGGTGCCCCGCTGGTGTCGCTCAACGACGGCGCCGGCGCCCGCATCCAGGAGGGCGTCTCGGCGCTCGCCGGCTACGGCGGCATCTTCCAGCGCAACACCAAGGCGTCCGGGGTCATCCCGCAGATCTCGGTCATGCTCGGCCCGTGCGCGGGCGGCGCGGCCTACTCCCCGGCCCTGACGGACTTCGTGTTCATGGTCCGCGAGACCTCCCAGATGTTCATCACCGGCCCGGACGTGGTCCGTGCGGTGACCGGCGAGGAGATCACCCAGAACGGCCTGGGCGGCGCCGATGTGCACGCCGAGACGTCCGGCGTCTGCCACTTCGCCTACGACGACGAGCAGAGCTGCCTGGAGGAGGTCCGCTACCTCCTCTCCCTGCTGCCGGCGAACAACCGTGAGAACCCGCCGGCGGTTCCGTGCGAGGACCCGGCCGACCGCTCCGGCGACGCGCTGCTGGACCTGGTGCCGGCCGACGGCAACCGCCCGTACGACATGCGCAAGGTCATCGAGGAGATCGTCGACGACGGCGAGTTCCTGGAGGTCCACGAGCGCTGGGCGACCAACATCATCTGCGCGCTGAGCCGCTTCGACGGCAAGGTGGTCGGCATCATCGCCAACCAGCCGCAGTCGCTGGCCGGTGTGCTGGACATCGAGGCGTCCGAGAAGGCCGCCCGCTTCGTCCAGATGTGCGACGCCTTCAACATCCCGATCGTGACCCTGCTCGACGTGCCCGGCTTCCTGCCCGGCGTCGACCAGGAGCACGGCGGCATCATCCGGCACGGCGCCAAGCTGCTGTACGCGTACTGCAACGCCACCGTCCCGCGCATCTCCATCGTCCTGCGCAAGGCCTACGGCGGCGCCTACATCGTCATGGACTCCCAGTCCATCGGCGCCGACCTGACCTACGCCTGGCCGACCAACGAGATCGCGGTGATGGGCGCGGAGGGCGCCGCCAACGTCATCTTCCGCAAGCAGATCGCCGAGGCCGACGACTCCGAGGCCATGCGCACCCGCATGGTCAAGGAGTACAAGTCCGAGCTGATGCACCCGTACTACGCGGCCGAGCGCGGTCTGGTCGACGACGTCATCGACCCCGCCGACACCCGTCAGACCCTCATCCGGGCCCTGGACATGCTGCGCACCAAGCACGCCGACCTCCCGGCCCGCAAGCACGGCAACCCGCCCCAGTAGCCCATCTGGCACCCGCGATCCACCGACGACGCGACGACGGAGAAGAAGACACCGTGAATCCTGCCCACCGCACCGCCCCGATCCGCGTGGAGAAGGGTCAGGCCAGCGAGGAAGAGCTCGCCGCCCTGACCGCCGTCCTCCTGGCCCGTGCCGCGCACCGCCCGGCCGCCCCGGCCGGCCCGCGCGCCACCGCCGCCCGCTGGCGCCGTCTGGAGCGCCAGACCGGCTTCCACGGCGCGACCAGCTGGCAGCGCTGACCGAGCGCAGACGCAGAGGGAAGGGCCCCGCGGCACGGCCGCGGGGCCCTTCCCATTCCCTTTTCAACTTCCTTGTGAACAAAGGGCGTTGACATGACATCGGTACCCCGGCGTCCGGGTATTCCGATTCGGCAGCCGACGTCCGAATCAAGGCGTAGGTTCGCCCCAATCCTGCGGAGCAGAGCTGGTCAAGGGGAGATTCCCGTGCTGGCATGCGCTCGTCATCCCCACTCCTGGTGTTCCCGCGCCGCGGGCCAGGACGACCGGAAGGAAAGAGCCCATGCTCAGCACGCTCAGTGCTGGTGCCGCAGTGGCATCGTTGCTCCTCGCCGGATCGGCATCCCCCACCACACCAGCGCGGTTCGGCGACGACCCGCCGTCCGGCAAGATCACGATAACCGTCGCCACGGTCAACGGATCGGGCTGCAGACCCGGTAGCGCCGCGGTGGCCATCGCCCCCGACAACACCGCCTTCACCGTCACCTACAGCGAGTACCTCGCCCAGGCGGGCGGCACCAGCAAGCCCACCGACGCCCGCAAGAACTGCCAGATCGCCCTGAACGTCCACGTCCCACAGGGCTTCACCTACGCCATCGCCCGCGCCGACTACCGCGGCTACGCCTCGCTGGCCGCCGGCGCCAAGGGCCTGGAGCAGGCGAACTACTACTTCCAGGGCCAGCAGCAGACGGCCCGCAAGAGCCACACCTTCACCGGCCCCTACGACACCAACTGGCAGACCTCGGACGAGACCGACGTCGACGCCCTCGTCTACGCGCCCTGCGGCGAGGAACGCTACTTCAACATCAACACCGAGCTGAGGGTGGACGGCAAGTCGGCCGACCCCAAGGCCACCAGCTTCATGGCCATGGACTCCACCGACGGCAGCATCAACACCGTGTACCACTTCGCCTGGAAGGAGTGCCCGGCACGTAAGTAGCCGCCGGCCGCCCGCGGCCGACCCCCGCAGTCATGCCGAAGGCCCCCGCATCACGCGATGTGGGGGCCTTCCGGCAGGTGCGGTGCGGCGTACGGGCACGGGGAGCCGGTACGCGGCGGCGTCAGCGCAGCCGCGCCATGAGGGCGTGCTCGACGAGGGTGATGAGCGCGCTCTTGGCCTCGCTGCGGTGCCGGGCGTCCGTGGTGATGATCGGGGCGTCCGGGCCGATCTGGAGGGCCTCACGGACCTCGTCGGGCGTGTAGGGCTGGTGTCCGTCGAAGCCGTTGAGGGCGATGACGAACGGCAGGCCGCTGTTCTCGAAGTAGTCGACGGCCGGGAAGCAGTCGGCGAGCCGGCGGGTGTCGACCAGGACGACGGCGCCGATGGCACCGCGGACCAGGTCGTCCCACATGAACCAGAAGCGGTCCTGGCCCGGCGTACCGAAGAGGTACAGGATCAGGTCCTGGTCCAGCGTGATCCGGCCGAAGTCCATCGCCACGGTCGTGGTCGTCTTGTCCGGCGCGTGCGTGAGGTCGTCGATCCCCGCGGAGGCGGAGGTCATCACGGCTTCGGTACGCAGCGGATTGATCTCTGAGACGGCCCCGACGAACGTGGTCTTGCCCACGCCGAAGCCGCCCGCCACCACGATCTTCGCGGAGGTGGTGGAGCGGGCTGCACCGCTAGAGCTTGCGAAGTCCACTGAGCACCCTTTCGAGCAGTGTCACATCTGGCTGTCCGCCGGCGGTCTCGTCCCCGCCGGGCTGATGGATGGCGACGAGCCCGGCCTCCGCCAGGTCGGCGACGAGGATTCGGGCGACGCCGAGGGGGATGGAGAGGAGGGCCGAGATCTCGGCCACCGATTTGATCTCGCGGCAGAGGTGGCAGATGCGCTGGTGCTCCGGCAGCTGGCCCTGCAGCTTGGCCGGGTCGGCGGTCGTGCTGACCAGCGCCTCGATGGCGAGCTGGTAGCGCGGCCGGGTCCGACCACCGGTCATGGCGTACGGGCGCACGAGCGGGTTGTTCGCCCCGGAGGGCGCGGGCTCGGGCTTGCGCGGCGGCTGCACCGGCTGGATGCGCGGTGCCTGCGGCTGGTCGTACACCGACGGCTCGTACGGCTGGGAGTCGTACGGTCCCGGCTGCCGCGGCTGCGGCGGCTGGGGTCGCTGCGGCCGGTGGCTCGGCGCAGACGGGAAGTTGAAGCGGTTGTGATGGGTCTCGCCCACAGGCCCGGACTCCTGCCCGGAACCGTACGGGTATCCGCTAGGGGGCGTTGCCACGTCTCCTCCTCCAACTTGCCTGTCTGACGCCGGTCGCGCCACCGAACCATAAGACGCGGCGGCGGGAAACGCACTGCCTGTTTGCTAGTTGAGAAGACTGCCCTGGAGTTCGGCGCGCAGGTCGGGCGTCAGCACCGTGCCCGCGCGGTCGACCAGCAGGGCCATCTCGTAGCCGACCAGACCGATGTCGCACTCGGGGTGCGCGAGCACGGCCAGCGACGATCCGTCGGAGACGGACATGATGAAGAGGAAGCCGCGCTCCATCTCCACCACGGTCTGGTTGACGCTCCCGCCCTCGAAGATGCGGGATGCGCCGGAGGTCAGCGACGTCAGCCCGGAGGCCACCGCCGCCAACTGGTCGGCGCGGTCACGAGGGAAGCCCTCGGACATCGCGAGGAGGAGTCCGTCCGCGGAGACCACGACCGTGTGGGACACCCCGGGGGTGTTGTCCACGAAGTTGGTGATCAACCAGTTCAGATTCTGCGCCGCCTGGCTCATCGGGCTCACACTAACGCTCCTGATCGTAGGTGCTGCCGGGGCCGAAGCCCTGTTGGTCATTCTGGGGGACCCCGGAGGGGTCCGTGCCGACACTGCGTCCCTGCTGGACCCCGCGGCGCAGGTTGCTCAACCTGCCGCGGACGTCCTCCGGGGCGCGGGAGACCTGGGGGCCGCCCTGCGGGGTCTGCTCCGCTGCACCCTCGACCAGGTTGGCCTTGGGCACCCGGCGGGGAAGACCGGAGGCTGTGACTCCGCCCGCCTTCGGCTCGCGCAGCCGCTCCGCCCGCTCCCAGCGCTCGTCGTTGGAGCTGCGCCAGTCGGAGCCGTCCTGGCCGGTCTCCGGCGCGCTCCGCGGCTGCTGAACCTGTGGTGCCTGCTGGTCGCGGCCTCCGCGGCGCGGAAGGCCGGCGCCCGTCAGCGGGTGCGGGTCGCTCGGTGTGGGGCCCGGACGCTCGAATGGTACGCGTTCGGACGCGCCAGCGGGAGCGGCAGTTGTATTCCGGTCAGATTCCGCTTCGGTCCCGAAGTAGCCCTCGAACGCGTTGCGTTCGGGCCATTCGTCCGACTGTGCCGGTTCATGCGAAACGTATGGCTGCTGGCCGGTGGTCTCCGCGAAGCCCGGATCGCCGAACGCCTGGCTGCCGTGCGACCGGTCGTCGTAGAGCGGTTGATCGGCTTCCGGATAGCCCGGGGCGGGGTGGTCCTGGTAGCCGGTGGCGGACGTCGGCGCGTCACGGAAGAGCGGATTGCCCACCTGCGGCCCGTCGTCCGGCCGCTCGCCGCCGGTGGCCTGCGCCTCCAGCGCGGCCCGGCGCTCCTCACGCATCAGCGAGCGGCCGACCATGTCCAGGTCCGTGGCGTCCGTGCGGGCGTAACGGCTGTCGTCGAAGCCCAGCTCGGCGGCGGTGCGCTGGTGGCTCTCGTAGGCGCCCTGCTGGTGCTCGGGGACGATCCGGGACACCGTGAAGTCGTCCTCGAACTGCTCGTCGCCGCCACCACCGTGGGTGATCGCCTCGGGCAGCATGACCAGGGACGTGGTGCCCGCCTGCTCGCCGGAGGGGCGCAGCTGCACCCGGATCCCGTGCCGGTCGGCCAGCCGGCCGACCACGAACAGGCCCATGCGCTGGGAGATCGCGGCGTCCACGCTCGGCGGGTTCGCCAGCTTGTGGTTGATGTCCGCGAAGTCCTCGGGGGTCAGCCCGATGCCCTTGTCGTGGATCTCGATCATCACCCGGCCGTCGGGCAGCCGGGTCGCGGTCACCCGCACCTTGGTCTGCGGCGAGGAGAACGTGGTGGCGTTCTCCAGCAGCTCGGAGAGCAGGTGCACGAGGTCGGTCACGGCGGTGCCGTGGATCTCGCTCTCCGGCACACCGGTGAGGTCTATTCGCTCGTACGACTCGACCTCACTGATCGCCGCCCGCAGGACGTCGACCAGCGGCACCGGCTGGTTCCAGCGGCGCCCGGGCTCCTCGCCGGCGAGGATGAGGAGGTTCTCGCCGTTGCGGCGCATACGGGTGGCGAGGTGGTCCAGCCGGAAGAGGCTCTCCAGCTGGTCCGGGTCCGCCTCGTTGTTCTCCAGGTCGGTGATCAGCTCCAGCTGACGCTCGATCAGGCCCTGGTTACGGCTGGAGAGGTTGGTGAAGATCGCGTTGACGTTGCCCCGCAGCAGCGCCTGCTCGGCGGCCAGCCGGACGGCCTCGCGGTGCACCTGGTCGAAGGCGCGGGCGACCTCGCCGATCTCGTCGGTGGTGGCGATCGGGATCGGGGTGACCCGGGTGTCGACCCGGCCCGGGGCGGTCCGGGAGAGCTGGTCGACCAGCATCGGCAGCCGCTGCTCGGCCACCCCGAAGGCGGCGTTGCGCAGCTGGCGCATGTTCCGGCTCATCCGTCGGGCCATCAGACCGGCCACCACGAACGCGATGATCAGCGCGGCGAGCACGATCGCGGAGTCGACGAAGGTGGCCTGCTTGGCGTCCGCGGAGATCTGCGCGGCCTCGTTCACGGCCTTGTCGGCCAGGTCCTTCTCGATGGACCGGTACATGTTGAACTTGCCGGTTTCGGCCGCGAAGAAGCTGTCGGAGGTGATGCCCTTCAGGCTCAGCGTCTCCGGCGCCGCGCCCGTCCCGATCAAGGCGGACATCTGGTCGATCGACGGCGGGGCGCGGAACGGCCGGTTCGCGGCCTGCGCCTGCTCCTTTGCCTGTGCGATCTTCTGCTGTGCGGCCTGCTTGAGGGCGGCGGCGTCCTTCTTCAGCCGCTCGACGTCCTCGGGGGTGCCGCCGGAGGTGTACTCGGCGATGGCGATGCCCTCGAGGTAGCGGTACGACGCGAAGGCGGTCAGCTGGAGCTTGTGCTCCTTGCCGCCCTGCGGGGTCGCCGGGTCGACCAGCAGGTGGGTGCCGATCGAGCGCTCCAGCGACTCGGCCGCCTTGGCCAGCGCCACGGCGTAGACGGTGCGGCCGTACGAGGTGATGTTGCCGGTGCCCAGGCCGAGTTCGTTGGCGAACTCCATCAGCGGGTGCTGGACCTCGATATAGCCTTCCTCGGTCTGCACACCGTGCAGCTTGGAGGTGTACGCGGCCTGGCGCAGCTGCTGGAGCTTGGGCTCGACCTTCTGGAACGAGGCGAGCCGGCGCTTCAGGCCCGGCTTGTCCGGCATGGCCTTGGCGGCCTTGTGGAACGCGTCGGCGGCGGCGTCGGTGGCGTTCCGGGCCTCCTGGACGACCGGGTCGTCCTTCTTGCCCTCCAGCAGCGGCGCCGCGGTGCGGTCCCGCTCGTCGATCAGGGCGGTGCTGTAGGACAGCGCGGCGCGCACGAGCTTCGCGGTGTGCTCCGCGTCCTGCGCCTCCTGCCAGGTGGCGAGCGAGGTGTTCACCCTCAGGCCGCCGAGGACCAGGGCGAGCAGCACGGGGATCAGCAGGATCGCGTTCAGCCGGGTGGCCACCCGCCAGTTGCGCGGGGAGTACTTGCTACCGCTGACCGGAGGCTTCGCGACCGTGTCTTCGGGCGCGTCGGAAGCCGGTACGCCACCTCTCGGTGGCGGGGTGAAGTTGCCCCGCCGCGGTTCCTGCGGCTCGGGGCTCGACGTGCTTCGCCTCACTCGACCAACAACCTCTCGGCGGCCGGCACTACCTGCTGTGCCGTTTCTTCTGGGCTTTCCTACTCCGGAGTTCAGCGAATTTCAGCACGTCAGGGCTGTGCGTTCCAAACACTGAGCAAAGTCGGAGCAGGCCCGGAAGGCCCTCAGATAAAAGGGGCGTTAAGGGCGAGGCGCAGCAAAACGAAGGCGATTCATGAGCGCAGCGAAGCCGGGCATGCGCGCGCGGTGTCGAAACCTCAGGGATTCACTGTCGAAACGTTATGAAGCGAATTTGTGGGCGTGTCGAAGGACACAGATCCCTTCGCGGATGGTGGTGCGCGGCCCTGGGCAGGGCCGCGCACCCCATAAGAGTCAACTGACGGGTTTCCCCCTACAGATGACGAACCGGAGCGGCGGCCGGTTCCTACTGCAGCCGGGCCATCAGGGCGTGTTCGACGAGCGTGATGAGCGCGCTCTTGGCCTCGCTGCGGTGCCGGGCGTCGGTCGTGATGATCGGGGTGCCGGGACCGATCTGCAGCGCCTCACGCACTTCGTCGGGCGTGTAGGGCTGGTGCCCCTCGAAGCCGTTGAGGGCGACGACGAACGGCAGGCCGCTGTTCTCGAAGTAGTCGACGGCCGGGAAGCAGTCCGCCAGACGGCGGGTGTCCACCAGCACGACCGCGCCGATGGCACCGCGGACCAGGTCGTCCCACATGAACCAGAAACGGTCCTGACCCGGCGTACCGAAGAGGTACAGGATCAGGTCCTGGTCCAGCGTGATCCGGCCGAAGTCCATCGCCACGGTCGTCGTGGTCTTGTCCTGCACGTGGCTGAGGTCGTCGATCCCCGCCGACGCGGAGGTCATCACGGCCTCCGTACGCAGCGGATTGATCTCCGAGACCGCGCCGACGAACGTGGTCTTGCCCACGCCGAAGCCCCCCGCCACCACGATCTTCGCAGACGTGGTGGCGCGGGCCGGGCTCGCGGCGAAGCCGCTGTCAGAGCTTGCGAAGTCCACTGAGCACCCTCTCCAGCAAGGTCACGTCCGGCGTACCGCCGGCCTCGCCGCTGCCACCGGGCTGGTGGATCGCCACCATCCCGGCCTCTGCCAGGTCCGCGACGAGGATCCGTGCCACGCCCAGCGGGATCTGCAGCAGCGCGGAGACCTCGGCGACCGACTTCACCTCACGGCACAGGTGGCAGATCCGCTGGTGCTCGGGCAGCAGCCCGGGCAGCTGGGCGGGGTCGGCGGTCGTGCTGACCAGCGCCTCGATGGCGAGCTGGTAGCGCGGCCGGGTCCGGCCTCCGGTCATGGCGTACGGGCGCACCAGCGGCTGGTCACCTTCGCTCCCGTACGGCGCTTGGCTGTAGGCGCCGTACGGGCCGGAAGTGGCAGGTGGCGGGGTCATGGGGTCCTCCGGACGGGACAGCGCGCGCTGTCGTCGGGTTGGGCCGGTGGGGGGTGCGGCACGAATGGATGGTGTGGTGCTGGACCGTCGGGCGCTGCGGACGCCGTCAGTTCAGCAGGCTGCCCTGGAGTTCGGCGCGCAGGTCGGGCGTCAGCACCGTGCCCGCGCGGTCGACCAGCAGGGCCATCTCGTAGCCGACCAGACCGATGTCGCACTCGGGGTGCGCGAGCACGGCCAGCGACGATCCGTCGGAGACGGACATGATGAAGAGGAAGCCGCGCTCCATCTCCACCACGGTCTGGTTGACGCTCCCGCCCTCGAAGATGCGGGATGCGCCGGAGGTCAGCGACGTCAGCCCGGAGGCCACCGCCGCCAACTGGTCGGCGCGGTCACGAGGGAAGCCCTCGGACATCGCGAGGAGCAGCCCGTCCGCGGAGACCACCACCGTGTGCGACACCCCAGGGGTGTTGTCCACGAAGTTGGTGATCAACCAGTTCAGATTCTGCGCCGCCTGGCTCATCGGACTCAACTAACGCTCCTGCTGGTGAGTGGGATCGACAATGCCGTGGTTGCCGGTGGGCGACGTCCCGGCCTGCCGGCCCTGCTGGATACCGCGACGGAGATTGGTCAGCCGGCCGCGCACATCGCTGGGCGCGCGGGAGACCTGCGGACCGCTCTGGGCGGGTTGCTGCTGTTGTGCGGTGCCCGCGACGAGGTTGGCGCGCGGGACCCGGCGGGGCAGCCCCGAGGTGGTGATGCCGCCCGCGGCAGGCTGACGGATCTGCTCCGCCTGCCGCCAGGTCTCGTCGTTCGGCGAGCTGCGCCACTGGGCGGTGGTGTCGGCCCGCTCCGGGTTGCGGGTGCCGTTGCGCTGCGGCTCGGCGGGCGCACTCGGGGCCGCCGCGGAACCGCGGCGCGGCAGCCGTGGCGCCTCCGGCTCCTCGGCGGCCTGCGGCGGCACACCGGCGGCGGCGGACGCCGGGTGGTTGAACCAGTTGGACTCGATCGTGTCGAAGATCGGCGTACGGCCGTCACCGGGACCGGCGTCGGCGCTGCCGAGCACGTCCGGCTCCGGCGCCCGGCCGTCCTGCGGCCCGGCCACCGGGAACTGCCCGGTGCTCTGCGGGTCGTCGGCGTATCCGGCCCGGTCCGCGCCCGGCTGCTGCAGCTGACGGGCGTCGAGCTGCCCGGTCTCGTACGGGTCGGCCTCGGCGGCGGGCTGCGCGAAGCGGTCCGCCGGGTACTGGCCGGTGTCGTACCGGTCCGCCGGGTACTGGCCGGTGTCGTACCGGTCCGCCGGGTATTCGCCGGTGTCGTACCGGTCCGCCGGGTACTCGCCCGTGTCGTACCGGTCCGGCTCGCGCTCCGGGGCCTGGGCCGCGGGCGGCGGGGCGTTGAAGTCGGGACGGGGGAAGGCGGCGGTGTCACCGGGGCCGTTCGCCGGTGCGGGCCGCTCGAAGTTGCCGGTGGTCTCCGGCTCCTCGTGGCCGCGCGGCAGGTCCTGCGCCTCGCGGGGCGTCAGCGGCCAGTCGTCGTCACCGCCGCGCTCGCGGCGGGCACCCCAGCTGGTACCGCCCGGCTGCTGCTGACCGCCGAAGGTGTCCTGGCCGCCGCGGCCGCCGGCCGGGGCACCGCCCGGGAGTTCGGCCGCCGGACCGCGGGCCGGCAGCTCCGCCCGCTCCTCGCGGCGCGGCGCACCGGTGGGCGGGGCGACCGTCGGCATGGGGCTGGTGGCGGGGCCGCTGTCCGCACCGCGGGTGGGCAGCGCGGGGCGCGCACCGGAACGCGGGGCGGGCGGACGGGCGTCGCCGCCCGCGGCCGGGGCGCCGGGGGGCGTGGGACGCCCGGACGGGGCACCGAAGGCGTTCGGGGCGCCGCCGGGGCCGCCGCGGCCGGGCAGCGCGGGACGGCCGCCGGCACCCGGGCCGGAACCGACCTGGCCGCGCGGCTGGAGCCCGGCGAGCCGGCTGGACGGCGCACCGCCGACCTCGCCGGAGCCGCTCTTGGCGGTGCTCGGCGCCGGCTTCTTGCCGCCCTGGGCGACGTCGACCGGCAGCATGACCAGTGCGGTGGTGCCGCCGGAGTCGGACGGCCGGAGCTGGATGCGGATGCCGTGCCGCAGGGACAGGCGGCCGACCACGAACAGACCCATCCGGCGGGAGACCGAGACGTCCACGGTCGGCGGGCTGGCCAGCCGCTCGTTGATCGCCGAGAGGTCCTCGGGGGACAGGCCGATACCGGTGTCGTGGATCTCGACCAGGACCCGGCCGTCGGGCAGCGCGTGACCGGTGACCTTGACCTTGGTCTGCGGGGAGGAGAACGAGGTGGCGTTCTCCAGCAGCTCGGCGAGCAGGTGCACGAGGTCGTTGACGACCCGGCCGGCGACCTCGGTCTGCGGGACCGCGTTGAGCTCGATGCGCTCGTACTGCTCCACCTCGGAGGCGGCGGCACGGAGCACGTCGACCAGCGGCACCGGGCGGGTCCACCGGCGGCCCGGCTCCTCACCCGCGAGGACCAGGAGGTTCTCGCCGTTACGGCGCATACGGGTCGCGAGGTGGTCGAGCTTGAAGAGCGAGGAGAGCTGGTCCGGGTCGGCCTCGCGGGACTCCAGTTCGGAGATCAGCGAGAGCTGACGCTGGATCAGACCCTGGGAGCGGCGCGAGAGGTTGGTGAACATCGCGTTGACGTTGCCCCGCAGCAGCGCCTGCTCGGAGGCGAGGCGGACCGCCTCGCGGTGCACGTCGTCGAAGGCCGCGGCCACCCGGCCGATCTCGTCCCGGCTGTGCACACCGACCGACTCGACGGAGGTGTCCACGTCCTGCGGGTCGGACTCGGACAGCTGCTTGACCAGCTCGGGCAGCCGGTCCTGGGCGACCTTCTGCGCGGTGTCCTGCAGCCGGCGCAGCGAGCGGACCATGGAGCGGGCCACGACGAACGCGCCGACCAGCGAGACGCCGAGGACGAGCAGGATCAGCGCACCGTTGATGAGCGCGTCCTGCGTGGCCTCGTTGCGCAGCTCGCGGGACTTCTGCTCCATCTCGGACAGCAGCGTGGTCTCGATCCGCGACATCTCGTCGATCTTGACGGTGTCGGAGTCGTACCAGTCGAGGTAGCGGTAGTCCTGGCTGCGGATGCCGGAGCCGCTGGCGAAGGCGCGGTGGGAGAAGGCGGCCGCGGCCTTGATCTCGTCGTTGTTGCCGTCCAGACCGCGGGTGAGCGCGCCGGCGTTGTTCGCGTAGATCTGCGAGAACCGGTCCCGGGCCGCCTTCTCGCTGATCTCGGCGTTACGGCCGGCCTGCCGGTCGTTGGCGGACAGCTGCGGGCCGCCCTTGTGGGCGAGACCGGCACTGATCAGGGCGCGCTGGATCGACGCGTACTCCTTGGCCGACGAGAACGCCGCCAGCGCACGGGTACTGCGGATCATCTCCGGGTTGCTGGTCGCCTGCGCCATGTCCTGGGAGAGCGACAGCAGCGAGTTGATCAGCTGGTTGTAGCTGGTGACGGTCCGCGCGGTGTTGCCGTCGTCCTTGTAGGCGTTGGCGCGGATCTCGTTGAGGGTGTTGAGCTGGCGGCCGATCTCCAGGATGGTCGCCCGGACGCCGGCCATCGTGGCGTCGTCGCCCTGGATGTCGCCGGTGGCCTGGTTGAACGACAGCTTGGCGCGGTCGGTCGCCTCACGGGGCGCGACGACGTTCGCGTCGTCCTTGACGTTGCCGCTGCCGGCCAGCGGACCGGCCGACTTGTCCCGCTCGATCTGCAGCGCGTCGGCGAGCTCGGTGGCCTGCCGGGTCATCTCGGTGAGCATCTGCATCTTGTCGAGCTGGTCGATGTTGTCCAGCTGCGTGGCGATGCGCATGCCGCCGAGCGTGGTGGCGGCGACGACGGGTAGCGCGAGCAGGGAGACCAGTCGGGTGCTGATGCGCCAGTTGCGCAGCGCCATGCGCGAGCCGGGCCCGCTCGCGGCCTGCGCGCCCTTGGGCGCACCGGTGTCCGCGGCGTCACCGCCCGGCGCCTGGCCGCGGTCGGACGCCGTGAGGCCGCCCGCCGGGTTGTTGCGGTCGCGCTGGGGCGAGGAGGCGCGGTCGGTCCCGCCGCGCAGCTCCGGGTCCGCCGCAGCGCTGCCATCCCTCTTGAAACGTCCCTGCACTAGCGTCGCAACCTCTGGACCAGGCGTCCCACCTCGGTGGGACGGTGTCGAGTCGTATCGGGGACCGTGAATCCCCCATGGCGGTCGTGAAATGACCGGCGGGCTGCCCCCTCTGGCCGAGAGAGCGGCACCACCGCGCGGCGCCACCTTGCGCCCTGCGCGCCGGCTGAAACGTGCGGCGGTCCGTGGAATTCCAGCACAGTGCCGGATCTCCAACAAGAGCGGAGCCGGTGCCTGTGACATGGATGACGCAATGTATGGACCACGTCACGACTTGTAGAGGAACTCGCTGGAGATAACGGACTTTTGCCCACGAGTCGCATGCGCTGGACGGCTGTCCCAGGTGCGGTGATCGGGAGCGGAACGTGCGCTTCAATCCGCCATTGTCCGATTCGCCCAGGGATGTTGATCATGAGAAATGTGGCTTTTGTCGCGCAGCTCGTGAGCAAACTCACAGGAAGATCGTTGAGTTCCCCATCACTTCGCAGGGAATAGCCCGCATAGCCTGACGCTTTACACAGTTGCCGGAACTGACAAGACAGGTTTCCGCAACGGCTTTTCACCGGCCGATCACCAGCTTTCGACCCACACGAGGCATACCGAAGTGAAGACGACGATGATGTTCCGCAACATAGCCAACCCGCGGCGCACCACCCTGGCCCACCTCAAGGACGCCGACGAGCTCGGCACCACCCTCCCCGAGGTCCCGGAGCACACCGTCGATCTCCCCGCCCGGACGGCCAACCCCCGGCGCACCGTCCTGATGGACGCCCCCGAGCAGGCCGTCACGGCCTGATCACACGGCGGAAGGGCAGCGGCCGCGTACCGCCCGGGCACCCAATAGGTGAGCGCGCGCCCAAAAAGGGGCGATAGCCTGGAGTGTCAACTCCGGTCAATGATCACTGAGGGGCAGCGGCACCCGTGCGCATCGCCAGATTCTCCATCGACGGCAACGTCGGCTTCGGCGTCCTCGAAGGCGACGAACTCGACGTCATCAAGGGTCATCCCTTCGCGGAATTCGAGCGCTCGGGCCAGAAGGTTCCCCTCGACAAGGTCCGGCTGCTGCCCCCCGTCCTGCCCAACAAGGTCGTCTGCGTGGGCCGCAACTACGCGGAGCACGCCGCCGAGCTGGGCAACGAGGTCCCGGACGTGCCGGTCACCTTCTTCAAGCCGTCCACCTCGGTGATCGGCCCCGGCGACCCCATCGCCTACCCCTCCTTCTCCCAGGAGGTGCACCACGAGGCGGAGCTCGCCGTCGTCATCGGACGGATGTGCCGCGAGGTGCCCCGCGAACGCGCCAAGGACGTCATCCTCGGCTACACCTGCGCCAACGACGTCACCGCGCGCGACGTCCAGCAGCGCGAGAAGCAGTGGGCCCGGGCCAAGGGCTTCGACAGCTCCTGCCCGCTCGGCCCCTGGGTCGAGACCGGACTGGACCCCGCCGACATCGCCGCCGGCCTCGCGATCCAGTGCACGGTCAACGGCGAACAGCGCCAGCTCGGCCGCACCAGCGACATGGTCCGCCCGATCGAGGACCTGATCGTCCACATCACGGAGGCGATGACCCTGCTCCCCGGCGACGTCATCCTCACGGGCACCCCGGCCGGGGTCGGCCCCCTCAACGTCGGCGACGAGGTCGCCGTCACCATCGAAGGCATCGGCACTCTCACCAACAAGGTGATCAAGCGTGGCTAACGCGACCCCCGTCCGCGTCCGTTTCTGTCCCTCCCCGACCGGTAACCCCCATGTCGGCCTGATCCGCACCGCCCTGTTCAACTGGGCCTACGCGCGGCACCACAAGGGCACCCTGGTCTTCCGGATCGAGGACACCGACGCGGCCCGCGACTCCGAGGAGTCCTACCACCAGCTGCTGGACTCCTTCCACTGGCTCGGCTTCGACTGGGACGAGGGCCCCGAGGTCGGCGGCCCGCACGCGCCCTACCGCCAGTCCCAGCGGATGGACCGCTACAAGGACATCGCCGAGAAGCTGCTCGCCGCCGGCTACGCGTACCCCTGCTACTGCACCACCGAGGAGCTCGACGAGCGCCGCGAGGCCGCCCGCAAGGCCGGCCGGCCCTCCGGTTACGACGGCACCTGCCGCGAGCTGACCGCCGAGCAGAAGGCCGCCTACGAGGCCGAGGGCCGCAGCTCGATCGTCCGCTTCCGGATGCCCGACGAGCCGATCACCTTCACCGACCTGGTCCGCGGCGAGCTGACCTTCACGCCGGACAACGTCCCGGACTACGGCATCGTCCGGGCCAACGGCGCGCCCCTCTACACCCTCGTCAACCCGGTCGACGACGCCCTGATGGGCATCACCCACGTCCTGCGCGGCGAGGACCTGCTCTCCTCCACCCCCCGCCAGATCGCCCTGTACAAGGCGCTGATCGAGCTGGGCATCGCCTCGGCGATCCCCGAGTTCGGCCACCTCCCCTACGTCATGGGCGAGGGCAACAAGAAGCTCTCCAAGCGCGACCCGCAGGCATCCCTCAACCTCTACCGCGAGCGCGGCTTCCTGCCCGAGGGCCTGCTCAACTACCTCGCGCTGCTCGGCTGGTCGTTCTCCGCGGACCAGGACATCTTCTCGGTGTCCGAACTGATCGAGAAGTTCGACATCGCGGACGTCAACGCCAACCCGGCCCGCTTCGACCTGAAGAAGGCCGAGGCGATCAACGCCGACCACATCCGGCAGCTGGACACCGAGGACTTCATCAAGCGGTGCGAGCCCTGGCTGAAGGCCCCGTTCGCCAACTGGGAGCCCGCGGACTTCGACGAGGCCGCCTGGCGCGCGATCGCCCCGCACGCCCAGACCCGCCTCACGGTCCTGTCCGACATCACCGCCAACGTCGACTTCCTGTTCCGCAAGGAGCCGGTGGAGGACGAGGCGTCCTGGACCAAGGCCATGAAGGGCGACCCGGTCGCCCTGCTCACCACCGCCCGGGCCAAGCTCGCCGCCGCCGACTGGAACGCCGGCCCCGAGCCCCTCAAGGAGGCCGTCCTGGCCGCCGGCGAGGAGCACGGCCTCAAGCTCGGCAAGGCCCAGGCCCCGGTCCGGGTCGCCGTCACCGGCCGCACGGTCGGCCTGCCGCTCTTCGAGTCCCTCGAAGTCCTCGGCAAGGAGCGCACCATCGCCCGCATCGACGCCGCGCTGGCCAAGCTGGCCGGCTGACCCCGACGGACGCCCGAGGGCCCGGAAGCCGCCCGGCTTCCGGGCCCTCGGCATCCGCATTCCGGGCACGGCCCAGGAGCGTTAGATTGCCGTCATGCCCCTGCGCGCCGTCCTGTGGGACATCGACGACACCCTCTTCGACTACACCGGCTCGGACCGCGCCGGCGCCCTGCGGCACCTGCGCGCCGAAGGACTGCTGGCCGCGTACGGCGGGGAAGAGGCGGCGCTGACGCGGTGGCGCGCGGCCATGGAGACCGAGTTCGCCCGCTTCCTCGCCGGCGAGCTGGGCTTCCTCGACCACCGCAGGGAGCGGGCCCGGACGTTCCTGGGCGTCGCGCTGAGTGATGAGGAGGCGGACGCCTGGTTCGCGCGGTACATCGCGCACTACGAAGCGTCCTGGGTGCTCTTCCCCGACTCCGAGCCCGCACTGACGGCCCTGGCCCCCCTGGTCCGGCAGGCCGTGCTGTCCAACTCCTCCGTCGCCAACCAGGAGCGCAAGCTGACCAGGCTGGGCATCCGCGCCCACTTCGAGGCGGTGCTGTGCGCGGACGAGCTGGGGCACGCCAAGCCCGCGGCGGAGGCCTTCCACGGCGCCTGCGCCGCGCTGGGCCTCGGACCCGAGGAAGTGGTCTACGTCGGCGACCGGCTCGACATCGATGCGCTCGGCGCCCGGGACGCCGGGCTGGCCGCCGTCTGGCTGGACCGTACGGGCGCCGGCGGGGCGCTGCCGGCCGGGGTGCGGCGGATCGCGGGCCTGGCGGAGCTGCCCGAGCTGTTGCGCGGGGTTATCGGTTTTGGAGCCCCGTCCACGATCAGGTAATGTTCTTCCTGCGCCGCCCGAGAGGGCCGAGAGGCCCGGCCGGGAAGCGTAAGTCAAATACCACCCCCGCAGGGGGTTGTGCTTTGATGGCCTATGGTGTAATTGGCAGCACGACTGATTCTGGTTCAGTTAGTCTAGGTTCGAGTCCTGGTAGGCCAGCTCGCAGAGCTCATCTGCAAAGCCCCCGTTGTGTAGCGGCCTAGCACGCTGCCCTCTCAAGGCAGTAGCGCCGGTTCGAATCCGGTCGGGGGTACAGATCCATCCCGTAGATCATCAGGGTCGCTCCCGATGGTATTGCGGTGACAACATCCGGCTCCGGCCGGATGGGATCGCTAGGGCCCCCGTTGTGTAGCGGCCTAGCACGCCGCCCTCTCAAGGCGGTAGCGCCGGTTCGAATCCGGTCGGGGGTACTGGTCTAAACCACCATGGGCTATGGTGTAATTGGCAGCACGAGTGATTCTGGTTCATTTAGTCTAGGTTCGAGTCCTGGTAGCCCAGCGCAGCATGTCCCCGTGACAGGCTCAACTGCAGGAAATCTCGCCCCCGTTGTGTAGCGGCCTAGCACGCCGCCCTCTCAAGGCGGTAGCGCCGGTTCGAATCCGGTCGGGGGTACCAAAGGGAAGGCCCTCCGCGTCAAGCGGGGGGCCTTTCCGTTGTTCCGGTGGGTCAACGGCCCGTTCCGCAGCGCCTGTTGGACCCCTCGGTCCCGACCCCCCCCGCCCCGTCCCAGCCCGGCCGGCCGGCGCGGGCCGAGCGGTGCCGACTCGTAGTGCACCCTCAGAGCCACCGCCCCCTCCGCCTGCTCCACGGGCGCAAGCAGTGCTTGATCGTCCCGGTGGACACCCCGCCGCACTCGCTGGGCTCCGCCCGTCGCGCACCCCTTGCGCCTTCTCTTGGAGAGTGACACTATCTATTCATGGATAGCGGAACTATCCAACACTGACGGCGTGACCAAGGGGGCCGTGATGAGCGGTAAGCCGGTGCAGGGACGGATGACGGCGGACGGGACCGGCGAGGTGGTGGTCTTCCTCGTCGGGATGCGGATCAACAAGTGGCGGGCGGTGCGCAGTTGGCTGCCGGTGCTCCGGGCGATGACGCCCATGATCAAGGAGCTGGCGCGGGACCCGGAGCGCGGGATGCTCGGCTACCGCTTCGTACCGGGACTGCGGAACGTCGCCGTCCTGCAGTACTGGGAGTCCAAGGAGAAGCTGCTGGCCTACGCGAGCGACCAGAGCGGTGCCCACCGGCCGGCCTGGGCCGCCTTCAACCGGCGGGCGCGGGCGGGGCGGGACCACGTCGGCATCTGGCACGAGACCTATGCCGTCCCGGCGGGCTCGTACGAGAGCATCTACGCGAACATGCCGCCCCACGGGCTGGGAGCGGTCCGCGGGGTGGTGCCGGTCGCCCGCCGCGGGGAGCGGGCGGCCGACCGGCTGGCGGCCTGATGCCGCGGAAGCCGCGCCCCGGGCCACGGGTGCGAACGGCCGGCCCGCGCCGGGTCCCGTACGGACCGCGCCGTACGGGACCCGGGGGCGTCAGCCGTTGCGGCGCAGGCCCTCGGAGAGCCGGGCGGCCGCGTCGATGACCGCCTGGGCGTGCATCCGGCCCGGGTGGCGGGTCAGCCGCTCGATCGGTCCGGAGACCGAGACGGCGGCCACCACGCGGTTCGAGGGGCCGCGTACGGGCGCGGAGACCGAGGCCACGCCGGGCTCGCGCTCACCGATCGACTGGGCCCAGCCGCGGCGCCGTACGCCCGACAGGGCCGTCGCCGTGAAGCGGGCGCCCTGGAGGCCGCGGTGCAGCCGCTCGGGCTCCTCCCAGGCCATCAGGATCTGTGCGGCCGAGCCGGCCTTCATCGGGAGCGTCGAGCCGACCGGGACGGTGTCCCGCAATCCGGACAGCCGCTCGGCCGCCGCCACGCAGATCCGCATGTCGCCCTGCCGGCGATAGAGCTGGGCGCTCTCGCCCGTCACATCGCGCAGGTGCGTCAGTACCGGTCCGGCCGTGGCCAGCAGGCGGTCCTCGCCGGCCGCCGCGGCCAGCTCGGAGAGCCGGGGGCCCAGGATGAACCGGCCCTGCATGTCCCTCGCCACCATCCGGTGGTGTTCCAGAGCCACGGCCAGCCGGTGGGCCGTGGGTCGTGCAAGCCCTGTCGCCGCGACCAGCCCGGCGAGGGTGGCCGGACCGGACTCCAGGGCACTCAAAACCAGAGCTGCCTTGTCGAGAACGCCGACGCCGCTAGAGTTGTCCATGCAACGATACTCGCGTCTCACACTGTGAAACGCAAGTTCAATTTTCCAGGGAAGTCGTCAGTCTGTAGGTGTGGCCCTCGACCAGGGCCCGGCGTAAGGCCCGGCAGGGGGAGTTCTGCGGGCGATCGCGCATGGACGAGCAAGGCCGGCACAGCGGCCGGCCGGAGGGAAAGCGATGGGACGGACACTCGCGGAGAAGGTCTGGGACGACCACGTCGTCCGGCGCGCGGAAGGCGAGCCCGACCTCCTCTTCATTGATCTGCACCTCCTGCACGAGGTCACCAGCCCGCAGGCTTTCGACGGCCTGCGCAAGGCCGGCCGCCAGGTGCGCCGGACGGACCTGACCATCGCCACCGAGGATCACAACACCCCGACCCTCGACATCGACAAGCCGATCGCCGACCCGGTCTCGCGCACCCAGCTGGAGACGCTGCGCAAGAACTGCGCCGAGTTCGGCGTCCGGCTGCACCCGCTCGGCGACGTCGAGCAGGGCGTCGTCCACGTCGTGGGCCCCCAGCTGGGACTGACCCAGCCGGGCACCACCGTGGTCTGCGGCGACAGCCACACCTCGACCCACGGCGCCTTCGGCGCGCTGGCGTTCGGCATCGGCACCAGCCAGGTCGAGCATGTGCTCGCCACCCAGACGCTGCCGCTGGCCCCGTTCAAGACGATGGCGATCACCGTCGACGGCGAGCTGCCGGAGGGCGTCACCGCCAAGGACCTGATCCTGGCGATCATCGCCAAGATCGGCACCGGCGGCGGCCAGGGATATGTCATCGAGTACCGCGGCCCGGCCATCGAGAAGCTCTCGATGGAGGCCCGGATGACCATCTGCAACATGTCGATCGAGGCGGGCGCCCGGGCCGGCATGATCGCCCCGGACCGGACCACCTTCGACTACCTCCAGGGCCGCGACCACGCCCCCAAGGGCGCGGACTGGGACGCCGCGGTCGAGTACTGGAAGACGCTGCGCACCGACGACGACGCGGTCTTCGACGCCGAGGTGCACATCGACGCCGCCTCGCTGGCGCCGTTCGTCACCTGGGGCACCAACCCCGGCCAGGGCGCCCCGCTTTCGGCGCAGGTCCCCGACCCGGCTTCGTACGAGGACGCCTCGGAGCGGCTGGCCGCCGAAAAGGCGCTGGAGTACATGGGGTTGACGGCGGGTCAGCCGCTGCGCGAGATCACCGTGGACACCGTCTTCGTAGGTTCCTGCACCAACGGCCGTATCGAGGACCTGCGCTCCGCGGCGTCGATCCTGGAGGGCCGCAAGGTCGCCGACGGCGTACGGATGCTGGTCGTTCCCGGCTCGGTCCGGGTCTCCCTGGAGGCGGTCGCCGAGGGGCTGGACAAGGTCTTCACCGCGGCCGGCGCCGAATGGCGGCACGCGGGTTGCTCGATGTGTCTGGGCATGAACCCCGACCAGCTGGCGCCCGGTGAGCGCTCGGCGTCCACCTCCAACCGGAACTTCGAGGGCCGGCAGGGCAAGGGCGGTCGTACGCACCTGGTCTCGCCGCAGGTGGCCGCCGCAACGGCGGTTCTCGGCCATCTGGCCTCACCGGCCGACCTGTCCGACGTCGCCACGCCCGCGGGAGTCTGAACCATGGAAGCTTTCACCACCCACACCGGCCGGGCCGTCCCGCTGCGCCGCAGCAACGTCGACACCGACCAGATCATCCCGGCCCACTGGCTGAAGAAGGTCACCCGGGACGGCTTCGAGGACGGGCTGTTCGAGGCCTGGCGCAAGGACCCCGAGTTCGTCCTCAACAAGCCGCAGTACAAAGGCGCCACGGTGCTCGTCGCGGGCCCCGACTTCGGCACCGGATCCTCGCGTGAACACGCCGTCTGGGCGCTGCAGAACTACGGCTTCAAGGCCGTCATCTCCTCGCGCTTCGCGGACATCTTCCGCGGCAACTCCCTCAAGAACGGCCTGCTGACGGTGGTCCTGCCGCAGGAGACGGTGGACCGGCTGCAGCAGCTGGTGGAGGCCGACCCGACCGCCGAGGTGACCGTCGACCTCGTGGACCGGCAGGTACGGGCGGAGGGCATCAGCGCCGACTTCGAGCTGGACGAGAACGCCCGTTGGCGTCTGCTGGAGGGGCTGGACGACATCAGCCTCACCCTTCGGGAGGAGTCATCAATCGTGGCGTACGAGGCGAATCGCCCGTCCTTCAAGCCGCGGACGATCGAGGTCTGACCTCGGGTTTTTGGCTCAAAGCGTTATTGCGTACGATGCGCCCCCTGTGCAGTTGGCAGGGGGCGCATCGGCTTGTCGAGACCGCTGTTGAGGCCCCGTGAAGCGACAACTCGCCGCAGATGGCACAATTAGCGCATGGAACGCGACGACCAACTCCAGCTCTACGGCGTCGTCGCCGACCGACTCAAGGACGCACACGCAAGAGTGCGGACACTGCAAGTCCCGGAGGGCGTACGGATGGCGCTGACCCGGAAGCTGCTCGTCATCACGGCCGCGGCTAAACACGATCTTGCGGACGCGGCAAGGCGTCTGGAGTGGTTCATGGAAGACCTCGACGAAGGTCGTTATCCCGAAGATGTGCACGCCGACGGAAGTCCGTGAAGGTCGAGTTCGTTGCGGCACAAGGGTGATTAGCCCGTTTCGTGTTTGATTTGCGGTATATATCTGCCTAACGTGCGAAAAAGCTTGGAAACTTTCCTTCCAGCAATGTCTCCGAAGGGGAAGACGTGAACAAGGCGCAGCTCGTAGAAGCCATTGCCGACAAGCTCGGCGGCCGCCAGAACGCGGCGGACGCGGTCGACGCAGTACTGGACGCGATCGTCCGTGCAGTGGTCTCCGGCGACCGCGTTTCGGTCACCGGATTCGGCTCGTTCGAGAAGGTCGACCGTCCGGCCCGTTACGCCCGCAACCCGCAGACGGGTGAGCGGGTGCGGGTCAAGAAGACCTCTGTGCCGCGCTTCCGCGCCGGTCAGGGCTTCAAGGACCTGGTGAGCGGCTCGAAGAAGCTCCCCAAGGGCGGCGAGGTCTCCGTCAAGAAGGCCCCCAAGGGCAGCCTCACCGGCGGCACGGCGATCAAGAAGGCCGCGGCCAAGAAGGCCACCGCCAAGAAGGCCGCCGCCAAGAAGGCGGCACCGGCGGCCAAGAAGGCCGCGGCGAAGAAGGCTCCCGCCAAGAAGGTCACCGCCAAGAAGACGACGGCGAAGAAGGCTCCCGCCAAGGCCGCCGCCAAGAAGGCGGCACCGGCCAAGAAGACCACCGCCAAGAAGGCGACCGCCAAGAAGACCGCGCCCGCGAAGAAGGCGACGGCGAAGAAGGCCCCGGCCAAGAAGGCCACCGCGCGCAAGACCACCGCGAAGAAGACCACCGCCCGCAAGCGGTGACCACAAGCAGCGGCGACGCCATGCGTCGGGCCGGTCTCCCTCCGGGGAGCCCGGCCCGCGGTGCTTTCCGGCCCCGGCCGCCGTCTAGGCTCTCTCCCATGCAGGCCACCGCGTACACGTACGACCCCCAGACCCGCTCCGGCAGCGTGCTGCTCGACGACGGCACCCCGCTGCCCTTCGACGCGGCCGCCTTCGACGCCGGCGGGCTGCTGCTGCTCCGGCCCGGTCAGCGGGTCCGCATCGAGGTCACCGGCGAAGGCGACGCCCGGCACATCGACCTGGTCACGCTCCAGACGCTCTGACCTGTGGCGGCACCGGCCCGGCCGGCCCGGACGGGTCCACGGCCGCCTCGGCGCCGCCCGTTCCCGCCGCCGTCCGCGCCACCCGCGGCACCTGCCGCGCCGTGTGCGGGCCCACGCCCAGCGCCAGCGCGGCCAGCAGATCCTCGCCGGTGTCCACGTCCCGGCGCACCGACGGCACGTCCGGCGCGGTGATCTCACGCGCCCCCGACGCCAGATGACGGGCCCGCGAGGCACCCCCGAATCCCGGCGCCAATTCCACCCCGGAACTCGCGGTCAGAAGTGTTGTCCCGAAATGCGCCGCATCCGCGAGAAATGCACGGGGAAATAGCGCGGCGGAATGGAGCACCCGGGCCAGCTCGGCCGGGCGCAGCGCCGGAAGATCCGCGTTCAGCGCGGCCACCGGCGCGCCCGGACGACCCGCCCGGACCGCCTCAGCGCCGTGCGCCAGCGCCGCGTTCAGCCCGCCCGCCGGAGTGTCGGGCACGATCCGTGCCCCCAGCGCCGCGAGCCGTTCCGCGGCCAGCCGGTCGTCCGTGACAACCACCACATCCCGCACATCCGCGCAGGCCAGCGCCGCTGCCACGGTGTCCAGGGCGAAGGCCAGGGCCAGGTGCGGCCGGAACTCCTCCCCGGCGGCCCGGGTGAGCCTGCTCTTGGCCCGCACCAGCGGTTTCAGCGGCACCACCAGGCTCCAGGCCGCCGCTGCTTCGCCGTCCGCTCCGTCTCTTCGCATCCGCGCCATTCTCACCCGCCGCCGACGCCCCGGGGGAGCGCCGGGGGTTACGGTGTCCTCGACATAGCGGGTACCTGGGGCGACACTTGTGCGGCTGCCGGCCCGTAGCAGCTACACAGGTCCCACAAGGAGGGTGTCCCAGTGTCCCGCCGCAGAATCGGCTTCTGGTACCGCTTGGCCGCGGTCATCTGCAAACCGCCGCTCTTGGTTCTGTTCAAGCGGGACTGGCAGGGAATGGAGCACATTCCGGCCGACGGCGGATTTATCACCGCGGTCAACCACAACTCCTATCTCGACCCGCTCTCCTATGCGCACTATCAGTACAACACCGGGCGGGTCCCCCGATTCCTCGCCAAGGCCGGACTCTTCAAGAGCGGCTTTGTGGGCCTGATGATGCGCGGCACCGGACAGATCCCGGTCTACCGGGAAACCACCGACGCCGCCAACGCGTTCCGCGCCGCCGTCACCGCCATCCACAAGGGCGAATGCGTCGCCTTCTACCCCGAGGGCACCCTCACCCGGGACCCCGACCTGTGGCCGATGCAGGGCAAGACCGGTGCCGCACGGGTGGCCCTGCTGACCAAGGCCCCGGTCATCCCCGTCGCCCAGTGGGGCGCCCACGAAGCGATGCCGCCGTACGCCAAGGAGAAGAAGCTCCAGCTCCTCCCGCGCAAGACGCTGCGGGTCAAGGCGGGGCCGCCGGTCGACCTGAGCGCCTACTACGACCAGGAACCGACCGCCGAGGTGCTGCGCGCCGTCACCGACCTCATCATGGGCGCGATCACCGAGCAGCTGGCCCAGCTGCGCGGCGAGACCGCACCGACCGCACCGTACGACTGGCGCAAGGCCATCGCCCAGGAACGCCGGGCAGCCCGCGAGGCCGCCAAGGCCACCGCCGCGGAGCCGGCCGCCGCCACCGAAGGCGCCATCGCCCCCCAGCAGGCCCGAAGCACCCAGCAGGCACAGGAGGATGAAGGCAAGTGACGCGCTGCGCCGTCTACGGCACGGGGTCCTGGGGCACCGCATTCGCGATGGTGCTCGCCGACGCGGGATGCGAGGTGACCCTGTGGGGGCGCCGCGCGGCCCTGGTCGACGCCATCAACAACGGCCGTACGAACCCCGACTACCTGCCGGGCGTCGAGCTCCCCGAGGCCGTACGGGCCACCACCGACCCGGCACGGGCGGCCCGCGACGCGGAGTTCACCGTCCTGGCCGTGCCGTCCCAGACGCTGCGCGGAAACCTCGCCGAATGGGCGCCCCTGCTGCCCGCCGACACGATCCTGGTCTCCCTGATGAAGGGCGTCGAACTGGGCACGGCCAAGCGCATGAGCGAGGTCATCGAGGAGGTGGCGAAGGCCCCCGCGGAGCGGGTCGCGGTGGTCACCGGCCCCAACCTCGCCAAGGAGGTCGCGGCCCGGCAGCCCGCCGCCGCGGTCGTCGCCTGCGCCGACGAGGCGGTCGCCCGCCGGGTGCAGACCGCCTGCCACACCTCGTACTTCCGCCCGTACACCAACACCGACGTGGTGGGCTGCGAACTGGGCGGCGCGGTGAAGAACGTCATCGCCCTCGCCGTCGGTATCGCCACCGGCATGGGACTGGGCGACAACGCCAAGGCCTCGCTGATCACCCGCGGGCTCGCCGAGACCACCCGGCTCGGCCTCGCCATGGGCGCCGACGCGCACACCTTCGCCGGCCTGGCCGGCATGGGCGACCTCGTCGCCACCTGCTCCTCGCCGCTGTCCCGCAACAACACCTTCGGCACCAACCTCGGCCGCGGCATGACGCTCCAGGAGACCATCGCGGTCACCAAGCAGACCGCCGAGGGCGTCAAGTCCTGCGAATCCGTACTGGATCTGGCCCGCAGGCACGGCGTCGACATGCCGCTCACCGAGACGGTCGTGTCCATCGTCCACGACGGCAAACCGCCGCTGGTGGCCCTCAAGGAGCTGATGGCGCGCAGCGCCAAGTCCGAGCGGCACTGAAGCGGACAGCTGCGGCCCGGCCGCCCGCGGCACGCCACCAACGGCGGCCGCCGCACTGACGCCGCGCCGGTCAGCAGGTACCCTCATCGCGATATGAGCAGCCAGACCTCCTCCCACAAGCCCCGCGTCGCCGTCGTGTTCGGCGGGCGCAGCTCCGAGCACGCCATCTCCGTGGTCACCGCCGGAGCCGTACTGCGCGCCATCGACCGCGAGAAGTACGACGTGCTGCCCATCGGCATCACCACCGACGGCCGCTGGGCGCTGACCGCCGACGATCCCGAGCGGATGGCCATCACGGACCGGCGGCTGCCCAGCGTGGCCGAGCTCGCCGAGTCCACCGAGGGCGGAGTGGTGCTCCCCGTCGACCCGTCCAACCGCGAGGTCGTCTACACCGAGCCCGGTGCGGTGCCCAAGGCCCTCGGCGAGGTCGACGTGGTCTTCCCCGTCCTGCACGGCCCGTACGGCGAGGACGGCACCCTGCAGGGCCTCCTGGAGCTTTCCGGCGTGCCCTACGTCGGCTCGGGCGTGCTCGCCTCCGCGGTCGGCCAGGACAAGGACTACATGAAGCGGGTGTTCACCTCCTTCGGGCTGCCGGTCGGCCCCTACGAGGTCATCCGCCCCCGGGAGTGGGAGAAGGACCCCGCCGCGGCCCGCAAGAAGATCGTCGACTTCGCCGCCGAACACGGCTGGCCGCTCTTCGTGAAGCCCGCCCGGGCCGGCTCCTCCATGGGCATCAGCAAGGTCGACGACCTCGCGGGCCTGGACGAGGCCATCGAGGAGGCCCGCCGGCACGACCCCAAGATCCTCGTGGAATCGCTGCTGAGCGGCCGCGAGATCGAATGCGGGGTGCTGGAGTTCGAGGACGGGCCGCGGGCCAGCGTGCCGGCCGAGATCCCGCCGGTCACCGCGCACGACTTCTACGACTTCGAGGCCAAGTACATCGACTCGGCCGCCGGTATCGTGCCGGCGCCGCTGACCGACGAGCAGACCGCGAAGATCCAGGAACTGGCCGTCGCGGCCTTCGAGGCGGCGTCCTGCGAGGGCCTGGTCCGCGCGGACTTCTTCCTGCAGGACAACGGCGAGTTCGTGATCAACGAGATCAACACGCTCCCCGGCTTCACGCCCATCTCGATGTATCCGCGGATGTGGCAGGAAAGCGGAGTGAGCTACCCGGAGCTGATCGACCGCCTCCTGCAGGCGGCGCTGCAGCGCTCCACCGGCCTGCGCTAGGACCGCGGCCGGGCGGCGCCGGGAGGACTGGGGCCCGTTGCGAGGGGTCAGGTGCGGACGGTGCCCTAGACCCCGGCGGGGATGGTCTTCTTCACCGCGCCCGCGAGGTCGGGGAGCACATCGACCTCGGGGGCGTACTTCCCGGGCACGGTCACCTCGACGTACACCTTGCGCAGCACGGTCGTGAAGCGGTAGCCGTCGTCCTGCTTCTCGAAGAGCCACCGGACGCCGTTGACTTCCGCCGCCTCCGGGTTGGGGTTGTAATGTTCACTCCCGTGTCTCAGGACGTCCGGCTTCGGCACCCCGCAACGCAGTTGTACGGCGGGGTCGCCCCAGACGGCGGTGAAGTCGGAGACGGGCTCGGCGGTACCCCGCCTCAGTCCGTCGACGGTCCGCGGCAGTTCCCCGTGGAGTGCCCGGCAGTGCCGCGCCGCCTCGCCCGGGGGGGACGGGACGGCCACGTCCCCGGAAGACGAACAGCTCACCGCGGCGAACGCCACGGTGAGCAGGGGAAGGGCCAGAAACAGGCGGCACCGGCGACGCGAAGAGATCACCCGGCCGAGCATACGGGGGAGCTAGAGATGAACGACCGGGCAGGTCAGGGTGCGCGTGATGCCGTCCACTTGCTGGACCTTCGCCACCACCATGCGGCCCAGCTCATCGACGGTGTCGGCCTGGGCGCGCACGATCACGTCGTAGGGGCCGGTGACGTCCTCGGCCTGCAGCACACCGGGGATCTTCGAGATCACCTCCGCGACGGCCGATGCCTTGCCGACCTCGGTCTGGATCAGGATGTAGGCCTGTACCACGGAACCTCCAGGGCGGCTACGAGGATCATGGGGGAAGAAGGGACGCCACGGTACCGCGTCACCGTGCGGAGAGGGGAGACCCGCGCGGTGAACACGGCAGGTGCGGCGCAACCGTCAGCCACGTACGGACCGTCCGTACAACGGTCCGTACACATGAGAAGGGCAACAGCATGAAGGGCACCGTGGGCGAGCTGGGGGAGTTCGGTCTGATCAGGGAGCTCACCTCCCGGCTCACGTCCACTCCGGCGGTACGGATCGGGCCGGGGGACGACGCCGCGGTGGTCACCGCGCCGGACCGGAGGGTGGTCGCCAGCACCGACATCCTCCTGGAGGGCCGGCACTTCCGCCGTGACTGGTCCACCGCCTACGACGTCGGCCGCAAGGCCGCCGCACAGAACCTCGCCGACATCGCGGCGATGGGCGCGGTGCCCACCGCGATCCTGCTGGGCCTGGTCGTGCCCGCGGAACTCCCCGCGACCTGGCCGACCGAGCTGATGGACGGGCTGCGCGACGAGTGCCAGGTGGCCGGCGCCGCGGTCGTCGGCGGGGACGTGGTCCGCGGTGACACCATCACCGTCGCCATCACCGCCCTCGGCGACCTGCGCAACCAGGAGCCGGTCACCCGGGCCGGCGCCCAGCCCGGCGACGTGGTCGCGGTGACCGGCTGGCTCGGCTGGTCCGCCGCCGGCCACGCGGTCCTCTCCCGCGGCTTCCGCTCGCCGCGCGCCTTCGTGGAGGCGCACCGCCGGCCCGAACCGCCGTACCACGCCGGCCCCGCGGCCGCCGGGCTCGGCGCCACCGCCATGACCGACGTCAGCGACGGGCTGGTCGCCGACCTCGGCCACATCGCCGAGGCCAGCAAGGTCCGGATCGACCTGCGGTCCGCCGCGATCGACATCCCCACGCAGATGTCCGACATCGGCACCGCGGTCGGCGTGGACCCGATGCAGTGGGTGCTCAACGGCGGCGAGGACCACGCGATCGTGGCCACGTTCCCGCCGGACGTGAAGCTGCCCGCCCGGTGGAAGGTCATCGGCGAGGTCCTCAACCCCTCCGCGCTGCCGCAGGTGACGGTGGACGGCGCCCCCTGGGCGAAGGCCGGCTGGGACCACTTCGGGGACAACGCCGACGCCGAGTAACCCCTGTGCGGCGGGCGGGTAGATTCGCCGGCATGCACATACCTCCACGCGTTCTGACCGTCGCCGGGTCCGACTCCGGCGGCGGCGCGGGCATCCAGGCCGACCTGAAGACGATGCTGGCGCTCGGCACCCACGGCATGAGCGTGCTCACCGCCGTCACCGCACAGAACTCCCTGGGCGTGCAGGGCGCGTGGGACCTGCCCGCCGAGGCCGTACGCGCCCAGTTCCGCAGCGTCGTCGACGACATCGGCGTCCAGGCGGTCAAGACCGGGATGCTCTCCTCGGCCGAACTCGTCGAGACCGTCGCCGAACTCCTCGGCGGACTGGACGTCCCGGTCGTCGTCGACCCCGTGGGCGTCTCCAAACACGGTGACGCGCTGCTCGCCGCGAGCGCCCTGGACGCGGTGCGCACCAAGCTGTTGCCGACGGCCACCGTCGCCACCCCCAACCTCGACGAGGTGGCCCAGCTCACCGGCGTGACCGTCCGCGAGGAGGCCGACCTGCGCCGGGCGGCCGCCGCCGTCCTGGACTTCGGGCCGCGCTGGGCACTCATCAAGGGCGGCCACCTCACGGCCCCGGACGGGGGCGGCGGCAGCGCCGTCGACCTGCTCACCGACGGCACTAAGGAGCACTGGCTGCGCGCCCCTCGCCACGACAACCGGCACACCCACGGCACCGGCTGCACCCTCGCCAGCGCACTCGCCGCGCAGCTGGCCAAGGGCGACCCCGTGCCGCGGGCCGCCGCGGCGGCGAAGGACTACGTCACCGGCGCGATCGCGGCCGGCTTCCGGCTGGGCGCCGGCATCGGCCCGGTCGACCACGGCTGGCGGCTGCGCGGCGACCACTGACCGCCGCGCGGGCCGGGACACCGACGTGCCACGTCATGCCGGGCGGGAAGGGCCGCAGGAACGGCAAAAAGCCGGCCCACCCCAGGGGGTGGACCGGCTTTCCCAGGCAACCGGCCGGCTGCGCTACGACTTAAGGCGTCAGCGCGAGACCTTGCCGGCCTTGATGCACGAGGTGCAGGCGTTCAGCTTCTTCGGCGTGCGCCCGATCACTGCACGCACCGTCTGGATGTTGGGGTTCCAACGACGGTTGGTACGGCGATGCGAGTGCGAGACACTCTTGCCGAAGCCCGGCCCCTTGCCGCAGACGTCGCAGTTGGCAGCCACGGGTCACTCCAAAGACTTCAGATGCACTTACGGTGAAATCCCAACGGGCCGAGTGCATTGCCCGACCGGCGCCGTCAGGAGAGGAAATGGCCCGATTCTCATCGGGCAACCGGAGCAGCATACAACGACCGCTCCCGTAGAACGAAACTACCACGCACCTCCCGGCCCCCGCCCCGGCCTTCCCACCGGCACGCGGCTACTGTGCGGTGCAGCCCGTGACCCAGGAGGACGATGTGCCGTACCCGCTCGACGCCGCCGCGGTCCGCTCCTGGTGCGGGCTGGCGCTGGAGGCGCTCGGCCGGGAACGCGAGCGGATCGACGCGATCAACGTCTACCCGGTGGCCGACGGCGACACCGGCACCAACCTCTATCTGACGCTGGAATCCGCTGCCCGGGCCGTCGAGGCCGCCTTCGACGGACACGCCTCGGCGGGCACCGCCCCCGGCCTCGCCGACGCGATCGGCGCGATGGCACACGGCGCCCTGATAGGAGCGCGCGGCAACTCCGGCACCATCCTGGCGCAGCTGCTGCGCGGCATGACCGACGTCCTGGCGGCCCGCGGCACGACGGACGGCACGGACCCCGCGGCCGGTGACGGCTCGGCCGAGGCGCTGCGCCGGGCCCTGCGCCGGGCCGCCGCCTCCACGTACGAGGCCGTCGCCCACCCCGTGGAGGGCACCGTCCTGACCGTGGCCACCGCTGCCGCTGATGCCGCCGAACGTGCCGCCGGCGAGGCCCGGGACGCCGCCGCGGTCGCCCGCGCCGCCCATGCAGGGGCCCGTACGGCCCTGCAGGCGACCCCCGGGCAGCTGGCGGTCCTCGGCCGGGCGGGCGTCGTGGACGCCGGCGGCTGCGGGCTGGTCGCGCTGCTGGGCGCGCTCGCCGACGCCCTCTCCGGAGAGGTCACCGCCACCCCCGTCGCCGTACGGGCCGACGCCCCGCTCCCCGAGGCCGCCGGCTGCGACGTCGCGGCACACACGGCGGCGGACGGCTGCGGCGAACCCGGCGGGCCCGCCTTCGAGGTGATCTACCTGCTGGAGGCGCCGGACGACGCCGTGGCGCGGCTGCGCACCCGGCTCGACGGGCTCGGCGACTCCCTGGTGGTGGTCGGCGGGGACGGGCTGTGGCACGTCCACATCCATGTCGACGACGCGGGCGCCGCCGTGGAGGCCGGCATCGAGGCCGGCCGCCCGTACCGGATCCGCATCACGCACTTCGGTGGCGGCCGCACCAAGGAGCCGGCGCTGGCACCGCGGGCCGTGGTCGCGGTGGTGCCGGGCACCGGGCTCGCCGACCTCTGCGCCGAGGCCGGCGCGACCGCGGTCACCGTACGCCCAGGGGAGCCGCCGGCCAGCGGCGAACTGGTGCAGGCGATCCGGCAGGCCCACGCCCGCGAGGTCATGCTGCTGCCCAACGACCCCGAACTCCGGCACACCGCCGCGGCCGCCGCCGAACAGGCCCGCACCGAAGGCGTCCGGGTCGCGGTGATCCCCACCCGCGCCGCCGTCCAGGGCATCGCGGCGCTGGCCGTGCACGAGCCGGACCGCAGCTTCGACGAGGACGCGGTCGCCATGACCTCCGCCGCCGGCGCCACCCGCTACGCCGAGCTCGCCGTCGCCGAACGGCAGTCGTGGACCATGGCGGGCGTCTGCCAGGCCGGGGACGTCCTCGGCCTGATCGACGGCGATGTCGCGGTGATCGGCCCGGACCTCACCGTCACCGCCATGACGGTGCTGGACCGGATGCTGTCCGCGGGCGGGGAGATGGTGACCCTGGTCCTCGGCGCGGGGGCCCCCGCCGCCCTCGCCGAGCGGCTGGAACGGCACGTCCGCGAGCGGCACCTCGCCGTCGACACGGTCGTCTACGACGGCGGTCAGCGCACCGCCCCGCTGCTCATCGGCGTGGAGTGACGCCGCCCCGGCGGCCCGGACCGGCGCAATTGTCAGAGGCGTGGTGTGCAATAGACGCGTGGCTGCGCTCGACGAACCCCTGAAGAAAATCCTCGGCGGCACCACCGCGAAGGTGCTGGCCGAGCATCTCGACCTGCACACGGTCGGCGATCTGCTGCACCACTACCCGCGCCGCTACGCCGAGCGCGGCGAGCTGACCCGCCTCGCCGACCTCCCGCTGGACGAACACGTCACGGTCGTCGCCAGGGTGGCCGACGCCCGGGTGCACAAGTTCAACGCCGGCCGGGGGCAGCGCCTGGAAGTGACGCTCACGGACGGCAGCGGCCGGCTCCAGCTGGTCTTCTTCGGCAAGGGCATCCACAAACCGCACAAGGAACTGCTGCCGGGCCGCCGCGCGATGTTCGCCGGCAAGGTCTCGGTCTTCAACCGCAAACTCCAGCTGGCCCACCCCGAATACGCGCTCCTGGACGGCGACACCGACGGCGAGGCCGTGGACGCCTTCGCCAGTCAACTCATCCCGATCTACCCGGCCTGCCAGCAGATGGCCTCCTGGAAGATCACCAAGGCCGTCGACGCGGTGCTGCCCAGCGCCCAGGACGCCGTCGACCCGCTGCCCGAGGCGCTGCGCGCGGGCCGGTCGCTGGTCCCGCTCACCGAGGCCCTGCTGAAGATCCACCGGCCCGGCAGCAAGGCCGACATCGCCGACGCGCGCGACCGGCTGAAGTGGGACGAGGCGTTCGTGATGCAGGTCGCGCTGGCCCGCCGGCGCCTGGCCGACACCCAACTCCCCGCCGTACCACGGCAGTTGGTCAAGGACGGCATCCTCGACGCGTTCGACGCCGAGCTGCCCTTCACGCTCACCGAAGGCCAGCAGAAGGTCAGCCGGGAGATCTTCGACGACCTGGCCACCGCACACCCCATGCACCGCCTCCTCCAGGGCGAGGTCGGCTCCGGCAAGGCCCAGCCGCTGGACGCCCTGGTACTCACCCCGCGCGGCTTTTGGCCCATGGGCGAGATGACCGTCGGCACCGAAGTGGTGGTGCCCAGCGGCGAGCGCGCCGTGGTGGACGGCGTCTTCCCGCAGGGCGAGCGCGAGGTGTGGCGGCTGGTGCTGTCGGACGGCTCCACCGTCGAGTGCGACGACGAGCACCTGTGGATCGTCGGGTCCCGCGACACCGGCGAGCGGGTGCTGACGACCCGCGAGCTACGGGCCGACCTGCTGGACGCCGACGGCCGGCCCAAGTGGTCCATCGCGCCCGCCACACCGGTCGACCTCGACGACGGCGGCAAGCGGCCGCTCGACCCGTACCACCTCGGCCGGTCCCTCCCCGCGGACGGACTGCCGGCCGCCTACCGCAACGCCCCCGTCAAGGACCGGCGGGCCGTGCTGCGGGGCCTGCTGGACGCCGGGGGAGAGCCCTCCGGGACCGGCGAGGTGTTCCGTGCCGCGCCCGGCCCGCTGGCCGACGACCTCGCCTGGCTGGTGCGCTCCCTGGGCGGCGCGGCCCGACGGCACGACGCCGGCGCGGGCGCGTACGACGTCCATGTCGCGCTGCCGGAGGAGGGGGCAGAGGAGGGGGCCGGTGCCGGCCCCGCCTTCCGGCGCACCATCCGGGCCATCGAGCACGTGGGCCGTAAGCCCGTCCAGTGCATCAGCGTCGCGCACCCCTCCCACGCCTATGTGACCGACCACTTCACCGTCACGCACAACACCATGGTCGCGCTGCGCGCCATGCTCGGCGTCGTCGACAGCGGTGGCCAGGCCGCGATGCTGGCGCCCACCGAGGTGCTCGCCCAGCAGCACCACCGCTCGATCACCGAGATGATGGGCGAGCTGGCCGAGGGAGGGATGCTGGGCGGGGCCGAACGGGGCACGAAGGTGGTGCTGTTGACCGGTTCGATGGGAGCCGCGGCCCGCCGCCAGGCACTGCTCGACCTGGTCACCGGCGAGGCCGGCATCGTCGTCGGCACCCATGCGCTGATCGAGGACAAGGTGCAGTTCCACGACCTGGGGCTGGTGGTCGTCGACGAACAGCACCGCTTCGGCGTCGAGCAGCGCGACGCCCTGCGTGGCAAGGGGCACTCCCAGCGCGAGAAGCAGACGCCGCACCTGTTGGTGATGACCGCGACACCCATCCCGCGCACGGTCGCGATGACCGTCTTCGGCGATCTGGAGACCTCCGTCCTCGACCAACTCCCCGCCGGACGCTCGCCGATCGCCAGCCATGTGGTGCCCGCCAAGGACAAACCGCACTTCCTCGCGCGTACCTGGGAGCGGGTCCGCGAAGAGGTCGAGGCCGGGCACCAGGCGTATGTGGTCTGCCCGCGGATCGGCGACGAGGAGGACGCGCCCAAGCCGGGGAAGAAGGGCGCGGCCGGCGGCAAGGGCACGGCGGCAGCGGTGAGTTCGCCGGAGGACATCGCCGAGAAGCGTCCGCCGCTCGCCGTGCTCGACATCGCCGACCAGCTCACCAAGGGCCCGCTCGCCGGCCTGCGGGTGGCGGTGCTGCACGGCAGGATGGCGCCGGACGACAAGGACGCGGTGATGCGCGCGTTCGCGGCCGGCGAGCTGGACGTACTGGTCGCGACGACGGTCATCGAAGTGGGGGTGAACGTCCCCAACGCCACCGTCATGGTGATCATGGACGCGGACCGGTTCGGCGTCTCCCAGCTGCACCAGCTCCGCGGCCGGGTCGGCCGGGGTACGGCACCCGGCCTGTGCCTGCTGGTCAGCGAGATGCCCGAGGCCAGCCCGGCCCGGGCCCGGCTCGCCGCGGTGGCCGGCACCCTCGACGGCTTCGAGCTCTCCCGGATCGACCTGGAACAGCGGCGCGAGGGCGACGTCCTGGGCCAGGCGCAGTCCGGCGTCCGCTCCTCGCTGCGGATGCTCACGGTCATCGACGACGAGGAGATCATCGCCGCCGCCCGCGAGGAGGCCACCGCGCTGGTCGGCGACGACCCCGAGCTGACCGGCTATCCGGAGCTGCGGATCGCGCTGTCCGCGCTGTTGGACGAGGAACGGGAGCAGTATCTGGACAAGGGCTGAGCGAGCCGGCACGGCGGGCCCGGCGGTCCGTGGGCCGCCTGCCGCAGGGTGAGAACGATCACGTCGGGGTGCCGCCCCGGACCGATCCGGCGGGCGCCCGCCGCCGGACGACGGAATATCGTGGAGGACGGAGCCGAGCGGCTCCGCCGACCATCCCTCCACCCCCGCACGACGTAAGGACGGGCCCATGACCCGCGTGATCGCCGGTACGGCCGGCGGCCGCCGCCTGGCCGTACCACCCGGCAACGGCACCCGCCCGACCTCCGACCGGGCGCGCGAGGGCATGTTCTCCACCTGGGAGTCGCTGGACGGCCCGCTGACCGGCGCCCGGGTGCTCGACCTGTACGGCGGCTCCGGCGCGGTCGGTCTGGAGGCGCTCTCCCGCGGCGCGGCACACGTCCTGCTGGTCGAGGCCGACGCCCGGGCCGTCCGCACCATCCGCGACAACGTCCGCACGGTCGGCCTCCCGGGCGTCGAGGTCCGGCCCGGCAAGGCCGAGCAGACCGCCGCCGCCCCGCCCCCCGGCGAGCCGTACGACCTCGTCTTCCTGGACCCGCCGTACGCGGTGAGCGACGCCGAGCTCTGCGAGATCCTGCTCACACTCCGTGGTCAGGGGTGGCTGACGGACGACGCACTCGTCACCGTGGAGCGGAGCACCAGAGGCGGCGCGTTCCCGTGGCCGGACGGTTTCACCGCGATCAAGGCCCGTCGCTACGGCGAGGGGACGCTTTGGTACGGTCGCGCCGCTCCGTCGTCCGTTGAACCGACGTCAGCAAGCGTGTCATGACCGCATCGGAGAGCGAGGAACCCGCGTTGCGCCGCGCCGTCTGTCCGGGGTCGTTCGACCCCATCACCAATGGGCACCTGGACATCATCGCCCGTGCCTCGAAGCTGTACGACGTCGTCCATGTGGCCGTGATGATCAACCAGTCCAAGCAGGGGCTGTTCACGGTCGACGAGCGGATCGACCTGATCCGCCGGGCCACCGCCGAGTACGGCAACGTCCAGGTCGAGTCCTTCCACGGCCTGCTCGTCGACTTCTGCAAGCAGCGCGACATCCCCGCGATCGTCAAGGGACTGCGCGCGGTCAGCGACTTCGACTACGAGCTGCAGATGGCCCAGATGAACAACGGACTCTCCGGTGTGGAGACCCTGTTCGTCCCCACCAACCCGACCTACAGCTTCCTCTCCTCCAGCCTCGTGAAGGAGGTCGCCGCCTGGGGTGGCGACGTCTCGCACCTGGTCCCGCCGTTCGTGCTCGACGCGCTCACCGAGCGGCTGCGCAAGAAGAGCTGATCACCGCACCCGGCGCACCGGCCGCGGGCACTTTCTGACGCTCCGTCAGTTGGTGTCGGGCGGAGGGCCGCTGGACGTACAGTCGTCCCGTTCCGTCGTTCCAACCCCTCAGAGAGTGGCGAGTCCAAGGTGGACGTGCAGAAGAAGCTCGACGACATCGTCGCGACCGTCGCCGGCGCCCGGTCCATGCCCATGTCGGCCTCGTGCGTGGTCAACCGCGCCCAGCTGCTCGCCATGCTGGAGGAGGTGCGCGCCGCACTGCCCGGATCGCTCGCCCAGGCCCAGGAGCTGCTCGGCGGCCGGGAGCAGATGGTCGAGGAGGCACGCGCCGAGGCGGAGCGGATCATCGAGTCCGCGCACGCCCAGCGCGGTTCGCTGATCTCCGACACCGAGGTCGCCCGGCAGTCGCAGGAGGAGGCGGACCGGATCCTCGCCGAGGCCCGTCAGGAGGCCGACGAGATCCGCGCCGAGGCCGACGACTACGTCGACTCCAAGCTCGCCAACTTCGAGGTCGTCCTCACCAAGACCATCGGATCCGTCGACCGTGGCCGCGAGAAGCTGCTCGGCCGGGGCCCCGGACTCGACGAGCAGGGCTACGAGGACACCGAGGCCCCCGAGCGCAGCGCCGACCCCGAGACCCTCAGGCAGCGCGCGGACGCCTACGTGGACGCCAAGTTCGGCGCCTTCCAGGCCGTGCTGACCAAGACGCTGGAGGCGGTCGGCCGGGGCCGCGACAAGCTCCAGGGCGCCCGGGCGATCGACGAGCTCGGCGTACATCTGGCGGCCCAGGGTGACCCGCAGAACGCGCAGCCGCAGGCCGACGCGGACTACCTGGCCGAGCTGGCCGGCATCGGCGCCGACCGCGAACCGCAGACGCCGGCGGCACCCCCGCAGGAACAGCCCGAGGAACACCAGCAGCCGCTCCAGCCCCAGCAGCAGGGCTACTACGACCCGGCCGCCTACGCCCAGCAGGACGTCTACGGCTACCAGCAGCCCCAGCAGGCCGCCGCGTACGCCCAGCCCCAGGACCCGTACGCCTACGACTGGCAGCAGCAGCCCCAGCAGCCCGGCTACGACCCGAACGCCTACCTCCACCCCCAGGTGCCCCAGCAGCCCCAGCACGCCCCGCACACGGCCACCCAGCCCGCCGCCCTGGACGAGACCAGCCTCTTCGACACCAGCATGATCAACCTCGACCAACTCCGCCAATACGAGGAGGGCCGCCCTTAGGGCGCGCCCCGGCTGCCGGCGGGCCCACGGGCCCCGCTGCCGGAAGCGTGGGGCGGGGTGGCCGCTGGTGCCCGACGTCGGCCCCCAACGGTTGGAAGCCCCCTGCCGCGGAGGGAATCCTCACTGACGGTGGGTCCCTGCCGCTGGAAGAACCCACCGCCGGGGGGCGCCGTCGGAGGGCGCCGTCGGAGGGCCGACCCCGTCCGATGGAAGCCCCCGCCGCTGGAATTTCCCCCGCCCCCACCTGGTTGTGGCCCCAGGGGGCTCTCGTGTCCCCTACGGGATCTGTTCCCCTGCCCCCTAGGTGTTTTCCGGCCCCGATGGACGGCCAAGGTGGGCGGCCGAGCGGCCGAGGCGTCGCTTCACGTCCCTTCACGGCCGGTGGGCGATCGCGGCGATCGCGGCGTCGGCAGTGCCACAGCCCCCACAGCCGCCCGCCGCGTGGCCGCCCGCCGCATGACCCGCCCGCCGCGTGACCCGGCCCCCCGAGGGGAGCGGCCGACGTGGGTCCCGGCCGACGCGGGCCCGTACGCCGCCGGCCCCTACGCGCCCCGCACAGCGACCTACCCGACCCATACAGCGACCTACGCGACCCGTATGCGGGCCCCACGCAACCCCTACCCGACCCCTACCCGCCCCGTACACAGCCGTAGCGTGGCTCGTACGTGGCCGTGGTGTGGCCGGGGGAGTGGGTGCGGATTGGGCCTATCGGGGGCCTTCCAGTATCCTGGCTCTTCGGTCGCGAGTATTTCCGCGATCTCTGCTGCCCGCATTTCCCAGTGAAGGGCGGGCGGCGCGAAAACCCCGTAGAAAGCAGGAAGCCATCAACGCCCGCCTCGACCATCGCGCCCCTCTCGTGTTCGACACACGTGAGCTGGGCCGGCGTCCCGGTGCGCTCAAGAGGGTCTCCCGCTCCGTCGAGGCCCCCGCGGACCTCGGCAACGAGGTCGTCGGTGTGCCCGAGGGCGCCCCGATCGAGCTCGACCTCCGCCTCGAATCGGTCATGGACGGAGTGCTCGTCACGGGCACCGCCCGTGCAACGGTCAAGGGGGAGTGCGTAAGGTGTCTGGAGCCGCTGGAGCGAGAGCTCGACAGCGACTTCCAGGAGTTGTTCGCCTACCCCGACGCCGACGCCCGGGTCCATGACAAGGACGCAGACGACGACGCCGAGGACGAGGAGGACACCCTCTTCATCGAGGACGACTTGTTCGACCTCGAACCCGTGCTGCGCGATGCGGTGGTGCTTGCACTGCCGATGCAGCCGGTGTGCCAGGACGACTGCCCGGGCCTGTGTTCCGACTGCGGAGTGCGGCTCGCGGACGACCCGGACCACCATCACGACGCCGTCGACATCCGTTGGGCGGCACTGCAGGGACTCGCCGGAACCATCAAGGACGGCGAGAAGGACAACGCACCCCGCAACGGCGGGGATGAACCTCAGGAGAAGTAGCCGTGGCTGTTCCGAAGCGGAAGATGTCGCGCAGCAACACGCGCCACCGCCGGTCGCAGTGGAAGGCTGCGGTCCCCACCCTGGTGGCGTGCGAGCGCTGCCACGAGCCGAAGCAGCAGCACATCGCGTGCCCCGCTTGCGGCACCTACAACAAGCGCCAGGTCCTCGAGGTCTGAGCGGCTGGTGACAGGCACTGTGTCTAGCCCCAAGAAGGCGGAAGACGCCCCTTCGGCATCCCGCAAGCGCGGGGAGGAAACGGCTACTGCGGACACAGCCTCGTCCCACACGCTTCTGGAAGGGCGGCTCGGGTACCAGCTCGAGTCCGCCCTTCTGGTGCGTGCGCTGACGCACCGCTCGTACGCATACGAGAACGGCGGTCTGCCCACCAACGAGCGGCTGGAGTTCCTCGGGGACTCGGTGCTCGGCCTGGTGGTCACGGACACGCTGTACCGCATCCACCCCGACCTGCCCGAAGGCCAACTGGCCAAGTTGCGGGCCGCGGTGGTCAACTCGCGTGCGCTCGCCGAGGTGGGGCGCGGCCTCGACCTCGGTGCCTTCATCCGCCTCGGACGCGGCGAAGAGGGCACGGGCGGCCGGGACAAGGCCTCCATCCTCGCCGACACACTGGAAGCGGTGATCGGCGCGGTCTACCTCGACCAGGGTCTCGACGCGGCCGCCGAGCTGGTGCACCGGCTCTTCGACCCGCTCATCGAGAAGTCGTCCAGCCTGGGCGCGGGTCTGGACTGGAAGACCAGCCTCCAGGAACTCACCGCGACCGAGGGTCTCGGCGTCCCGGAGTACCTGGTCACCGAGACCGGCCCGGACCACGAGAAGACCTTTACTGCTGCCGCCCGCGTCGGTGGTGTCTCGTACGGCACCGGCACCGGCCGCAGCAAGAAGGAAGCCGAGCAGCAGGCGGCGGAGTCCGCGTGGCGTGCCATTCGCGCCGCGGCGGACGAGGCGGCCAAGGCGGCGGCCGCCGGTGACGGCGCGGCGCCGGACCCGGACGGATCGGCTCCCACCACCGCCGACGACGGCTCGTCGTCGGCACACTGAAGCACCTCTTCTGACCCCGTCCGGGGCGACCGCGCGTCGCCCCGGACGGGGTCAGAAGTCTTTCCCGCCCGTCGTCGTCCCGAGGAGTCCGCCGTGCCCGAGCTGCCCGAAGTCGAGGTCGTTCGCCGCGGATTGGAGCGCTGGGTCGACGGCCGCACCATCGACGACGTCGAGGTGCGGCATCCGCGCGCGATCCGTCGCCACACGGCCGGGGCGGAGGACTTCGCGGCACGCCTCAAGGGGCTGCGCCTGGGGACCGCGCGGCGCCGCGGCAAGTACCTCTGGATCCCGGTCACCGGGGGCACCCCGGCCGCGCAGACCGCCGCCGAGGGCATCGCGCCGCTCGTCACCCCCGACGTGACCCACGGCCTGGCGGTCCTCGCCCACCTCGGCATGAGCGGCCAGCTGCTGGTCCAGCCACAGGACGCGCCGGACGAGAAACACCTGCGCATCCGGTTGCGGTTCGCCGACGACCTGGGGACCGAGCTCCGCTTCGTCGACCAGCGCACCTTCGGCGGTCTGTCGCTGCACGACACCGTGCCCGGCGACCCCGACCAACTGCCCGACGTCATCGCGCACATCGCCCGTGACCCGCTCGACCCGGCCTTCGACGACCCCGCCTTCCACGACGCGCTGCGCCGCCGCCGGACCACCGTCAAGCGGGCGCTGCTCGACCAGACGCTGATCAGCGGCGTCGGCAACATCTACGCCGATGAGGCGCTCTGGCGCAGCAAGCTCCACTACGACCGGCCGACCGCCACCTTCACCCGCCCGCGCACCGCCGAGCTGCTCGGCCACGTACGGGACGTGATGCGGGCCGCGCTGGCCGTCGGCGGCACCAGCTTCGACAGCCTCTACGTCAACGTCAACGGCGAGTCCGGCTACTTCGAGCGCTCGCTGGACGCCTACGGCCGTGAGGACGAGCCCTGCCGCCGCTGCGGTACGGCGATCCGCCGCCGGCCGTGGATGAACCGCTCCAGTTACTTCTGCCCGCGCTGCCAGCGGCCGCCACGCCGCTGAAGAGCCCGCGGCGGACCGCGACCGGCCGGCGGTTCAGCCCGCGGAGTGCTCGGCGTCGTAGCGCTCCCGGGCCTGGAGCACCTGTGGCATCCGGTCCTCCACCAGGTCGATCAGCTCCCGGAGTTGGCGGGCGACCTGATGCCCGAGAGGGGTCAGTGCGTAGTCCACCCGCGGCGGGTTGGTCTGCTGTGCCGCGCGGTGCACCAGGCCGTCCCGCTCCAGCGCCTGCAGGGTCTGCGACAGCATCTTCTCGCTCACCCCGTCGACCCGGCGCCGCAGTTCGTTGAACCGGAACGTCCCGTCGAGCAGCGCGCCCAGCGTCAGGCTGCCCCAGCGGTCGGTGACGTGCTTGAGCGCGTCGCGGGAGGGGCAGTTGCGCGCGAACACGTCGTAGGCCAGGTCGTCCGGACAGCCGCCGGTGGCCTCCCCGTTCGCCTGGTCCGCGGTCTTGGTCGTCGCCATCCTCACACCATACTCCGCGATAGCGCTGACTGCTGGAAAGCGCTATCCGTAAGCATGGCGCTATCTTCTGGGTTGCACTTTCGAAAAGTTAGTGCTTTTCTCGGTGCAGACGCCCCGGCGACGACCGACCGGGGCCCGTCCTTGGAGGAGACCCCGTGACCACCCCTGCCCTGCCCGCGCCCGTCGTCTCGATCGCGTACCACTCCGGCTTCGGCCACACCGCCGTCCTGGCCGAGGCCGTCCGGGCCGGCGCCGCCGAGGCGGGCGCCACCGTTCACCTGATCAAGGTCGACGAGATCACCGAGGCCCAGTGGGAGCAGCTCGACGCCTCCGACGCGATCGTCTTCGGCTCGCCGACCTACATGGGGACCGCCTCCGGCGCGTTCCACGTCTTCGCCGAGGCGACCTCCGCGCGCTGGGCGACCCGCGCCTGGCAGGACAAGCTCGCGGCGGGCTTCACCAACTCCGCCTCCAAGAGCGGCGACAAGCTGCACACCCTGCAGTTCTTCACGGTGCTCGCCGCCCAGCACGGCATGACCTGGGTCGGCCTCAACCTGCTCCCCGGCTGGAACTCCTCCACCGCGTCCGAGAACGACCTGAACCGGCTGGGCTTCTTCCTGGGCGCCGCCGCGCAGTCGAACAACGACCAGGGCCCCGAGGGCGTCCACAAGGCCGATATCGCCACCGCCGAACACCTCGGCCGTCGCCTCGCCGAGCAGGCCCGGGTCACGCTCGCGGGCCGCGCCGCACTGGCCGCCTGACCGGTACGAGCGGGAGCGTCGCGCTCACCCGCGCCCGGCCGTCACGGTGCGTGAAGGGCTTCGCCCGGCACCAGCGCCGGCTCCGGCACCGGCACCAGGGCCTCTGACCACCACTACGGTCAGAGGCCCTGCGCGGCTACCAGCCCTTCCCCCAGAACGGCTGCAGTACGGAGGCGACGCCCGACAGGACCACGAGGATGCCGCCGACCGTCGCCAGGGCGGACGTCGCGTTGGGGAACAGCTCCCGCGCCAGCTGGCGCCACCGTTCCCGCACCACGACCAGCTTGAACTTCTGCCACTTGTGCTGACGGAGATGGCAGCCCATCAGGACGCCCTTGCTGTTGTTGCGGCACGTCCCCTCCCGCCCCGAGGCGCCACACCACGCCGGGACGCGGAAGAAGAAGTACACGGTGCTCAGCGCCGAAAGGGTCAGCAGTACCCCCGGTCCGAACGCAGAGGTCAGCCAGGCCGCGATGAGCACCGCGAAGACCACCCATCCCCAGTACTTCCGCAGTCCCTCCATGGGCGGCGAAGTTACCGGCGGCCGCGGTGGCATATGCAGGGCGCATGAGCGGCGCACCAGAGCGCCCTCCGGGAGCGCGGGGGCAGGTCAGGAGCGGCCCAGGCGCAGGCCGGAAGCCCGGCAGGCGCAGGTCAGAAGCCGAAATCCTGGGTCCACCACGGCCCGCCCGGGCCGAAGTGGACGCCGACGCCGAGGGTCTTGTACTCGCAGTTGAGGATGTTGGCGCGGTGGCCGGGGCTGTGCATCCAGGTGTCCATGACGGCCTGGGCGGTGGCCTGGCCGCGGGCGATGTTCTCGCCGCCGAGGCCGCTGATGCCCTGGGCCTCGGCGCGGTCCCAGGGGGTGTGGCCGTCGGGGTCGGTGTGGTCGAAGAAGCCGCGGCGGGCCATGTCCTCGCTGAACCGCTGGGCCAGGGAGGCCAGTTCCGGGTCGGCGGTCACGGGGGAGCAGCCGGCCCGGGACCGCTCCTGGTTGACCAGGGTCAGCACCTGGGCCTGGGCGGACGACGCGCTGCCGGTGTCGTCGGAGGCGGACGCGGTGGAGTGCGGGGCCGTGGAGGCGGAGGCCGACGGGTGGCCGGTGGGCGCGGCGGAGCCGGCTGAATCGGCCTTTCGGGTGGGGGATTTGGCCGGGCGGTGCGGAGAGGGGGAGGTCGTCGGCGTGGTGGGGCCGGTGCTGCCGGGGACCGCGGTGCGGGCGCTGTCGCGGCTGGCCGGGAGGGTGGCGCGATCGGTGGGGGACGCCGAGAGGCCGCCCTGCGGCGCGGTGGTCTCCGGCAGGGCGCCGGCCCGTACCCGCTCGCCGGGTCCGTCGGCCGTACCGCCGTCGAACTGGCCGCCGCCCGGGATCAGTCCGGAGGCGACCGCGACGGCCCCCATCGCCACCGCCGCGGAGGCGCCGAGCAGGCCGGTGCGCACCGGCGCCGCACCACGGGCGCGCGCCGCACGGTGCGAGCGGCGCGCGCCGTGCCGCACCGGGTCGGCGGGTCCGGCGGCCGGCCCGGTAGCCGTCGGGGCGTCAACAGGCCGTGGGCCGGGGGCTGCCGGCACGGGATTCGCAAGACGTCGATGGCGGCCCATCCGGTGTCTTCCTTCCGTCCTCAGCGTCAACACGCTCACCCGTAAGGGTGAGCTTCGCTGTCGGGGGACTGTACGCCATGACGCAAGGGGGCGAAGTGCCCGTTGAGCAATTGGCCGGTTAACGTGCACACATGGAAGAAGAGGTGCGGGTGACCGCATGGGTACGGGGGCGCGTGCAGGGTGTCGGGTTCCGCTGGTTCACCCGTGCGAACGCCCTGCGAATCGGTGAACTCAGCGGATTCGCGAGCAATCTCGATGACGGCCGGGTCCAGGTGGTCGCCGAGGGCCCCAAGGACCGTTGCGATCAGTTGCTCGAATGGCTGCGGACCGGGGACACGCCCGGGCGAGTGGACGGAGTCACTGAGATATGGGCCACGCCCAGAGGTGGCTACGACGGCTTCGAGATCCGCTGACAGGGGCCGCGGAAACCGGCCGCACGGCCGTTATTCGCGATCTTGGCAGTGCGTCTCCGTCAGCTGCTTACGGGAGATAAGCCCTGGTGGTTGCCAACTCGGCCGACCCGTGCAAGGCTGCGGCTGTACGGATGATCTCCACGCCCCCGCGGGACCTTTCTGGGGAGTCGGCGCAGCGCCCTCGCGGCCGCGCACTCTCAGGTGCCCGAGGATACGGGGCGTGATCGTGTTGACCGTCTAACCGTTTGGTGAGACTCTGGAATCCCCGCGCACCTTAGCTGTTTGGCATTGAGTACACCAGAGAATGACAAGCCGCGGGTGCGAATCCCTCACGACCCACACCGCTTCGGTCGGTCACTCATTGTGGAGGACCATCCATCATGGCAAAGGCGCTTCTCGGTTACGTCGGCGGCTCCGACCCCCGAGTCCTCTCCGAGATGCGACGGCTTCAGCAGCGCGTCCAAGACCTTGAATCCGAGCTTATCCGGATGCAGGCCGAAAACGACATGCTGTCCGCTGCCGCACGTCGCGACGACTCGATGCTCGACATCGACGTACCCCAGGCGGAGCCCGCGCTCACCTGACCCGACGAGGGCCGGTAGGGCTGCTTGCCAGCCGCTTGAGGCACCGCTCTCTTCAAGATCTGCAAGGGACGCTTCGGCGTCCCTTCGTCGTTTCCCGGTTCGGCATCCGTCCGGTCGTCCGTCGTCCGGCACTTCTTGGGTGCCCGGTCTTCTGCGCCCGGCACTTCTCGTGATGGTTACCGTCCGCTGCCGGATACCGTCCGCGATCAATGCGGCCCGTGATCGATTACGGCCTCGCGGCCGGACCGCCCCTCCCTTACCGCATGATGTGCCCTCGGCTTTCCGCGGTGAAACCGAAAATGAACGGCGCGGTATCCCCCGGTGCCGGGCCCGGTACCGGGGGCGGGGCCGGCGGCGGAATGTTGGGGTGGTCCGTCAAGGGCCGGCCGGTAGAGTCCAATGGCGTGCACCTCAAGAGTCTGACCCTGCGAGGCTTCAAGTCCTTCGCCTCCGCCACGACACTCCGGTTCGAACCGGGAATCACCTGTGTCGTGGGCCCCAATGGTTCCGGCAAGTCCAATGTCGTGGACGCGCTGTCCTGGGTGATGGGTGAGCAGGGCGCGAAGTCGCTGCGCGGCGGAAAGATGGAGGACGTCATCTTCGCCGGGACCACCGGGCGGCCGCCGCTCGGCCGCGCCGAGGTCTCGCTCACGATCGACAACTCCGACGGTGCACTGCCGATCGAGTACGCCGAAGTCACCCTCACCCGGATCATGTTCCGCAATGGCGGAAGCGAGTACCAGATCAACGGGGACACCTGCCGGCTGCTCGATATCCAGGAATTGCTCTCCGATTCCGGTATCGGCCGGGAGATGCACGTCATCGTCGGACAGGGCCAGCTCGATTCCGTTCTGCATGCCGATCCGATGGGCCGCCGGGCGTTCATCGAGGAGGCGGCCGGCGTCCTCAAGCACCGCAAGCGCAAGGAAAAGGCGCTGCGGAAGCTGGAGGCGATGAAGGCCAATCTCGCCCGTGTCCAGGACCTGACCGACGAACTGCGGCGGCAGCTCAAACCGCTCGGGCGGCAGGCCGCGGTCGCCCGGCGCGCCGCCGTCATCCAGGCCGATCTGCGGGACGCCCGGCTGCGGCTGCTCGCCGACGACCTCGTCACGCAGCGTGCTGCGCTGCAGGCGGAGATCGCCGACGAGGCCGCGCTCAAGGAACGCAAGCAGGCCGCCGAGCAGCGGCTGCGCACCGCCCAGCGGCAGGAGGCGGCCCTGGAGGAGGAGGTCCGTACGCTCACCCCGCGGGTCCAGCGCGCCCAGCAGACCTGGTACGAGCTGTCGCAGCTCGCCGAGCGGGTGCGCGGCACGATCTCGCTGGCCGAGGCGCGGGTCAAGAGCGCCACCGCGGCCCCGCCCGAGGAGCGGCCCGGACGCGACCCGGACGACATGGAGCGGGAGGCGGCCCGGATCCGCGAGCAGGAGGCGGAGTTGGCGGCCGCGCTGGAGGCGGCGACCCGGGCGCTGGAGGACACCGTCGAACACCGTGCCGCGCTGGAGCGGCAGTTGGCGGACGAGGAACGGCGGCTTCGGGACCTGGCCCGGGCCATCGCCGACCGCCGCGAGGGCCTGGCCCGGCTCAGCGGACAGGTCACCGCGGCCCGCGGCCGGGCCGCGTCGGCCCAGGCGGAGATCGGCCGGCTCGCCGAGGCCAGGGACGACGCCCGGCAGCGGGCGGCGGTGGCCCAGGAGGAGTACGAGCAGCTCAAGGCCGAGGTCGAGGGGCTGGACGCGGACGACGAGGAGAGCGCGGCCCGGCACGAGTCGGCCCGCCGGGAACTGGCCGAGGCGGACGCCGCCCTGACCGCCGCCCGGGAGGCGCTGACCGCGGCCGAGCGCAAGCGCGCGGCGACCGCCGCCCGGCACGACGCGCTCGCCCTCGGACTGCGCCGCAAGGACGGCACCGGCGCCCTGCTCGCCGCGTCCGAGCAGCTCAGCGGGGTCCTCGGACCGGCCGCCGAGCTGCTGACCGTCACTCCCGGCTTCGAGGTCCCGGTGGCCGCGGCGCTCGGTGCGGCGGCGGACGCGGTCGCGGTCAGTGACCCGGCCACCGCCGCCGACGCCATCCGGCTGCTGCGCAAGCAGGACGCCGGGCGGGCGGCGATGGTGCTGGGCACCGGCGGAACGGGCACGGTGCCCGCACAGGCCGGGGCCGGGGACGCCGCCGGCGGGGCCGGGGATGCCGCCGCGGCCGCCGTGCACCGGGTGCCCGGGCCCCGCGCGGAGCCCGTACCGGCCGGCCAACTGGTCCAGGGGCCCGTGGAGTTGACGGCCGCGGTGGCCCGGCTGCTGCGGGACGTCGTGGTCGTCGGGACGCTGGAGGACGCCGAGGACCTGGTGGCGGCGCGGCCGGAGCTGCTGGCGGTGACCGGTGAGGGCGATCTGCTCGGGGCGCACTTCGCGCACGGTGGCTCGGCCGGTGCGCCGAGCCTGCTGGAGGTGCAGGCCTCCGTCGACGAGGCGGCCGCCGAACTGGAGCAGCTGGCGGCGCAGTGTGAGCGGCTGGCCGAGGAGCAGCGGGCCGCGGCGGCGCGGCGGGCGGAGTGCGCCGCGCTGGTCGAGGAGCTGGCCGAGCGGCGGCGGGCCGCGGACCGGGAGAAGTCCAAGGTCGCCGGGGACCTCGGCCGGCTCGGCGGGCAGGCCCGGGCGGCCGCAGGTGAGGCCGAGCGGGCTGCCGCGGCGGCCGCCCGCGCGGAGGAGGCGCTGGTCCGGGCCACCGAGGAGGCCGAGGAGCTGGCCGAGCGGCTGGCCGTCGCCGAGGAGGAGCCGGGCGTCGGCGACGAGGAGCCCGACACCTCCGTACGGGACCGGCTGGCGGCGGACGGGGCCAACGCCCGGCAGACCGAGATGGAGGCCCGGCTCCAGGCCCGTACGCACGAGGAGCGGGTCAAGGCGCTGGCCGGGCGGGCGGACGCGCTGGACCGGGGGGCGCGCGCGGAGCGGGAGGCGCGGGCGCGGGCCGAGCGGCGGCGCGCCCGGCTGCGGCACGAGGCGGCGGTGGCCGGGGCGGTGGCGTCCGGGGCGCGGCAGCTGCTGGCGCACATCGAGGTGTCGGTGGCGCGGGCCGAGGAGGAGCGGGCCGCCGCGGACCGGGCCAAGGCCGAGCGGGAACAGGCGCTGGTGGCCGAACGGAACGCGGCCCGGGACCTGAAGTCCGAGCTGGACAAGCTGACCGACTCGGTGCACCGGGGCGAGGTGCTCGGCGCCGAGAAGCGGCTGCGGATCGAGCAGCTGGAGACCCGGGCGCTGGAGGAGCTGGGGGTGGAGCCGGCCGCGCTGGTGGCCGAGTACGGGCCGGACCAGCCCGTGCCGCCGTCGCCGCCGGCGGAGGGCGAGACGCTGCCGGACGACCCCGAGCATCCCCGTAACCGGCCGGTGCCCTATGTGCGGGCCGAGCAGGAGAAGCGGCTGCGGGCGGCCGAGCGGGCGTATCAGCAGCTCGGGAAGGTGAACCCGCTTGCGCTGGAGGAGTTCGCTGCGCTGGAGGAGCGCCATCAGTTCCTCAGCGAACAGCTTGAAGACTTGAAGAAGACCCGGGCCGACCTGTTGAGGGTGGTCAAGGAGGTCGACGAGCGGGTGGAGCAGGTCTTCACCGAGGCGTACCACGACACCGCCCGGGAGTTCGAGGGCGTCTTCGCGCGGCTCTTCCCCGGCGGTGAGGGGCGGCTGGTGCTCACCGACCCGGACGACATGCTGGCGACCGGTGTGGACGTCGAGGCCCGGCCGCCGGGCAAGAAGGTCAAGCGGCTGTCACTGCTGTCCGGCGGCGAGCGGTCGCTGACCGCGGTGGCCCTGCTGGTGTCGATCTTCAAGGCACGGCCCAGCCCGTTCTACGTCATGGACGAGGTCGAGGCGGCGCTGGACGACACCAATCTGCAGCGGCTGATCCGGATCATGGAGGAGCTGCAGGAGAGCTCCCAGCTCATCGTGATCACGCATCAGAAGCGCACGATGGAGGTCGCTGACGCCCTGTACGGGGTATCCATGCAAGGGGACGGCGTGTCGAAGGTCATCAGCCAGCGGCTGCATTGATCGCAGCGAGTGTCCGACACGGCATCAGTTCCTGATCAATTCACAAGTTGAATGAACCCTCCCGTGAACCACGGGGAAACAAATCCATCTCGGCCTATTGACTTCGAAACTTGAAGGCATAGTCTCTGCAACGTTGCTTTTACCTTCAAGTGGTGGGTACCCCCAACCTATGCACCACTAGAAGTGCCAGCCCCCTACGCCCGGCAGCGCAGCCGGGCCACTGGAGTTCACGTTGACCAGCACCGCGCAGCCGACGGTTCCGGAAGGCCGCAAGGCCCACCCCGACCACCTCGGCCATGTCATCTTCATCACCGCGGCTGCCGCGATGGGCGGCTTTCTCTTCGGATACGACAGTTCCGTGATCAACGGCGCCGTCGAGGCGATCCGCAGCCGCTACGAAGTCGGGTCCGCCGTCCTGGCCCAGGTGATCGCCGTCGCTCTGATCGGCTGCGCCATCGGAGCCGCCACCGCCGGCCGGATCGCCGACCGGATAGGACGCATCCGGGTGATGCAGATCGCCTCGGTGCTGTTCACCATCAGTGCCGTGGGGTCCGCCCTGCCGTTCGCGCTGTGGGACCTCGCCCTCTGGCGGATCATCGGCGGCTTCGCCATCGGTATGGCCTCGGTCATCGGCCCGGCCTACATCGCCGAGGTCTCGCCGCCCGCCTACCGCGGCCGCCTCGGCTCCTTCCAGCAGGCTGCCATCGTCGTCGGCATCGCCGTCTCCCAGCTCGTCAACTGGGGCATCCTCAACCTCGCCGACGGCAAGCAGCGCGGCACCATCGCCGGCCTGGAGGCCTGGCAGTGGATGCTCGGCGTGATGGTCATCCCGGCCGTCCTCTACGGCCTGCTGTCCTTCGCGATCCCCGAGTCGCCGCGCTACCTGATCTCCATCGGCAAGATCTCCCGGGCCAGGGAGGTCCTGACCGAGGTCGAGGGCCACACGGTGAACCTCGACACCCGGGTCGCCGAGATCCAGGACGCGATGCGCCGCGAGCACAAGTCGACCTTCAAGGACCTGCTCGGCAGCAAGATGGGCTTCCTGCCGATCGTCTGGGTCGGCATCGGCCTCTCGGTCTTCCAGCAGCTGGTCGGCATCAACGTGGCGTTCTACTACTCCTCGGCGCTGTGGCAGTCCGTCGGCATCAACCCGCAGAGCTCGTTCTTCTACAGCTTCACCACGTCGATCATCAACATCATCGGCACCGTGATCGCGATGATCTTCGTCGACAGGATCGGCCGCCGCCCGCTGGCGCTGATCGGCTCGGTCGGTATGGCCCTCTCGCTCGGCCTGGAGGCCTGGGCCTTCTCCGCCAAGACCGCGGCCGGCACCCTGCCCTCCGTCGAAGGCACCGTGGCCCTGATCGCCGCCCACGTCTTCGTGCTCTTCTTCGCCCTCTCCTGGGGCGTGGTGGTCTGGGTCTTCCTCGGCGAGATGTTCCCGAACAAGATCCGCGCCGCCGCGCTGGGCGTCGCCGCCTCCGCGCAGTGGATCGCCAACTGGGCCATCACGGCCAGCTTCCCGAGCCTGTCCGACTGGAACCTCTCGGGCACGTACGTGATCTACATGATCTTCGCCCTGCTCTCGATCCCCTTCGTGCTCAAGTTCGTGAAGGAGACGAAGGGCAAGGCGTTGGAGGAGATGGGCTAACACCCCCGCCAGCCCACTCCTCAGTGCAAGCTGTTGCCCCGGACCGACAGGCGGTTCGGGGCACCAGCTTTTCGCTGCGCTTGGCCGGCCGCCCACGTACCTGTCTGCGGCGCCGCGGGGGTTGCTCGCCGTTGCCGCTTTGCGGTCCCTCCCACGTACCTGGCTTTCCCGCCGCGGGGCTTGTTCGCCGTTGCCGCTTTGCGGCGCCTTGTGCGTACCCCGTCTGTTCCGCCGCGGGGCTCGCTCGCCGTTGCCGCTTTGCGGCGCCCCGCACGTACCCGTCTGTCCCGCCGTCGAGGTTGCTCGCCGTTGCGCCTGGCGGCGGGCGTGGTGTTTTTGGGTGCGGTGCCGGCCCTCCAGACTTCGTCCTCCGGTCCAGCTCCTCCCGTGGGTGGGGGCGAGAGCTGAGTGGGGGCGGGCGTTGTCGTTCGGCGTTGTCGTCCGGCGGTGTCTCGTGTCGTGCGGCGTCTGGTGTCGCGCGGTGTAGGGAATACCGCCCCGGCCCGTCGAGTTGTGGCCCGCAAGGGGTGCCCCGTACCCCTACGGGATCTGTTCGGCCTCGCCCTAAGGGACCCTCGACGTCCACCCCCACCGTCCTTAACTTCCCCCCTCACGGGAGGGGACGGGCCGGAGGGGCCGGTTGTGTGGACGTAAAGCGAAGCAGTCCACACA
>NZ_JBHWDV010000041.1:0-73669 GCF_042734445.1 Streptomyces sp. NPDC059649
GTCCACACAACCGGCCCCGGAGGACCGTCACCGCACCCAACAGAACCCAGCCCGCCGCAGGCGCAACGGCGACCAACACCCGCGGCGCCGCAGACAAGTACGTGGGAGGCGCCGCAAAGCGCAACGGCGAGACGACCCACGGCGGGACGGACAGGTACGTGGGAGGCGCCGCAAAGCGCAGCGCCCCGCGGCGCCGCAGACAGCTACGAACGTCAAACAGCCCGAAGCGCCTCCGCGAGGGCTTCCGCTCCTTCTTCCGCCTCGGCGACCGTCAAAGACATCGGTGGAGCGATCCGCAGTGCCGCGCCGCCCTGGCCGCCCTTGCCGATCAGGAGGCCGCGTTCGCGGGCGGCCTCCAGGACCTGGGTGGCCGCTTCGGGGGACGGGACGTCCGTACCGGGGCGGACCAGTTCGATGCCGATCATCAGGCCCCGGCCGCGTACCTCGCGTACCACGTCGAGGCCGGCCGCGACCGCCCGTAGGCGCTCGATGAGCAGGCCGCCGACCCGCCGGGCGTTGCCCTGGAGGTCGTGTTCGAGGAGGTAGGTGAGGTTGGCGAGGCCGGCGGCCATCGTGACGGGGCTGCCGCCGAAGGTGGAGATGGAGTTGGCGGGCAGCGCGTTCATCACCTCGGCGCGGGCCACCACCCCGCCGATGGACATGCCGTTGCCGATGCCCTTGGCGAACGTGAGCAGGTCGGGCGGGCCGTTGTCCGCATGGGCCTGCCAGCCCCAGAAGTGGTCGCCGGTGCGGCCCCAGCCGGTCTGCACCTCGTCGCTGATCCAGAGGATGCCGTGCCGGTCCAGGACCTGGCGGAAGGCGGCGTAGAGGCCGTCCGGCGGGAGGGTGAAGCCGCCGACGCCCTGGACCGGTTCGGCGATCAGCGCGGCGACGCCGCCGGCCGTCTGCTGGAGCATGTCCTCCAGGTCGGCGACGCAGGCCGCGATGTACTCCCGGTCGTCCAGGCCGGCGTACGGGCCGCGGCTGCGCACCCCGCCGTGGACGTAGAGCGTCTGGAGGGGCGAGAGGCTGGTGGGTGACCAGCTGGTGTTCCCGGTGACGCCGACGGTCGAGAAGGACCGGCCGTGGTAGCTGTTGCGCATCGCCAGGATCTGGTTGGAGCGGCGGTGGTTGGTGGCCAGCAGGAGGGCGGTGTCGTTGGCCTCGGTGCCCGAGGTGGTGAAGAAGACCCGGGCGTCGGGGATGCCGGAGAGCGCCGCGATCCGCTCGGCCAGTTCGATCATGGGCCGGGAGAGGTAGAGCGTCGAGGTGTGGATGATGCGGCCGGCCTGCTCGCTGACGGCCTTGGTGACCTCGGGCAGCGCATGGGCCGTCATGGTGGTGAGGATGCCGCCGAAGAAGTCGAGGTAGCGGTTGCCCTCGGCGTCCCAGACGTACCGGCCCTCGCCGTGGGTGAGTTCGAGGGGCCGCTCGTAGTAGAGGCTGAGCCAGGAGGGCAGTACGGACCGGTGGCGGGCGTGCAGATCGGCCGGGTCGTGGGGGTGGTGGGTCACGGCTGCACCAGCCCTTCGTACGCGTCGGGGCGGCGGTCGCGGTAGAACGCCCACTGCTGGCGGACCTCGTCGATCAGCCGGAAGTCCAGGTCGCGGACGACCAGTTCCTCCTTGGAGTCGCTGGCGACCTCGCCGACGAACTGGCCTCGGGGGTCGACGAAGTAGCTGGTGCCGTAGAAGTCGTTGTCGCCGTACTCCTCGACGCCGACCCGGTTGATCGCCGCGATGAAGTACTCGTTGGCGACCGCGGCCGCGGGCTGCTCCAGCTTCCACAGGTAGGCGGACAGGCCGCGGGAGGTGGCGGACGGGTTGTAGACCAGCTGGGCGCCGTTGAGGCCCAACTGCCGCCAGCCTTCCGGGAAGTGGCGGTCGTAGCAGATGTAGACCCCGACCTTGCCGACGGCGGTGTCGAAGACCGGCCAGCCGGCGTTGCCCGGTTTGAAGTAGTACTTCTCCCAGAAGCCCTTGACCTGCGGGATGTGGTGCTTGCGGTAGCTGCCGAGGACCGTGCCGTCGGCGTCGATGACGGCCGCGGTGTTGTAGTAGAAGCCGGACTGCTCGACCTCGAAGACCGGAACGACGATGACCATGCCGGTTTCGCGGGCGAGTTCCTGCATCCGGCGTACGGTCGGGCCGTCGGGCACCGGCTCGGCCCAGCGGTAGTGCTCCGGCTCCTGGACCTGGCAGAAGTACGGAGCGTTGAAGACCTCCTGGAAGCCGATCACCTTCGCGCCCTGCGCGGCCGCCGCCCTGGCGTACTCCTCGTGCTTCGCGATCATCGATTCGGTGTCGCCGGTCCAGGTCGCCTGGACCAGTGCGGCACGCACAACATCGGCCATGAGCTGCTCCCTCGTCCGTAAGTCAGCCTGCAGCCCACGCGGGATCTACGCGTGTGGAGGTGACCGTAGGCCCCGCCATGGGCGCTGGCAAGACCATCTCCTGCGTGGCGCGTCCGGGAGGGAACGGGAAATTCGACAGGCAAACTTGCAAGATTGCCTGTCGATCTCTTACGGTGGGCACATGCCGGACAACGACCAGGAACAGCTCGCGACGGAACTGCGGGCGACCCTCTCCCAGCTGATGCGACATCTGCGCGTCGCTTCGTCGGACGGCGAGTTCACCCCCTCCCAGCGTGCGGTCCTCTCCCGCATCGAGACCGACGGCCCCGCCACGATCGCGGCGCTGGCCCGCGCCGAGCTGGTCCGGCCGCAGTCGATGCGGCTGACCGTCGGAGCATTGGAGGAGCGGGGGGTCCTCGCCCGCAGCCCGCATCCGACGGACGGCCGCCAGGTGGTCTTCTCGCTCACCGAGGAGGGCCGCCGGCTGATCGACGCGGTGCGCCGGGCCAAGCACAACTGGCTCGCGGTGGCCATCGCCGACCGGCTGACACCACAGGAGCAGCGGACCCTGGCCGAGGCGACCGGGCTGATACGGCGGCTGACGCAGGAATGAACGACTCCGGCGCCAGGGAAGGGACCACCGGCCGCTCGGCGGACGTGCCGGGTCGCTCGGCGGACGTGCCGGGTCGCTGCGCCGGGCCGGCGCAGCCGGACGACCGGGCCTTCGGCGCCCGGCTGATGACGCCGCTGCTGCTCGGATCGCTGCTCAACCCCGTCAACTCGACGATGATCGCCACCTCGTTGGTGGCCATCGGCCAGGACTTCCGCGTCGGCGCCGCGCAGACCGCCTGGCTCGTTTCCGCGCTCTACCTCTCCAGCGCGGTGGGCCAGCCCTCCATGGGGCGGCTGGCCGACCGGATCGGCCCGCGCCGGGTGTTCCTCGCCGGCATGCTGGCTGTTTGTGCCGCGGGGCTGATCGGGGCGCTGGCGACCGGCTTCACCCTGCTGATCGTCTCCCGGGTTGTGCTCGGCATCGGTACCGCGGCGGCCTATCCCGCGGCGATGGCCCTGCTGCGCGCCGAGTCCCGCCGGCTGGGCCGGCCCACGCCCCGGTACGTCCTCGGGCGGCTCTCGCTGGCCGCGCTGGGCAGTGCGGCGGTCGGGCCCACGCTCGGCGGGCTGCTGGTCGCGACGGCGGGCTGGCGCGCGGTGTTCGCGGTCAATGTCCCGCTGGCGCTGCTGGCCGGGGCGGGCGCGCTGGCCTGGCTGCCGGCGGACGGGCGGCGGGATGGTGCAGACGGTGCGGAACGGGGCGCCGTCACTCCGGGCGCCGCGGAACGCACGGCGCACGGCGCCGGTTCGCTCGACCCGCTGGGCATCGGGTTGTTCGCCGCCGCGCTGACCTGCGCGATGTTCTTCCTGCTGCGACTGCAGGAGCCACAGTGGCTGCTGCTGGCGCCGACCGCCGTGCTGGGAGCCGTGCTGGTGTGGTGGCAGCTGCGCCACCCGGAGCCGTTCATCGATCTGCGGATGCTCGCCGGCAACCGCGCGCTGGTGCTGACCTATCTGCGGCAGGGCCTGACGTACCTGGTCATCTACTGCGTGCTCTACGGCTTCGGCCAGTGGCTGGAGGAGGCGCACGGCTACTCGTCCTTCCACGCCGGGCTGGTCATGCTGCCGATGTCCGGTGCGGCCGCCGTCTGCTCGCTCGTGGGCGCCCGGACGAGGGGCCTGCGCGCGCCGCTGACCGTCGCCGCGGGCTGTCTCACCGCCGGCAGCGCGGTCTTCCTGCTGCTCCACGGGACCAGCCCGCTGCTGGTGCTGCTGTGCGCGGGAGCGCTCTTCGGCATCCCGCAGGGCCTGGCCTCGACCGGCAACCAGGCGGCGGTCTACGCCCAGGCGCCGGCCGACGGCGTGGGCGCGGCGGCCGGGCTGCAGCGCACCGCCCAGTACCTCGGCGCGATCACCGCCGCCGGCCTGATCGGGCTGCTCTACGGGCCGCAGGCCGCGGACCCGGGGCTGCACCGCATCGCCCTGATCGGTGTCGTCCTGGGCCTGTCGTTGTGCGTCCTGACCGTCGCCGACCGGACGCTGCGCCGTGGCGCCACCACCCCGACCGGCGGCTAGATCCGGCCACCGGCCACTCACCTCACCCGCGCCACACCAGCCTCCGCGGTTTCCCCGACCCTCCGCCCTTCACCCTCCACCTACAAGGAGCGTCATGCCCCTCACCACCCTCGACCCGAAGACCGCCCTGGTCCTGATCGACCTGCAGAAGGGGATCACCGGACTGCCCACCGTGCCGGTGCCCGCCACCGACGTCGTCGGGCGGGCCGCCCGACTGGCCGCCGCGTTCCGCGCCCGCGAGCTGCCGGTCGTGCTGGTGAACGTCACCGGCGGTGCGCCCGGCCGTACGGAGTTCCCGACGGGGGGCGGTACGCCGCCGGCCGATTGGGCGGAGCTGGTGCCCGAACTGGACCGGCAGCCCGGCGACCTCACCGTCAGCAAGCAGCGGTGGGGCGCCTTCCACGGCACCGGGCTGGACCGGGAGCTGCGCGACCGCGGGGTCACCCAGATCGTGCTGGCCGGCATCGCCACCAGCATCGGCGTGGAGTCCACCGCCCGCGCCGCGCACGAGCACGGCTACCACGTCACCCTGGTCACCGACGCGATGGCCGACCTGGACGAGGCGGCACACCACAACAGCCTGGCGAAGGTCTTCCCGCGGCTGGGCGAGACCGGCAGCACCGAGGCGGTCCTCACGCTCCTCGGCTGACCACGGTGCCGTCGATCCGAGCCGGGTGGGCCGGCGGCCAGTGCTCGTACCAGCGCAGTTCGGCCTCGAGCTGGGCGGCCAGTGAGATCAGCCGCGGCTCGCCGTGGGCCGGGCCGAGGAGCTGGGCGCCCAGCGGCAGGCCGTCCGCGCTGAATCCGGCCGGTACGCTCACGCCCGGCCAGCCGAGGACGTTCCACGGCCAGGCGTACGGGCAGGCGGCGATCATGGCCTGATCCGTGCGCCAGCCGCTCATCTTCGCCAGGGTGCCGATGCGCGGCGGCGGGGTCGCCGTGGTGGGCGTCAGCAGGACGTCGTAGGGGCCGAACAGGGCGCCGATGCGCTGCTGTTGGCGCTTCTCGACGGCGCGGGCGCGGCGCAGTACGGGCCCGCCGAGCAGCCGGCCGAGCCGCGCCGAGCCCCGCGTCCGGCGGTCCAGCAGGGCGCGGTCGGGGACCCGGGCGGCCCACTCCCCCACCCCGACCGTGGCCCGCGGGACGAAGGCCAGGCCCACCAGCCCGTAGTCCGGCTCGGCCTCCTCGACGAAGTGGCCGAGCCGGACCAGGGCGCGGGCCACGTCGGTCACCGCCGCCCGGACGTCGGGGTGCAGCGGTTTGCGGGTGAAGGTGGTGGCCGCCTTCCAGGACAGTGCGATCCGCAGCCGGCCCGGGTCGCGGCGGACCGCTTCGCGGGCCGCGATGGCGGGCGGGCGGTGCAGATCGCCGGCGTGGTTGCCGGCGGCCACGTCCAGCAGCAGCGCCGCGTCCTCGACCGTGCGGGCGAGCGGGCCGATGCCGGTGATGCCCTGGAACGCCTCGGGGTCCGGCCAGGTGGAGATCCGGCCGCGCTGGGGTTTGATGCCGACGAGGTGGGACCAGGCGGCGGGGATCCGTACCGAGCCGGCGCCGTCGGTGCCGAGCGCGGCCGCCACCAGGCCGGCCGCGACCGCGGCGGCCGAGCCGCCGGAGGAGCCGCCCGGGGTGTGCGCGAGGTTCCAGGGGTTGCAGGTGTTGCCGAAGGCCGGGCCCTCGGTGAACGGCCACTGGCCCAGTTCGCAGGCGTTGGTCTTGCCGACGATGATCGCGCCGGCCGCGCGCAGCCGCCGCACCACCTCCGAGTCCCGTTCCTTCGGCGGGAATTCACCGGCGCAGCCGAACGCGGTGGGCTCGCCCGCCACATCGGTGTCGTCCTTGACGGCGACCGGCACGCCCAGCAGCGGCAGCCGCTCGCCGGCGGCGAGTCTGCGGTCGGCCTCGGCGGCCTCCGCGAGCGCCGCCTCGGCGCGTACCCGCCGGAAGGCGTTGACGGTGCTCTGGGTGGCCTCGATGCGCTCCAGCGAGCGCCGGACCAGCGCGGTGGAGGTCACGCTGCCGTCGGCCAGCGCCCGGGACTGCTCGGCGAGACCCGCCAACTCCCCGGCCGCGGCCCCGGCGTGCCGGGCCGGGGCTCCGGTCGCACTCTCCTGACTCTCGTCAACGCTCACGCTGCGCGCCCTCCCTGGGACCGCTCATTCGAACGAACGGTCCCAGGAGGCTAATCGGACCCGCCGCGCCCATCAACGTCGCCGCGCGGGACGGTACATCGACGACACACGGACGGCACACAGCGGCCGCGGGACGGCGGTGAACGTCACGTTCCGGACATCCGGCGGACGTCACGGGAGGTGGCGTACGACGGGCCACGGCGGGCCGGCGGGGGCGCTTTCCGCGGCCGTCCGGTGCCCCGCCCTCGAACACCCGGCCGGGCAGCCGCTACGCTCCCCGGCCATGGATGACACCCTGCTGCTCCTGACCGTGGCGACCGCGGCCCTCCTCGTGGGGCTGGTGGCCGGCTGGGCCGGCCAAGCGGCCGCGGCCCGTCGGAAGCTGGACCGCGAACAGAGCTTCTTCGGGCTGCCGGGCGGTTCGGAGTGCGTACTGGTCACCCACCGCGACAGCTCCTCGCCCCACTGGTCCATCCCGCGCCATGACGCGCTGGCGCTGCTGGGCCTGGCCGCGGTGATCGAGAACTGCGGTGCGCACCCGGAGGTGGCCCCGCACGACACCGGACTCCAGGGGTTCGGGGCGCGCACCGAGTTCTGCGTCGGCGACCCCACCGTGCACCGCCGGCTGGCGGCCCATATGGCCAGCCTGCTGCCGGGGGTCGCGGTGCATCCGGGCGACGACTCCGGGGCCGGCCGGGGCACCTTCACCATCGGCGGTACGGCGTACCGGATGGAGCCGGGGACGGTGGAGTACGTGCTGCTGGCCCGGCTGACGGCGGGTGAGGGCGGCCGTCCGGTGTTCCTGGCGGCCGGGCAGCGTCCGGTCACCCACCGGGCCGCGGTCCGCCATCTCGTCCGGAACCGGGCCAAGCTGGCACGCCGGCACGGGGCCGACGGCCAGTTCTGCCTGTTGCTGAAGGTGGTCAATTCGCAGGCGTACGGGCCGGACGTGGTCGAGCTGGTCGCGGACGTCACCAAGGCCGCGACCGCGCCGGCGGAGCCGAAGGGGCACCGGGCGGCGGCCTGAGCGCGGTCGGTGCCGCCGCCCGGTACGGCGGTCGCTCTGAGCGCGGCGCCGCGGCGGTCCTGAGCGCGAGAGGGCGGCGGCCCTGAGTGCGGTGCTTTTGCCGGGATATGTCCGGGCCGTCTGCGAAGCTCGTCGGCATGATCGCGTCTCTCCGTTCGCCCGTCCTGCACTGGACGACGGTGCTGCCGGTGCTGGCGGTGGTGCTGCTGGCCCTGACGTGGGGACGGGCGCTCCCGCCCCCGCTGGTCGGGCTGGTGTCGTACTTCCTGGCCGCGGCGGTGCTGTCCGCGGTGCACCACGCGGAGGTGATCGCGCACCGGGTGGGCGAGCCGTTCGGGTCGCTGGTTCTGGCGGTCGCGGTGACCGTCATCGAGGTGGCGCTGATCGTCACGTTGATGGCGGACGGCGGGGAGAAGAGCGCCGCGCTGGCCCGGGACACCGTCTTCGCGGCGGTGATGATCACCTGCAACGGGATCGTCGGCCTGTGTCTGCTGGTCGGTGCGCTCAAGCGGAAGGTGGCCGTCTTCAACGCCGAGGGGACCGGGGCCGCGCTGGCGACGGTCGCCACCGTGGCCGGGCTGAGCCTGGTGCTGCCGACGTTCACCACGACCGCGCCGGGCCCGCGGTTCTCCACCCCGCAGCTGGTGTTCGCTGCGCTGGCCGCGCTGGTGCTCTACGGCCTGTTCGTGACCACCCAGACGGTCCGGCACCGGGACTACTTCCTGCCGGTGACCCCGTCCGGCGAGGTGATCGACACCGAGGACCACGCCGATCCGCCGACCGCACGGGCCGCGCTGCTCAGCCTGGGCCTGCTGGCGCTGGCACTGATCGCGGTGGTCGGGCTGGCCAAGGGCGTGTCGCCGGCCATCGAGTCCGGGGTGGCCGCGGCGGGTCTGCCGTCGTCGGTCGTGGGCATCGTGATCGCGCTGCTGGTGCTGCTGCCGGAGACCATCGCGGCGGTCCGCGCGGCCCGCCGCGACCGCGTGCAGACCAGTCTGAACCTCGGTCTCGGCTCGGCGATGGCCAGTATCGGCCTGACCATCCCCGCGGTCGCGCTGGCCACGGTCTGGCTGCCGGTGCCGCTGGTCCTGGGCCTGGGCGCCAGCCATCTGGTGCTGCTCGCGCTGACCGTGATCGTGGGCACCCTGACGGTCATCCCCGGCCGCGCCACCCCCCTCCAGGGCGGCGTCCACCTCACCCTGCTGGCCGCGTACATCGTGCTGGCGGTCAGCCCGTAGCACCGTCCGGGCGCGGGGCGTCGGCGGTACCGCGGAGCCGCCTGGCGCACGCGCCTCGCGCCCGTAGGGCAACCGCCCCGCGCCGGCCGGCCGATCGGGTACGGAACCCGCTGCCCCCGGTGTCGTTCCCGCTCGCGCGGAAACCCGCATGAGAGCACCGAAGGATGCCATCGGATAAGCACATCCATACGAGGCGGAGACTGCTGCAGGCCGCGCTCGCGGTGGGCGCGCTCTCCGCCGGCCGCTTCTTCCTCCCGCCCGCGGACGGCACGCCGGAGGCCGCCGGGGACCGGCCGGACCGGCACCGGCCACCGCCCCGCGGCACCCCCGGCCGCCCCGATCCGGCGAGCACCTCGGAGGCGTACCGGCTGCGCCCCATGGCCGGCGAGACCTCGCTCTCCGGGCCGGGGGCCTCGCCGCCGCACCCGGACGTCGCCCACACGCTCGGCACCGACCGCCGGGAGATCTTCCTGACCTTCGACGACGGCCCGCACCCCCACCACACCCCGGAGATCCTGCGGATCCTGCGCCGCAACGGGGCCCGGGCGACCTTCTTCGTCGTCGGGGAATACGCCGATGCCTTCCCGGAGCTGCTGCAGGACATCGCCGACGACGGCCACGCCGTCGGCAACCACACCTGGACCCACCCCCAGCTCCCCGGGCTGCCGCCGGGCGCGGTACGCAGCGAACTCGGCCGCACCAGCAGCCTGATCGACGACGTCCTGGGCGCCGCCCCGAACCTGGCCCGGGCCCCGTACGGTGCCTGGGACGATCCCTCGCTGAGCATCTGCAACGAGCTGGGCATGTCGCCGGTCGGCTGGGCGATCGACTCACGGGACTGGACGGAACCAGGGGTGGGCAGCATCATCGACGCGGTCATGGAGGAGCTGCACCCGGGCGCGATCGTGCTCTCGCACGACGGCGGCGGGGAGCGGAGCCAGACCGTCGACGCGCTGGACCGATATCTGCCGCGCCTGATGGACGACGGCTACCGACCGGCCCGCATCGAACCGTGAGGGCGCAGATCGCATGCGGGCCCCTGTCACTGGCGGCCGGCTTCGGGCGCATCACCGAACGATCACAAACACGCATCAAAGGGTGAGAACGGTCACTCCGCAGCGTATTGCTCTGGTGAGTGGTTTATCGTTCAATTGGAAGCGGCGCCGAGCGCCCTCCCCCAAGCTGCCCCGGCCGAATTCCCCCGTTCGGCCGGGGCTTCCCCTTTTCCGGCGACCTGTCGGCCCGGGTCCGCACACCCGTGGATGGCCCTCACCTCAGGTGCGAGGCGCCGTTCACGTCCAATACAGCGCCCGAGGACCAGACCGCTTCCGGTGAGGCGAGATAGTGGACGGCCGCGGCCACGTCCAAGGGCGCGGCGACCCGCCCGAACGGGCTCTGCTGCCGCACCTCCTCCGTCAGCCGGTCCGCGACCCGCTCGGTGGTCACGAACCCCGGCGCCACCGACGCCACCGCGATCCCGTACGGCGCGAGGTGCACCGCCAGCGACTGGCCCATCGCATGCAGCGCCGCCTTCGTCGCGCCGTACGCCGGATGGTCCGGCTCACCGCGGTAGGCGCCGCGCGAGCCGATGTTGACGATCCGGCCCTCCACCTCGCGCTCGATCATGTTCCGCGCCGCGCAGTAGCTCACATGCGCCGCACCGAGCAGATTGACGTCCACGATCCGCCGCCAGGCCCGCTGCCAGTCCTCGAACGTGGTGCGGTCCAGCGGATGCGGCTCGTTCGCCGCGGCGTTGTTGACCAGGACATCGACGCCGCCCAGCCCCTGCACGGCGGCCGCGACCACCGCCTCGGCCCCCTCCGGGGTACTGACGTCCCCGTGCACCAGCACGTGTCCGCTCCCCGGAAGCCCGGCGAAGGCCTCCTCCGCCGCCTCCCGCCGGGACGCGTAGTGCAGCGCGATCCGGTCCCCGTCCGCGGCGAACCGCTCGGCCACCGCCCGTCCGATCCCCCGCGAGGCCCCCGTGACCAGCACTCCCCGACTCATCGGCACCCCTCCGTCGCTCGCTCGGTCCACGCCTCTCGGCATACCGCAAACGATCTTAGGTAAGGGGGCGGGGCCGGCGCCGGGCGGGGACCGCCCGTGCCTGGTGGGTCGGCATGCACGGACTGGCTGCGCGCCGGGGAGCCCTCGTACCGTCGCCTACAGTCGCCGCATGCCGTTCGATCACAACGACCACTACCACCGGCTGCTGTTACGGCAGCTGCCGCCGCGCTGCCGTACGGCGCTCGACGTCGGATGCGGCACCGGGCGGTTCGCGCGGCGGCTGGCCGCGCGGGGCATCGACGTCCATGCGGTGGATCCGTCGCCGGACGCGCTCGCCCGGGCCCGCGCCGCCGCCGCGGAGACGCCCGGCGCACCACCGGTGCGCTACCAGCGGGCGGACGCGTCCCGGCTCCAACTCCCGCCCGGCCACTACGACTTCATCTCCTGCCTGGCGAGCCTGCACCACATGCCCTTCGAGACGGTGAGCGCGCTCCGGGCGGCGCTCGCGCCCGGTGGCGTGCTGGCCGTCCTCGGCTGCTATCCGGAGCGGACGCCGGCCGACTGGGCCTGGAGCCTGGCCGCCGTACCGGTGAACGCCGTCGCCCGGCTCGCCGTGGGCACGGCGGAGGCGCTCGGGCCGCCGGGGGTGGCGGACCGGGTGAAGGCACCGACCGCCCCGCCGACCGTGCCGCTCTCCCGGATCCGTCGGGAGGCCGCGGAGCTGCTCCCCGGCTGCCGTATCCGCCGGCTGCTCTTCTGGCGCTATCTGCTGGTCTTCCGGCGGCCGGACAGCTGACGGGGCGGCTGACGGGATGGCCGGCAGGGCGGCTGGTACAGCGGCTGGCCCGGCGGTTGGTCCGGATGACTTGTTCGGACGGCTGGTCCGGTGCGCGGTCGGAGGGCCTCGCGGCGGCCCGGCGTCGATCTGCGAACCCCCGCCCGTCGGCCGATGATCGAACCATGGCCCCCTCCACCGGGCGCGGCCCGGCTCCGTACCCCGTGATCCAGCCGATGCTGGCCACGGTCGGGCCGCTGCCCGCCCCGCACGAGGAGGCGGCGTGGGCGTTCGAGGCCAAATGGGACGGCGCGCGGTGCATCATCAACACCGCGGGCGACGGCACGATCCGGCTGGTGACCCGGGCGGGCAATGACGCCACGACGACGTATCCGGAGCTGGCGCCGCTCGGGGCGCAGTTGCAGGGCCGGATCGCGGTGCTGGACGGCGAGGTCGTGGTCCTCGATGCGCGCGGGCGGCCGGACTTCGGGCTGCTGCAGCGCCGGATGGGCGTGGTGAATCCGCGCCGCACCGCCCGGCTGGCCATGGAGCACCCGGTCCACCTGGTGATCTTCGACCTGATGTATCTGGAAGGGTCGCTGCTGGGCGCGCCGTACGTCGAGCGCCGCACCGCACTGGCCGGACTGGGACTGCGCGGCCCCAACTGGTCGGTGCCCGGCCATGTGGAGGGGCACGGGCAGCAGGCGTGGGAGGCCTCGCTGCAGGGCGGGCTCGAAGGCGTGGTGGCCAAGCGGCTCACCTCCCTGTACCTGCCCGGGGTCCGGTCACCCGAGTGGCGCAAGACCAAGCATCTGGAGACCCTCGACGTGGTCATCGGCGGCTGGTTGGAGGGGCACGGCACGCTGGCCGGGCTGCCCGGCTCCGTCCTCGCGGGGGTGGCGGAGCCGTCCGGGCTGCGGTACGTCGGCTCGGTCGGCTCCGGGCTGTCCGACCGGGAGCGCCATGAACTGGCGCGGTACCTGGGGGTGATCCCGCTGGACCGCTCCCCGTTCGTCAACCCGGTGGACGCGTCGGACGCCCACTGGGCCGAGCCCCGGCTCGTCGCCGAGATCGCCTTCAGCGGCTGGACCTCGGCCGGCCGGCTGCGCCACCCGATCTGGCACCGACTGCGACCGGACCTGACCCACCTGGGGTGAGGCCGGGTCGGGGTGGGGCAGACGGGGGTGGGGGTGGGGCAGGGACGGGGGTGGGGCAGGGACGGCTGCCCCGTAGCGCCAGAACGCCATGAAGCCGAGGGCGGGACTCCGTCAGGAACGGCGGAAGGAACCCGTCAGGAACGGTGGAAGGAACCCGTCACGGGTGGCAGAAGGAGGCCTCCGTGATCGAGCCGCCGGCGTTCTCGTCGTCCGAGCCCAGGACTCCCTTGGCGGACTTCGGCAGACAGGCCAGCGCCTCTACCTTGTGCCCGGAGAAAGTGGCGAGTCGCTTCGGTGCGTCGGAGACCTTCAGCCGGACGGCGCCGTGCTTGCCGACGGAGAGGTGCCCGGCGGCGTAGAGCGCGGAGTCGAACGGTCCGTCGTCGCCCGGGTCCGAGGTGGACGACACGGTGAGCGCGCCGTCGGAGGAGAGCTTCACGTCGGAGATCTGCCGGACGTCCTTCTTCGGGTACGGTGCCCGGAATTTCGCGGAATCCCGGGAGCCGAATGCATTGGTGTCCGGGTCCCATTCCGCCGCGGTGAGTTTCCCGGGGTGATCATTGCTTCCACGGTCCGCCCAGACGGCGGCTATTTTCCCGTGGCCGACGGCGGCCAGCGCCAATCCTTCGTAGTTTCCGTCAGGCGAAATACCCGGCAGCCGGAAGGTGCGCAGGACCCGGACCGTGGTGTTCTCGCGGCGTATGCGGTACGCCGTTCCGTCGCTCGCCAGGGCCACGTACTCGTGGGCCCGGCCCGGTACGGCGTCGATCCCCTCAAGGTCGACGGGCAGGGTGCCGCGCCAGGTCAGGGGGGTCACCCGGGGTGCGGTGCCGGGGCGGTAGGCGATCGCGACCACGCGATTCTCACCGGGCTTCTTGTTGTCGCGGACCGCGAGGGTGTCCACCGTGCCGCCGTGCCGGCCGTCGACCACGATGCCGCTGAGACCGGCCGTGATGCCACCCCCGACGCGCTGCCAGCCCTGCGCCGCGCCGGCGGTCGCGGACGGTGCCAGGAATGCGGCGCCCACCAGGGCGACGCTGAATGCTTTCTTGATCATCGAGCGATGGTAGGCAGTGCTCCGGGTCGCTGAACAGGTCCCTTGGGACACCTTTCGCACATTCCATCGCGCGTTCCGGCGGAATTCCACCGCAATACATGTGACCTGCCCGCAAGACACCCGACCACACCCGACCTGCCGGCAAGACACTCAATCTGCCGTAAGCCGCGCAACCTGCCGTAAGGCATGCGACCTGCCGCAAGGCGTGCGAAATCCGGAATTCCGGAGCGTTTGGTGGGTGTCAGCGGGAAGCCGGCAAGGGGCCCGGTCGCCCGCCCGGGTTCGGGATGCCCGCCATGAGGTTCGGCCCCGGAGGGCACACGATGGAGAACAAGGGGGTTGAGGGGCGTAAGGACCTGACGGTCCGCTTCACCGCAGACGGAAGGAGCCGGTGATGCCCGGCAACAGCAAGGGAAGTGGCGACCCCAACGGGGACGGCAGCGGCAGCGGCAACGCCGAGGGCGCGGGCGCGGGCCACACCGAGGGCGCGGGCAACGCCGCGTACGGCAGCAAGCCGTTCAAGCGCTCCAAGAGCCGCTTCGCGGACCGCATCACGGCGGACGGCCGCGACGGGTGGCCGGTCGAGGCCGGCCGCTACCGCCTGGTGGTCAGCCGCGCCTGCCCGTGGGCGAGCCGCGCCGTGGTCTCCCGGCGGCTGCTCGGGCTGGAGGACGCGCTCTCGCTCGCCATCGCCGACCCCATCCAGGACGACCGCAGCTGGCGCTTCACCCTGGACCCGGACGGCCGCGACCCCGTACTCGGCATCAGCTACCTCAGCGAGGCGTACGACGCCCGCGAGAAGGACTATCCCGGCGGGGTCAGCGTGCCCGCCGTCGTGGACATCCCCAGCGGTCAGCTGGTCACCAACGACTTCCAGCAGATCACTCTGGACTTCGCGACGGAATGGACGGCGCTGCACCGCCCCGGCGCGCCGGACCTGTACCCGGAGCCGCTGCGCGAGGAGATCGACGTGGTCATGGCGGGCGTCTACCGCGACGTCAACAACGGGGTCTACCGGGCCGGATTCGCCACCGGGCAGAGCGAGTACGAATCGGCCTTCCACGATCTCTTCCGGCGCCTGAACCTGCTGTCCGAGCGGCTTTCGGACCGCCGCTACCTCGTGGGCGACACGATCACCGAGGCCGACATCCGGCTGTTCACCACACTGGTCCGCTTCGACGCGGTCTACCACGGCCACTTCAAGTGCAACGGGTTCAAGCTGGCCGAGGACCCGGTGCTGTGGGCCTACGCCAGGGACCTGTTCCAGACCCCGGGCTTCGGTGACACCGTCGACTTCCACCACATCAAGCAGCACTACTACCGGGTGCACTCGGGCATCAATCCGACCGGCCTGGTCCCGGTCGGCCCGGACCTGTCCGGCTGGCTGACGCCGCACCACCGCGAGGAGTTGGGCGGCCGCCCGTTCGGCGACGGTACGCCACCGGGCCCGGTGCCACCGGCCGAGGAAGTACCACCCACCGGCCGCCCCGAACCGCTGCACTGACTGCGGGGGGCACTGGCTACGGGGTCACTGGCTACGGGGTCACGGACTGCCGGGCCATTGGCTAGGGGAGCACCGACTGCGGGGCCGGCCACCGGCCCGGTCTTTCGGTGCGGCTGCCTGGCCATTCGGTCCGACTGCCCGGCCTGACCGCCGGGCCACGCCGTGAGACGCTGAAACAAACAGGACCCTGGGGAGATACAGGGACAGAAGAGGACTCCACAGCCAGCCGAGGAGTGAGCCCGATGAGGATGGTCCTGAAGGCCCGGATACCGACCGAGGCGGGCAACGCGGTACTCAAGAACGGCACCCTGTCGAAGATCATGGATGCGGCATTCGCCGCCCTGCAGCCGGAGGCGGCGTACTTCACCCTCGAAGACGGCGACCGCACCTGCTTCTTCTACTTCGACATGCAGCAGTCCTCCCAGATGCCGCCACTGCTCGAATCGTTCTTCGTGGATCTGAACGCGAAGGTCTCGCTCCAGCCGGTGATGAACGCCGACGATATGCGGACCGGTCTCGCGGACATGATGAGCGGCACCTGAGCCGAGGGGCCGACGCGACTCCCGACGACCGCGCACCGTCCCGGCCGTCCGCCCACCCGACCGTCCGCCCATTCGGCCGTCCGCTCACCGACCGTCCACCCACTCCACCATCCCCTCACCGACCGTCCACTCACCGACCGCCCACCCACTCGACCATCCGCTCACTCCGCCGGACCGCTGTCCTCCGGTACGCCCCGGGCCAGCCCGGCCAGTACGTCCAGCGCCTCGGCCAGGGCGTCCAGCGGCGGGGAGGCGAGCGCCAGGCGTACGGCGTTGGGCGCGTGCCCCGTACCGACGGCGAACGCTCCGGCCGGGGTGACCGCGATCCCCCGGCGCGCGGCGGCCGCGACGAAGGTGTCGGCCCGCCACGGCTCCGGCAGGTCCCACCAGCAGTGGTACGCCTGCGGATCGGCCCGGACGCGGAACCCGGCCAGCCGCTCGGCGACGATCCGCTGGCGGTCGGCCGCATCGGCACGTTTGGCCTCCTCCAGGGCCGCCGCGGTGCCGTCGGCCATCCAGCCGGTGGCCGCCTCCAGCGCGAAACGGGACGCGGTCCAGGTCCCCGACCGGAGCGCGGTCACCAGCTCGCGGGTCAGTTGCTCGGGCGCCGTGAGGAACCCCAGGGACAGGCCGGGCGCCAGCCGCTTGGACAGACTGTCGATCACGACGGTGCGCTCCCGCGCCAGGGCCGCCAGCGGCGGAAGGTCGGGGCGCAGAAACCCGTAGATCGCGTCCTCGACGATCTTCAGGTCCAACTCCCTGGCGACATCGACCAGTTCACGTCGTCGCGGGTCGGGCATCGTGATGCCGAGCGGGTTGTGCAACGCCGGCTGGAGGTAGACGGCGCGCAGCGGGGCGGCGGCCCGGACCGCGTCGGGCGTCAGCCCGTGCTCGTCCATGGCGAGCGGGACGAGGGTGATGCCCAGCCGGGCCGCGATGCCCTTGACCACGGGATACGTCAGCGCCTCCACGCCCAGCCGTTCACCGGTCGGCACCAGCGCGGCGATCGCGGCGGCCACCGCCTGCCGCCCGTTGCCCGCGAAGAGCAACTGGTCGGGTTCCGGGGCCCAGTCGGCCCGGGCGAGATGGGCGGCCGCGACCTGCCGCGCCGCGGCCGTACCGGCCGGGCCCACCGGACGGAGCGCGGCGGCCAGCGCGTCGGGGCGCACCAGACGTTCGAGGCTCTTGGCGAGCAGTGCGGGGTGCTCGGGCAACACCGGAAAGTTGAGCTCCAGGTCGATCCGGGCCTCCGCGGGCTCGGCCAGGGCGACTTCGGCGCGCGGCACGGCGGTACGGACGTAGGTGCCGCGGCCGACCTCGCCGACGGTCAGTCCGCGCCGACCCAGTTCGCGGTACACGCGGGCCGCGGTGGAACTGGCGATCCGCCGGTCCCGGGCGAACCGCCGCAACGGCGGCAACCGCTCCCCGGGCCGCAACCGCCCCGCCGCAATGTCCGCCGCCAACCCATCAGCCAACCCTCGGTAGTCGTCCATCGTCGCCCCTTCCCGCCTTCCCGCCCCTCTGGTCCGGGCTGGCTCTGAACCCGGTCAGGTATGAACCGGGGCCGGGTTTGAGCCCTGGCCCGGGTCCGGTGCCTGGACCGGGCTTGGGAACAGGCCCCCGTCCCGTACCGAACCTTGCACCGAACCTTGCCACACATCCCGCATTGCACCGAGCACATTATCCCTATTGTGCCGAGCGATTGCACCTCATAGCATCGAGCCATCACATTGCCGCTGAGGGGATGTCCCACATGGAATCGCTCGGATCAGTCGGATCGGCCGCATCACACGGATCAACCGGGTCAGCCGCATCACACGGAACAGCCGGATCAGCCGTCATAGGCGAGATCACCATCGGCTACGAGGACGCGGGCGATCGGAAGGAGAGCCACCGGAACGAGGAAGGCCGCGAACCACTGGTCCTCATCCACGGGCACCCCTTCGACCGCTCCATGTGGCGTCCGCAGATCGCCCACTTCAGCCGGGCCGGCCGGCGGGTGATCACCCCCGATCTGCGGGGCTACGGCGAGAGTTCGGTCGTCCCGGGCACCACTCCGCTGGAGACCTTCGCCCGCGATATCGCCGGCCTGCTCGACCACCTGGGCATTGAGCGCTGCGTGCTGGGCGGGCTCTCCATGGGCGGCCAGATCGTCATGGAGTGCTACCGCCTCTTCCCCGAGCGGATCAGTGGCGTGGTGCTCGCCGACACGTTCGCGGCACCCGAGACCGACGAGGGCAAGGCGGGCCGCCGAGCAATGGCCGAGCGCCTGCTGCGCGAGGGGATGACCGGCTATGCGCAGGAGGTGCTCGACAAGATGATTGCACCGAGCACCATCGCGGCCCGGCCGGAGGTAGCCGCACACGTCCTGGGCATGATGACGGGCACCCCGCCCGAGGGCGCGGCGGCCGCCCTACGCGGCCGCGCCGAGCGTCCCGACTACCGGGAGCTGCTGACGCGAATGTCCGTACCGGCACTGGTCGTTGTCGGCGCGGAGGACGTGTACACCCCCGTGAGCGACGCCCAGGACCTACACCGGCGCATCCCGAACAGCACCCTGGCGATCATCCCCGAAGCAGCCCACATGCCGAACCTGGAACAGGAGACCGACTTCAACGCCGCCCTCTCAACCTTCCTCACCACCCTCTCCGCCGCCCCCACCCCGCCCACCGTCTCCCCCGCGAGCTAGACGTCCGCAACGTAGAAATCCGCGACACCGCAGACCGCTTGACGCAGAAGACCGCAGGGTGGGGGTCTGCAGGGTCGAAGTCCGCGACGTGGAAGACCGCCAGGCAGACGCCCTTCCTCCCGCTCAGTGTGCGTCGTAGATCGTAGATGCCGCGGTAGTGGGGGGAGTCTCCGACGGCTCCACGAGCAAGTCCCTGTGACCCTGCCGCCCTTGCCGCGCGCTCGGGCCCCACGGTGATGGGCCCTCACGCCACCTGGCGCACCCTCCCGTACGCCAACAACGCCCGGTGCGGCAGCACCAGCCCACCGTTGCCATCCGTGAACTCTTCGGCCAGCGAGGCGAACTGCTGCCGAATACGCTCGGCCCCTTCCGCCCCCTGACCGGTGACGATCCTTCCTATCGTGGCCACCCCCGCCGCCGGCCCCTGCCACCACTCCTCCAAGGTCGTGTGGTGGCTCCAGACCAACGAACGGCACCCCGTCTCGACGAGCCCCGCCTCGTTCAGCAGCGCCGTGAGCCCTTCCTCCGTACGCGGGAAGTCGTCCTCCGGCGCGAGCGCGGGCACATCGGCCGGCCGCGGCACCCCGGCTGCCGCCACGGCCCGGCCGAGCAGCGCCTGCCCGGACGCCGCCGGCACCGCCCAGACCGTTACCGCAATCCGTCCGCCCGGCCGGGTCACCCGACGCAGCTCCGCGAGCGCCACCCGCGGCCGCCCCACATGATTGAGCACAAAGTTCCCCACAACGGCGTCGAACTTGCCATCCCCGAAAGGAAGTTGAGGCAGAGCCGCTATGTATACGAAAGCATCCGGAACGGCCTGGGCGGCACGCTCAGCCATCCCGGGTTCGGCATCCACTGCCACCACCTGAGCGCCCCGCGCAGCCGCCGCCACGGCCACCGCCCCCGGGCCCGTCCCCACATCGAGCACACGCGTGCCCGGCCCCACCCCACCAGCTTCGAGCAGCGCCGGCACCGCATACGCACACAGCCTGCCGAACCCGGTCTCGTAGGCGGCCGCACTCCCCACCCAGGCCCGCCGCTCACTCACATCGAACGGCGTCTGCACCCGCGCCACCATCTCAGCAGCCTCAGTCGGCCCAGCCGCCTCGGTCGCCCCAGCCAATTCAGTCGCCTTAGTCGCCTCAGTCGTCTCAGCCACCTCAGTCGCCTGAGCCGCCTCAGTCGCCTTCATGAACTGCCCTCCCCAAACTCACCGCCAACCAGCTCTCGGCTCATCCTTGCCTCTCCTTCCCCCCGGCCCCACCCCTCCCCTCCCCCTCCTCCACCCACCCCAACGCACCCCTAGCTCGTCCCCCCACTCGCCCCCCCCAACTCGCCACCCCTCGCTACCACTCACCCCCGACTCACCATGGCTCATCCCAACTCACCCCCGACTCGCCACCGCTCACCCCAACTCGCCCCCGACTCAGCACCACTCACCCCAACTCACCCCCACCTCACCTTCGCCTCACCCCCGACTCACGCCCGACCCAATGCTGTTACCCACCCGTAACCTACCGATGGGTTACCTTCGGTAAGGGTCGGACTTTACTCTCCAGTCACCTCGGGCCGGGCGTATGCCCCTCCTGTCCCCAGACAGCGTGCGGCCGGCTCGCATCGAGATCTGGAGCAGAAGATGACCCCCTCCCGTACGACCCTGCGCGCCGCGATCGGCACCGTTTCGGCGGCGGTGCTGGCCACGACCGTGCTCACCGGCGCACCGGCCACCGCTCAGGCGGCGACCCCGGACGCCGCCTCCGCGGCCACGGCGTCCGCCGGGTCCGCTTCCGTGCGGTTCGTCGACATCAAGGGCGAGGGCGGGATCACCCTCAAGGCCAACGTCTTCACCCCGGCCGGCGCGGACGGGACTCGGCGGTACCCGGTCATCGTGCTGCCCACCAGCTGGGCGATGCCGCAGGTCGAATACATGGCACAGGCCAAGAAGTTGGCCGACGCGGGATATGTGGTCGTCGGATACAACTCGCGCGGCTTCTGGCAGTCGGGCGGTGAGATCGAGACCGCCGGGCCCGAGGACATCGCCGACGCTTCGAAGGTCATTGACTGGGCACTGGCGAACACCCCTGCCGATCCGCAGAAGGTCGGTATGGGTGGGGTCTCCTACGGGGCCGGGATCAGTCTGCTGGCCGCCGCGTTCGACAAGCGGATCAAGGTGGTGGCGGCGCTCAGCGGCTGGGCCAACCTGATCGACTCGATATACAGCGGACGGACCCAGCATCTGCAGGCGGCGGCGATGCTCGGCGGCGCGGGTGAGCTGACCGGGCGGCCGAGCCCCGAACTCCGAACCGTCCTCAAGGACTTCATGACCTCCAACCTCTCCAAGGAGAAGGACCTGGTCGCCTGGGGGAAGAAGCGCTCCCCCGCCACCTACCTGGACCGGATCAACGCCAACGGCGCGGCGATCATGCTGGGGAACGCCTGGGGCGATTCGCTCTTCCCGCCCAACCAGTACGCCGACTTCTTCGAGAAGCTCAAGGGGCCGAAGCGGTTGGAGTTCCGGCCCGGCGACCATGCGACCGCCGAGGCCTTCGGGCTGTTCGGGCTTCCCGACGACACCTGGACCGACACCAAGCGGTGGTTCGACCACTATCTCAAGGGCGCCGACAACGGGGTCGACAAGGAATCTCCGGTACTGCTCAAGTCGCGTTCCACCGGCGCCTACGAGGGCTACAAGAGCTGGAAGGACGTGCCGTCCGCGCACCGGAAGATCGCCCTGGACGGCAGCCGGAACATCCACACCAACTGGGACTCCGGCGCAGACGGTGGGCTGATCTTCCTCTCCAGCATGCTGGACCAGTTCTTCCGGCTGCCGCCGATGGCCTCGATCCCGCTGCTGCCACGTTCGCTGGCCGCCGTCTGGCAGTCCGAGCGGTACGAGACCGGGCAGCGGGTTCGCGGCACCACCCGTCTGCACACCACCGTCACGAGCACCGCCGAGAGCGGTACCGCGATCGCGTACCTCTATGACGTCGGTCCGCTCGGCATCGGCAAGCTGGTCACCCACGCGCCGTTCACCTTCCACGGCAAGACGCCCGGGCAGCCGTTCGGCGTGGACCTGGAGTTGTTCTCGACCGCGTACGACGTGCCGGCCGGGCACAAGCTGGCGGTGGTCGTGGACACCGTCGATCCGCTGTACATCGAGCACAATCCGTCCGGGGCCCGACTGACGTTCTCCTCTCCCGCGGACGATCCGTCGTACGTCTCCGTCCCGGTGCGCGAGTAGACGGCGCGGGGGCGCCGGCCCCGGTTCGTCGGCCCGGTGGGGAGAGTCGGCGTGGCTATGACGAACCCCGACGGAGCAGGATGCGACGGAGCAGGATGCGAGGGAGCAGGAAGCGCGGGAGCAGGAAGCGCGGGAGCAGGTAACGAGGGAACGCTCTACGTCGAGGGGGGTGAGCGGGGTGATGGGGGTGATGGGGGTGAGCGTGGTCATGGTGGGCCTCCCGAAATGACGTTGTCCGACCGGGTCTTCGGCCTGACGGGCTGTTGATGTCATCAACGGTTCCATGAACGCCGCCCCCGGTCATCGCACCACGGGTTGACCCCACCTCACCCCGTATCAACCCGTGGTTCTCAACCCCTGGTTCTCGCTCCCTAGTTCTCGACCCCTGGTTATCGACCCGTGGTTCTCCTCTGCGAGCCCCGCTCGGAACGGCCGCCGCCCTCCCGCGAGCCGGACGCCCGCGAGCCCGACGCCCGGTCGTAGGCCCCAAGGCGTACAGCGCAGGCCCGAGGCGGCGGGGGTTCGTGGTCGCTAGCCTCACCGCATGGTCATCTCCCCACCACCGGCCCGCGACGCCGGGCAGCGCAAGCGCGATGTGCTCGCACGGCTGACGACGGACGAGGACGCCTGGGTCTCCTCGGCGGCCGCCGACGGCGCGCCCTACCTCGTGCCCCTGTCGTTCGTCTGGCATGACGAGCGGCTGGTGATGGCCACGAAGAAGAACAACCCGACGGCCCGCAATCTGCGGGCCAACGGTGTCTGCTGGGTGGCGCTGGGGCCCACCCGGGACGTGGTCCTCATCGAGAGCACGGTCGAGACCGTCGCGTCCGACGCGCTGCCCGAGGGCATGGGCAGCGCGTTCAGCGGGAAGCTCGGCTGGGATCCGCGCGGCCGGGAGGCCTGGGTGTTCCTCGTGTTCCGGCCGCGCCGGATCCTGGCGTGGCGCGAGGTGAACGAGCAGGCGGGGCGGGAGCTGATGCGGGACGGGGTGTGGCGGGTGTAGCCCCGCGCGGCCGTGCGCCCGGGCCCGAAGACAGCCGGTGGCATGATCGCTGGTATGGGAAATTCCGCTCCCGGCCCGCAGCCCCTGCCGGATCCCGGCCCGCTGCCGCAGCCGCATCTGCCCACGACCGAGTCCGCCGTCACGGCCGTCCGGGAGGTCGCCGAGGAGTACCGCCTCGACGTGACCGTCACGGACGACATCGGTGCGGATGTGACCTCCCGGCGCACCTCCGCCGGGGCGTTCGCCGTACTGGACCCGGACGGCTCGCTGCCGCACGAGGCATTCGTGGAGCTGGGCGGGGACCCGGCGGTCACCGTCCAGTTGTTCCCCGAGGACGATGCGAAGGTCACCGTGGACGGGGTGGAGTTCGCGGATGTGCCGCGGGATGCGGTGCCGGCGTTCCTGCGGTCGGTGTACGGCGGTCTGGCCCACGTGAAGACGCGGTTCTTCCCGCCGGGCCAGTGGCTGGTCGTGCCGCTGCCCGGCGATGAGACGTACAAGGAGCTGGTCCTGGGCGGGGCGCTCAGCCCCTGGCTCGCCCGCCGCATCCGCTGACGACGGCTCCGCACGCCACGTCCCCGGAAGGAGCGGAGCCACCGCCTCAACGGCACCTGCCTCAGGAGCCACCGCCCCAGGGCACCTACCGACCTGCCTGCCTCAGGAGCCACCGTCCCACGGCACCTACCTCAGGAGCCCGCCCCAGGGCACCCACCGACCTGCCTGCCTGCCTGGAGGAGCCACCACCCCGGGACACCTGTGTCAGAAGCCGCCGCCCCAGGACACCTGCCTCAGGCCCCCGACTCAGAGCGCAGGCCGCTGGTGGTCGCCCGTCATGAGGTTCCCCGGTTCGGCGGCGGCCACCTCGGCGGATTCGACCTTGGGGTTGCGCTTCTGGCGCCGGGAGACCCAGTTGGCGAACCAGGAGAGCAGCATGCACATCCCGATGTAGATCGGCGCGATGATCATGACGACGGGGATGAACGGCAGGTCGTAGTCGAGGTTGGAGGCGATGAGCTTGCCGGCGTGCAGGAACTCCTCGTAGGTGATGAGGAATCCAAGGGAGGTGTCCTTGAGCGCGACGACCAGCTGGCTGATGATCGCCGGCAGCATCGCCCGGACCGCCTGCGGCACCAGGACGTACGTCATGACCTGGGTTTTCTGCATGCCGAGCGCGTAGGCGGCCTCGCCCTGGCCGCGTTCGACGGCGTTGATGCCGCTGCGGAAGACCTCGGCGAGGACCGAGCCGTTGTAGAGCGTGAGGCCGGCGACCAGGGCGGGCAGCGGTGGCACCTGGAGCGCCACGTAGATGAAGAAGATCATGACGAGCAGGGGCATCGCGCGGAAGAACTCCACGATCAGCGTGGACAGCCAGCGGATCGGCCGGTGGACGGAGAGCCGCCCGATGGCGAGCACCGCGCCGAAGGCCAACGACAGCACCGCGGCGAATCCGAACGCCCGCAGGGTGTTGGCCAGTCCGGTCAGCAGGAGTTCCTGGATGCCGATGTAGGTGAAGGGGCTCCACTTCGCGGTGGTGAACTGGGCGGTGACGAAGAGGAGGTAGAGGATCCAGCCGATCAGGGCGAGGATCACGAGCGTTCCGGCGAGGCCGTAGGCCCGGTGGCGGGCCCTGGCCCGGGGGCCGGGGACGTCGTAGAGGGCGTTGGCGGTCATCGGGCGACTCCGTAGTGCTTCTCCAGCACGTTGAAGATCGCGCTGATGGACAGGGTCACGATCAGATAGCCGACGGCGATCCAGACGAAGGTCCAGATGATGCTGTAACCCAGCTCATTGAGCGGTTTGTAGACCCCGAGCAGTTCGACGACGCTGAAGGCGCCGGCGATCGCGGAGTTCTTGGCGAGCGCGATCAGGGTGGACCCGATGGGCGGGATGACGGAGCGGAACGCCTGGGGCAGGACGACGATGCCGAGGGTCTGCGGGAAGGTCATGCCGAGGCTGCGGGCCGCCTCGCCCTGGCCGGTCGGCACGGTGTTGATGCCGGAACGGACCGCCTCGCAGATGAAGGCGGAGGTGTAGCAGCCGAGCGCCAGGATGGCGAAGAGCTTGAACGGCAGGACCAGGCCGAACCGCGGCAGGCCCAGCACCACGGCGAAGAACAGCAGGGTCAGCGGGGTGTTGCGGAGCACCGTCACCCAGGCGGTGCCGAAGGCCCGCAGCGAGCGGACCGGGGCGACCCGGAAGGCGGCCATGAGGAAGCCGATGGCGAGCGCCAGCAGGGAGGCGTAGACGGTGAGTTCGACGGTGCCGAGCAGCCCCTCCGCGTAGAGGGAGAGGTTGTCGAGGAGAACGTTCATCGGTCGGTTCCTTGGCGGCTCAGGACGCCGGGTAGCGGTCGATCGGGGGCGGCTTGGGGGCGGGCATCCCGGACAGTCCGAGGGTCGCGTCGTACGCCCTCTTCCAGTTGCCGTTCTTCTCGTTCACGGCGAGCGCGTCGTCCAGGGCGAAGCGCAGGGCGTTGTCGGCGCGCGGGACGCCGATGCCGTAGGGCTCCTCGGAGAAGGGTTTGCCGACGACCTTGAGTTCGCGGGGGACCTTGGCGGCGTAGCCGAGCAGGATCGCGTCGTCGGTGGTGACCGCGTCGACCTGGAAGGTGAGCAGGTTGTCCACGCACACCGAGTAGGTGTCGTAGGCGACGAGGACGGCCTTGGGGTACTCGGACTGGATGCGCTGGTACGGGGTCGAGCCGGCCGCGGAGCAGACTCGTTTGCCGGCCAGGTCCTGCGGTCCGTGGATGTCGTGCTCGTCGGTGCGCACCAGCAGGGACTGGCCGGCCAGGTAGTAGGGACCGGCGAAGCCGACCAGCTTCTTGCGCTTGTCGTTGATGGTGTAGGTGCCGACGTAGAGGTCGATCTGGCCGTTCTGGAGGGCGGTCTCGCGGTTGGCGGAGGCGATGGTCCGGAACTGGATGGTGCGGGGCGGGAAGCCGAGGGCGGCGGACATCATCTTGGCGATCTCGATGTCGAAGCCCGTGTAGACGCCGGTGGCGGGGTCCTTCTCGCCGAGGTAGGGCTGGTCCTCCTTGACGCCGATGATGAGGTGGCCGCGGCGTTTGGCCGCCGTCCAGGTCGGGGAGGACGGCAGCCGGAAGTTCTTGGCGACCGGGTAGCGGGGCAGTTCGCTGCCCTTGGGGCCCTTGACCGGTGGGCTGCCGGCCCGGCCGCAGCCGGCGAGGACCAGCGCGAGGACGGCCACTACGGCGAGCAGGCGGGCCGTGCGGGTGCGGGGCAGGCGCGTGGTGTGTCGGTATGGCATGGCGGCACCCCCGTTCAGTGCTTGAGGATCTTCGAGAGGAAGTCCTTCGCCCGCTCGCTGCGCGGGGCGGTGAAGAATTCCTCGGGGGTGCGGTCCTCGACGATCCGGCCGTCGGCCATGAACACCACGCGGTTGGCGGCGGACCGGGCGAAGCCCATTTCGTGGGTGACGACGACCATCGTCATGCCCTCGTGGGCGAGCTGCCGCATGACCTCCAGCACCTCGTTGATCATCTCCGGGTCGAGTGCGGAGGTCGGTTCGTCGAAGAGCAGCGCCTTGGGGTCCATGGCGAGCGCGCGGGCGATGGCGACGCGCTGTTGTTGGCCGCCGGAGAGCTGGGCGGGATATTTCTCGGCCTGGGAGGCGAGCCCGACCCGGTCCAGGAGCTCACGGGCGCGCCGCGCGGCCTCGTCCTTCCGCTTCTTGCGGACCTTCACCGGGGCCAGCATGACGTTGTCGAGCACGGTCCGGTGGGCGAAGAGGTTGAACGACTGGAAGACCATGCCGACCTCGGCGCGCAACTGGGCGAGCGCCCGGCCCTCTTCGGGCAGCGGTCTGCCGTCGAGTGTGATCGTGCCCGATTCGATGGTTTCCAGGCGGTTGATGGCCCGGCACAGGGTGGACTTCCCGCCCCCGGAGGGCCCGATGACCACGACCACCTCCCCACGGCCGACGGTGAGGTCGATGTCCTGGAGGACGTGCAGTTTTCCGTAGTGCTTGTTGACCCCGCGCAGTTCAATCAGCGCCTCACCGGCCATGTCCGACCTGCCCACTCTCATCCGTACAGCGGAGAGCCCGCAAACTACCGGGGAGAATGAGGCGGTACGCCCTGACACGCACGTACAGGCGGGTTCGGGGGGATAAATCGGGTAAGTCGGCTTGATGGTGTTCGGGGTCGGAGGGCGCCCTCGCCGGCGGGTGCGGGGGCGGTAGGTCCGGGGCGGGTACGACGGATCGCGGGCTTACGGGTCAGCTCTCGCGGCCTCGTGTTATGGGTCAGCTCTCCGCGGCCTGGGCCTACGGGTCAGCTCTCCGCGGCCTCGGCATAGACCTGGGAGAGTTCCGGTGCGCCGTCGTCGGCCCACTGATGGCCGGCCGCGACCACGTCGATCTCGCGCCCGGACGCCAGCCGGACCACCGGCTGCCCGTCCGGCCAGACGTGCCAGACCGCTCCGTGAACGGTACGCACCACTACGGTGCCCAGGTACAGACCCGCGTCGTTGCCGAGCCAGGGGGCCACCTCGGGGTCGTCCCGCCAGTCCGGCCTGAGCTGGTCCAGCCGTTCCAACGACCGTACGGAGTCGTCGAGTTCGACGCCCGCGGTGGCCGCATGGGACCGCAGCAGCTCGCACTCGGACAGCAACTCGACGACGCTCTCCGGGTCGGCGCGCACCGACTCGGCGAGCGGCACGGACCGATGGGACGGCGGTCGCTTGCGCCACTTGTCCAGGAAAGACATGTTCATGGTGTGCAGGGTCCCACCCGACCTGTGGTCGGGGCCACAGGCGCGCGGCATGACCGGGCGCCGTCCGCCACCTTGACGCGCCCCCGCAGGCTCCCTACCTTCAGTGCGCCCGAAGCGGATCCGCGGCCGGAGGGGGACACCGACCGATGCGCCTACGCCGATGGGGCACCGCCCTGTCACTGCTGCTGCTCATCACCGCGCTGCCGGGCACCACCCTCGCACCGGCGGCCTCGGCAACCACGGCGGCGGCGCCCCGCCCGCTGCCCCGGCTCTTCGACAACACGGCGGTGAGCGACAACTCCCGCCCCGGCGCGGCCGATTTCGACGGCGCGGGCCACTCGCTGTCCGCCCAGGACCTGGCGGCGGCCGGCTGGTCGCCGGGGACCGAGCTGGCCCTCGACGGCGCGCGGCTCCACTGGCCGCGCAGCGCGGCCGGGACACCGGACAACGTCCGGGCCGACGGCCAGGCGGTCGCGGTGCGCGGCCGGGGCGATGCGTTGACCTTCCTGGTGGCGGGTACGGGCGGCCAGGCCACCGGGCGCGGCACCGTCCGTTACCGGGACGGTTCGCACAGTGTCTACGAACTCATCGCCCCCGATTGGCGCTCCGGGCCGCTGAGCACCAAGGCGGTGGCGCTGCCGCACCTCAACGGCCCGGACGGGCAGTCGGCCGGTCCGGCGCGGTTGTACGCGGTGACCGTAGCGCTGCGGCCGGGACGGAAGGTGGCGTCGGTGGTGCTGCCGCCCGCAGCCCCGGCGGCCGCCCTGCACGTCTTCGCGCTGTCGGTACGGGACACCGGGCGCGGCCACACCGGGAGTTGGGCGGCGAGCACGGCCGGCTTCCGGGCCGTCGGCCCCTGGCGGGACCGTACGGTGCGGCTGGTGGTCCACAGCGGCGCGGGCGGGCCGCGGCCGCGGATCCGGATCGCCAACACCTTCGCGGCGGCGCCGGTCGCCATCGGGGCGGCGAGCATCGCGGTACGCGGTACGGGAGCGGCGGCCGACGGCCGGCCCGTGGCGTTGACCTTCCGGGCGCGGGCCGGGGCCCGGGTCCCGGCCGGTGCGGAGCTGTTCAGCGATCCCGCGGCCTTCACCGTCCCGCCGGACACCGATCTGCTGGTGAGTCTTCATCTGCCCGGGACGGTGACCGCGGCGCCGGTGCACCAGGAGGCGGCCCAGCTGTCGTACCTGAGCGCCGACGGCAGCGGCGACCGCTCCCGGGACCCGGGCGGCGGCGGCTATCCGCAGACCATGGCCTTCTGGCCGTTCCTGACCGGTCTGGAGGTCGACGGCGGGCCCGGCTCGATCGTCACGCTGGGCGATTCGATCACCGACGGGGTGAAGTCGACGAGCGGCGCCAACCGCCGCTGGCCGGACGTCCTCGCCCGCCGCTTCGGCGCCCAGCAGGCGCTGCCCCGTTACGGCGTGCTCAATCACGGCATCTCGGCGAACCGCGTCGTCACCGACCGCTATCAAGGCGACGGGGTGAGCACGGACACCGGAGGGGTCAGCGCCCAGCACCGGCTGGAACGGGACGTACTGGCCCAGGCCGGGGCGCGGACCGTGGTGGTCTTCGAGGGCATCAACGACGTGCGCTGGGGCACCCCCGCCGAGGACGTCATCGCCGGCCTGCGGGCGCTCGCCCGGCGGGCGCACGAGCGGGGGCTGCGGGCGGTCGCGGCCACCCTCACGCCGTGCGGCGGCTACCCGGACTGCACCCCGGCCGCGGAAGCCCGCCGCCAGGCCGTCAACGCCTTCCTGCGCGACGGCGCCGGCCGGGGCGCCTTCGACGCGATCCTGGACTTCGACGCCGTACTCCGGGACCCGGCCGCCCCGACCCGGATGCTCCCCGCCTACGACAGCGGCGACCACCTCCACCCGGGCGACGCGGGGCTGCGGGCACTGGGCGAATCGATCGAGCTGCGGGTGCTCGTGCCCTCACGGACGTTCGTGCGCTGAGGGACGCGCCTCGTGCCGCCCTGAGGGAGGCCGTTACGCCCCGAGGCAGCGCTACTCCCCGACGGGCGGGACGTCCAGGTCCACCACCACCGGGGCGTGGTCCGAGGCGCCCTTGCCCTTGCGCTCCTCGCGGTCGACGTAGGCGTCCGAGACGGCCTTGGCGAAGGGGGCGTTGCCGTAGACGAGGTCGATGCGCATGCCGCGGTTCTTGGGGAACGCGAGCTGACGGTAGTCCCAGTAGGTGTACGGGCGGTCGTACTTGAGGGGGCGCGGGACGACGTCCGACAGGCCCGCCTCACGGAGGGCCTGGAGGGCGGCGCGCTCGGCGGGGGTGACGTGGGTGGAGCCGACGAAGACGGCCGGGTCCCAGACGTCCTCGTCGGTGGGGGCGACGTTGTAGTCCCCGAGGACCGCGAACGGGCGGTCGCCCGCCGCGTCCTCGGCGACCGCGGTCTTCAGGGCCTCGAACCAGCCGAGCTTGTAGGTGTAGTGCGCATGGTCGACCTCGCGGCCGTTGGGGACGTAGACCGACCAGACCCGGGCCGGTCCGCAGGTCGCCGAGATCGCCCGGGGCTCCTCCACGCCGTCGTACTGCGGCCCGCCGGGGAGGCCGATGCGGACGTCCTCCAGCCCGACCTTGGAGAGCACGGCGACGCCGTTCCACCTGCCGTTGGCGTTGACCGCGGCCTCGTAGCCGAGCTCGCGGAGCTGCTCGTACGGGAACTGCTCGGCGGTGCACTTGGTCTCCTGGAGGCACAGCACGTCCGTGCCGGAGCTCTCCAGCCAGGCCAGCAGCCGCGGCAGGCGGGCGGTGATCGAATTGACGTTCCAGGTCGCGATGCGCATGTCTGCAAACCTACCGCCCGCCACTGACAGCCCGGGTCCGGTCCCGGTCGGGGATGGGGCCCGACCCGGTGCCGGGGCCGGGCCCGGTGCCGGAAGCGGACCTGGTGCCGGGACCGGACCCGATGCCGGGGCAGGTGCCGGACCCGATGCCGGGGCCGGACCGATGCCGGTGCCGGACCCGGTCTGTGGGGCTCGGTCTGTGGGGCTCGGTCACCCGCGGGGGTCAGCCCACCGTGGTGTGGTTGCCGGGGGTGAGCCGGCCGTGGTCCGTGCCGCCGAGCTTGTCGATCATGGAGTCGTAGATCGGGCGGGCGTGGTCCTGTAGCAGGCTGTCGTGGATGTCGATGGCCCGCCGGGGCGCGACCTCGCGGACATAATCGATCACCTCGGCCACCTTGTTCCAGGGCGCGTGGACGGGCAGCAGCAGGGTGTCGACCGTCCGGCCCTCGGGGACCGTGAGAGCGTCGCCGGGGTGGAACACCGCGCCCCCGTCGAGGAGATAGCCGACGTTGGTGATGCGCGGGATGTCGGGGTGGATCACGGCGTGCAGCTGGCCGTGCACCTCGACCTCGAAGCCGGCCGCGGTGAAGGTGTCGCCCTCGCCGACGGTGTGGACGCGGCCCGGGAACGCGGCCGAGAGCTGCTCGGCAACACTGGCGAGGGTCCAGATCTCGGCGCCGGGGTTGGCCTCCATGCCCGCCCGCAGCCGGTCCTCGTTGAAGTGGTCCATGTGCTCGTGGGTGACCAGGATCGCGTCCGCGCCGACGGCCGCGTCCTCCTCGCTGAAGACACCCGGGTCGATGACGAGTGTCTGCCCGTCCTTCTCCAGCCGGACGCAGGCATGGGTCTTCTTGGTGAGTTCCATGTTTGCCATCTTGCCGCGCTGGGGGTGGGCGCGGCGCTCCTTGAGGGTGGGCGCGGCCCTCCGGGGTGGGCGGACGCCGGGACATAGGCGGGCGCCCGGGAGGTGGGCGGGGCCCTATCGGGTCGCGGTCGGGGGGGTGCCGCACGCCGGGGTGGGGCGGAGCTGCGGGCGGGGCGGCGAGCGGGGTGGTCGCCGGGCCGTACCCGACGGGGCCTGACGCGCACGCCCCCTCGTCGCCTGACCCGCCCACCCAGGCTCTCTCGTCACCTGACCCGCCCCCCCGAAGGGGGGTGGGCGGCGGGGAAAAACCAAGGAGCGCGGGTGGGCGGCGGGGAATGGGGCGCGCACACGATGCGGCCGACAACACTAGGGGCCCACACGATACGGCCGACCACAACAGGGGCTCACGCAACACGGCCGCCAACACCAGAGGCACCTCCCACGATGCGGTCGACCACCACAGAAGCCACGCACGGTACGCCCACCCACAAGAGGCGGCCCACCTACAAGAGCCGACGCAAGACCCAATCCACAAAGGCGGCGCAAGACGCACCCCGCAAGAGGGCTCAACGTGGGCCCGCGGCCCCCTCACCCCTCCGGCGTCGTCTCCTCGCGGATGACCTGCTGGGCCACCGCGAAGGCGGAGTTGGCGGCCGGGACGCCGCAGTAGATGGCGGTGTGGAGGAGGACTTCTTTGATCTCTGACGGGGTGAGGCCGTTGCGGAGGGCCGCGCGGGTGTGCAGGGCCAGCTCCTCTTTGTGGCCGCGGGCGGTCAGCGCGGTGAGCGTGATGATGCTGCGGGTGCGGCGGTCCAGGCCCGGCCGGGTCCAGGTCTCGCCCCAGGCGTAACGGGTGATGAAGTCCTGGAAGTCGCCGGTGAAGTCGTCGGCGGCAGCCTGCGCGCGGTCGACGTGGGCGTCGCCGAGGACCTCCCGGCGGACCTTGAGGCCCGCCTCGTACGTGCCGCCGCGGTCCTGCTCGGGCTGGGCGAGGCCGGACTCTATGGCGGCGGGCGGCGCCTGCGGGGGCGGCGGGGGCGCGATCTGCGGCTTGGGGGCCGCGGCACCGATGGCCGCCTGGCCGCCGGGGCCGGGCTTGTCGTGCCAGGCGTGGGTGAAGTGCCGGATGAGCAGCTCGGTGACGGCCGCGGGCTGCTCGACGGGCGCCAGGTGGGAGGTGCCGGGCACCAGCGCCAGGCTCGCGTCGGGTATGCCGGCGACCAGGGTGCGGGCGTCGGTGGTCGGGGTGACCTGGTCCTCGGAGCCGACGACGACGAGCGTGGGCACGCCGACCCGGCCGAGCGAGGAGCGCACGTCGTAGGAGGCCAGCGCCTCGCAGGCGGCGATGTAGCAGCCGGGGTCGGTGGTCCGCACCATCTGGACGGCCCATTCGACGATGGCGGGCTGGGCGCCGGCGAAGACCGGGGTGAACCAGTGCTCGGGGGCGGTGCGGGCGATCGGGTCGAGTCCGTTGGTGCGGATGACGACGCCGCGCTGCCGCCAGGCGTCGGCGGTCCCGTAGCGCGGTGAGGAGGACACCAGTGCCAGGGAGGTGACGCGGTGCGGGCGGGTGAGCGCCAGCTGCGTACCGATGGCGCCGCCGATGTTGCAGCCGGCGTAGCCGAAGCGGTCCACGCCGAGGCCGTCGAGCGTGGCGATCAGCCGGTCGGCCAGCTCGGCGATGGAGGACGCCGCGTGGGCGGGGGAACCGCCGTGGCCGGGCAGGTCGAAACGGACGACCCGCCAGTGGCGGGCCAGCTCGGGGATCTGCCGGTCCCACATGTGCCATGTGGTTCCCAGCGCCGCACCGAGGACGAGTACGGGGGCGTCGTCGGGACCGTCGATCCGGTGCTGCAGGGTCTTCTCACTCACCCGACCACGCTACCGACTCCGTGACGCGATCCTGACACCCGGGTCAGGAGGAGCCGCTACGAGGACCGCCGGAGCGTGGCCGCCGACCGCGTCCCGGAGCAGGATCTGTGCAGGTCAGAGCCTCGCCGTTCAGACGACAAAGACGACCGCGTGATCCGCTCGTCGTAGCTCACCACGATCCGGTGGTGCGGACGCGGTGCCCTGCTCGCGATCAGGAGCGATGTTCACTTCCTTCTTGGGGTGTCCGCTACGGCTCCACCGCCAAGCCCAGCCGGATGCGGACAACCTCAATGGTCGCCGCGATCGCCGGTTTGGCCCAACCGGCGATCGCGATCTGAATTGCGGGCCTGCACCGGGACGTTCACTGACCGTTCCTAGCGGACGAAGGTCAGGGGGCCAGCCGGTACGACCGGAGAGCGGAAGTCGCGCCATCCGCGCCGACCACCAGGAGCCCCGTGGTCGGTGAGTCGGTTGAGGTTGCAGGCCACGACGCGTTCCGGAGCACCAACAGCTCAGGCAGGGTGTCGTGTTGCGGCTCCGGGACGGACCGCGAAGTGCGCGAGGACCTCTCAAACACGGCAGTCACCGCGTTGCACCAGGCGGTTTCGTTTGGATCAGGGGATGGTTGATTTGGGTGTGCCGTTGCCTGACGTGCGGTGGGCGCGGATCGATGCGTCCCTCCGGGTTGGACACCGAACGGGTGGCCGGTGACGCGGCATGCGGTGCAGACGGGAGCGTTGCCCTGTACCGGGAGAACGGGGAGATCTGGCCGTACCGCCTGCACCGGCCGGCGAGGGCCAGCGTGTCACACGGCGCCGACGCCACCCCGGGGGCATCCTGTGGGCACTTGCGATCGCGGGAACAGTCGACGAGAAGGGTCCAGCGATGCCGGTGTCGTCGCAGGGCGTTACGGTCGTGGCGCTCCTCGCGGACCCGGACGCGCCGACGGAGATCGCTCAGCGCATGGCCCGGACACTTCCTGATCGGCTCGCCGACAAGTCGGGCCAGGGGCGACGGTTCGACGTCGAGGTGGTCAGTGAGCCCTTCACCTCAGGGACCGAGGACCCGACCACCTTGATGCGCCGGATCAGGGACCGTGGGAGTGCGGAGAACTGGGACATCGTCGTGGCCCTCACCGACCTTCCGCTGCACTCACACGGGCGCAAGCTCGCTGTGAATCTGAGTCACGAACACGGCTTGGCGCTGCTCTCTCTTCCTTCACTGGGCGGCCTGCGGCTGCAGGCAAGGGCCCGGCGGGCCGTTGAAGAAGCTGTGCTTGGCTTGGCGGGTCCGCAAACCACTGGGGCTGAAGGACCTCCGCGAAGGCAGCCGCTTCTGGGGCCCTTCGTCGATCGTCTCGCGCCTATTCATCCGGGCCAACCCGGTGAGGAGGAGGCCGACGATGTTCGGTACGTCGTCAGCGGGCCGCGCGGTTACCTGCGGGTGCTCGCCGGTATGGTCCGCGCCAACCGGCCGTGGCGGTTGGTGCCGGGCTTGTCGAAAGCCCTGGCGGCCGCACTCGCCACGGGAGCAGTCGCCACCGTGAACTCCACCGTCTGGAGCCTGGCCGCGTCCCTGAGCACGCCACGCCTCGTGATCGCCACGGTCGGGTCTGTCGCGATCATGATCGGCTGGCTGATCGTGGACGCGAACCTGTGGCATCGACCACCAGAGAGCTCGCCGGAGGCGAGGCAGAGGGCGGCTCTCTACAACGCCTCGACCGTCGTGACCGTGGGGATCGGGGTGCTCGTCTGCTACGTGGGTTTGATGGTCATCAACTTGGTGTCGGCGCTGTTCATCCTCAACGACCGAGTGTTCGCTTCCCTGACACGAACCCCGCTTCACGGCACGGAGTACTGGACGTTGTCCTGGTTCGTCGCTTCGGTCGCCACCGTGGGCGGCGCCCTTGGATCGGGCTTGGAGCGCGACGAGGTGATCCGGGCAGCCGCCTACTCCAAGCGCGAACAGGAACGTCGCAGAGCGCTGCTCGACGACCACGGTGACTAGGCAGTTCGTGTTTGTAGCTGCTCTCACTCACCCAGGCGAACACTCAGCTGGCTGCCCGGCTCCCGGAACCCGGGCGCAGCCGCCACACATCGGGATGTCGCCGGGTCGGCGCCCGGGACAGCGGCGCCTGGATCGGCCCCGTCTGGTGTCCGGCGTTCCGGCCGGACTCCTCGGTTCGTTCCCGGGCGGCACCGCGTGGTGGCTCACGTGGGCGGGTGCACGGTGCGGCTGACGGCGGACGGCCCCGGCCTCGCCCTAAGCTCGGCGCCGTGACGTGGCTGCGGGCGCTGGGGCTGGTCGTGCGCTCCGGGCTGACGATTGAGCGGACCCGGCTCGAGCCGCTGGTCGCACTGCGCGCCGCGGCCGGAGTGGCAACCGTGATCGGGCTCGCGCTGTGGTTTGTCTCCCCGGCCTATGCCACGTCCGCCGCGTTCGGAGCCTTCTCGGCCGGCACCGCCACGTTCCAGCGGAGTTGGCGCCCGCGCAAGGTGATCGCGCTGGCCGCCGGCGCGGGCCTGGCGCTCAGCACCTTCCTGGGATACCTGGCGGGGGCGCACCCCGTGCCGTTCCTCCTGCTGCTCGCCGTGTGGTCCTTCGGCGCCGGAATGGCCTGGGCCGCGGGCTCGACCTCCGGGATCGTCGCGGCCACCACGATCGGCATCATGCTGGTGACCGTCACCCTGCCGACCACCGTGGTGCAGGCGCTGGAGCACGCCGCGGTGATCGCCTTCGGCGGTGTGGTGCAAGCGACGCTGATCCTGCTGTTCCCGATCCGCCGCTGGGGAGCGCACCGGGATGCGCTCGCCCACGCCCTCGCCGCCGTGGCCGACTACGCCCGGCGGCTGCGGCACGACCCGGTGGCCCCCTTCGCCCCGGAACCGATGATGACGGCCCGCGACGCCGCTGCGGTCACGCCGTGGCAGGCGCGCCGGCGGCCCGCCGCCTTGCACGGCCCCCGCGGCCTGGCCGAGCGCATCCGCCCGGTCCTCGCCTCCCTCGCCGACCCCCGGGTCGGCGCTCCGGCGGAGGGGCCGGAACGCGACCGGACGCGGGAACTCCTGAAGGCGGCCGGCGAGGTGCTGGACGCCGCTGCCCACTCGATCCGCCGCGGTACCCCGGTCCGGGCGCCCTCCAAAGCCATGGAGACCCTCCGGGCCGGGGACGACGAGGTGCTGCGGGGGCCGGCGCGGCTGGCGGCGGTGCGGCTGTTCGATCTGCTGCACGAGGTCGTGGAGACCGCGGACAGCGGTGACCCTCACGCGGCGAACGCCCCGGCACTGGTGCGTCCGACCATGTTCCGGATGGTGCCGGTCGTGCTGCGTGCGATGCGCCGCGAGCTCGTCTGGGATTCGACGGTTCTCCGGCACGCCGTACGTCTCGCCGGGGTGGCTTGCCTCGGCTACCTGCTCGGCAATGCGCTTCCGCTGGGCCACGGCTACTGGGTGCCGATCACCTCCGTCATGGTGTTGCGGCCCGACTTCCACCAGACCTACTCCCGTGCCGTGGCCCGGTTCTCCGGCACTCTCGTCGGCGTCGGACTGGCCACCGGAGTGGTGCAGTTGGCTCACCCGGGCGCATATCTGTCCGGCGGGCTGGCCGTGTTCTCGGCCGGGTTGATGTACCTGCTGATGCGCACCGGGTACGCGGTCTCGCAGTCCTTCGCCGCAGCGTATGTTGTCTTCCTGCTCGGGATGGGGGGCGAGGAGTGGCACCAGACGGTGCGGGACCGGGTGCTGCTGACCCTGCTCGGCGGTGCGCTCGCGATGCTGGCCTATGTGATCTTTCCGGCCTGGGAGACCCCACGACTGCTGGACCGTCTCGCGGACTGGCTCGCCGCGAACGGGCGGTACGCGGCGGCGGTGGTCGGCAGCTACGCGGATCCCGGCGGCCAGCATCGCGCGGAAGTGCGGCAGGCACTGCTTGCCGCCCGTGAGAAGGAGGCCGCGTGGGACGAGGCTTTCGAGCGGTCCAAGCATGAGCCGGTGAAGCATCGTGGACTGACCCGCAGTGCGGCCCAGGACGCGTACGAGGCGCTCGCGTCGATGGGGCGGGCGGCGATGCTTCTGGAGGCCCATCTGCCGGGACGAGGGGTGCGGCCCGTCCCGGAAGCCGCACTGTTCGCGGCGGCCCTGCGGGCGGACACCGCGCGTGCGGCCCGGGACGTACGCGAGCGGCGGGCCCCGGGATGGGAACGGGTAGCGGCGGCGCTCGATGCCTGGGAGGGCGCGGACGACGGTGATGATCCGGTGGTGCGGCGTGGCGCGGAACTTTTGCTGGGGGCCCTGGAGGAGCTGACGGCCGCACTGGGCACGACACCGCTGGAACGGGATGTCGAGCCGGTCCGGGAGGCGCGGGAGGACCGACAGGAGCGACCGGCACCGGAGGAAGAGGCGACGGATGCGGAAGAGGAACAGGAACTCCGGCGGGGGCACGGTGACGGCTCGGCTCCGCCACCCAAGGACGTCGGATAGGCAGCGCCGCGTTCCGTGCGGCAAGCCGGGGTTCCGTGCCGGAACCGGACGGCGGGATGTGCGCACGGCCGGAGCCGTGGGCGGTAAGCGGTGTCAGGTCTCCCCGGAGGCCGGTGGCCCGGTCTCCTCGTCGGGATCGAGGAAGTACGGATTTTCCATGATCATGCCGTTCAGCCAGACCTTCGGATGGGCCTTGATCAGGGGGACGATCAGGTCACTGTGGAACATCTCCAGGTCGTACATGCACATCACCACCTGAGGATGCGACCGCAGCCACCGGGTCGCGTGCATCTCGTACCGGACCAGGTCCTGGACGAAGGCGGGTTGCACCAAGGGCTGGGCCCAGCTCATGTCGGCGGCGAGCCGGGCGCAGGTGTCGTTGTCGGACGGGAACATCTCGTCCGACCATGCGGAGAGCCGGGCCAGTGCGCGGTCTCCGTCGAAGGTCCCGTCCCGCAGATACTCGTTCGGGCCCCTGATCTGGAGGTTGTTGCCGCCCCGGCCCACCGCGGGGGCGTGAGAGGCCAAGACGTCGCGAAAAGTACAGCCGTCGCCCTCCGTACCCAAGAGGAGGCAGAGGTGCCCTGTACTCAGGCCCTCCGCCAAGAAGGGGGTCATGAGCTGGTCCCGCTCGGCACGCCCCCGGTACAGGGCACAGATGTGGTCGCCGGGAGTCAGTGGTACTCCGCCCAGGTGGGCGACAGCGGCCACGGGGGTGTCCGCTGTCCGCCGGTGCATCGCTCGCCTCCTGGTCAGGGTCAGCCGCCCAGGACTTTCCACACCCGGGTGGCGACGTGCAGGTTCAGCCGGCTGTCGACGGCTCCGAGGTCGCTGCCGCTGACCTCGCGGATGCGCTGGAGCCGGTAGCGCAGGGTGCTGCGGTGGATGGCCAGGGCGGCTGCCGTGGCGTCGTAGTTGCCGCCGCACTCGAAGTACTGGGAGAGGGTCCGGACCAGGTTCGAGTGGTGGGCGGCGTCATAGTCCAGGAGCGGGCCGAGCCACTCACGGACGAACTGCTCGACCTCCCGGTAGCCGCCGCCCGACCCCAGGATGCGGTAGAGACCCAGTTCGTCGAAGGTCGTGGCGCCGTGGGGGGACTGCGAGCGCTGGCGGACCTCCAGGGCGCGCAACGCTTCCTGGAACGAGCGGGGGATCTCGCTCGGGGTGTCGCAGCGGCCGCCCACACCGATCGAGCCGGTGGGTGAGCCGAGTTCGCGGCCCACTGCCTCGTGCAGGGCCTTCGCTGGGGGACGGCCTTGCAGTACGAGGACGGCCATCCCGGACCGTCTGGCCAGCAGTGACCGCATCCGCAGCCCGGCTGCCGACCTGCCGACCGCTTGCACGAAGGTGTCGTCGGCCGGCCGGCCCACCCATTGCACGGCGGCGAGATAGTGCGGACCGCGCAGGTCATGGCCGACGGCGGCGGCCCGGGCGTAGGCGCTCGCGTCATCGGTGCCGGTGATCAGGTCGTCCACGAGTTCACGTCGTAGCCGCAGTTCCACCTCGGCGAGGTTGCGCAGATGGGCCAGTTCCAGGGCCAGCGCGGTGCTGGCGTAATCGAGGGCGAACCGTTCTTCCTCGCCGGAGCCTGCTTCGGGGTCGATCAAGGCCACGGTGCCGAGGACCTCGCCACGGTGCTGGGCCAGCGCGATGACCTGTTCCGCCACCCGCACCGGACGCTGCCGGCGGGCCGCATCCTGCAGAAGCTCTTCGTGCGAGGTCGCCTCGGGTTTGGGGTAGGGGTCGGGGCGGCCCGGGCCCGCCCAGGCCCGCAGATTGCCGAAGCGGTCCTCGATGGCGACCGGGTAGCCGGTGAGCCGGTGGAGGGCCTCGGCGATTCCCTGTACGCCGTCGTCGTGCGCGGAGGCGTCGCTGAGCATCTCGTGGACGGAGCGCTGATGCTCCAGTTCGGAGACGGATGTGGTGAGCCGGGCGTTCGTGGCCGCGCGGTCATCGCTGAGCTGCCGCAATTGCTGTTCACGGTGGCGTTCCGTGCGCCGGGCCATGGCTTGCGTCAGGGCCGCCGCGGTCTGCTGAGCCAGGACCCGCAGCAGGAAGTACTCGTCATCGGTGGGCTGGGCCGGTGCGCTGACCACCAGGTGGCCGATGGCGTCCGCCGTGCTGCGCAGCGCGAGGCTCCAGCCCCATTCCCGGTCCGGCACCGTGACCGGCCCACCCTGACCGCCCAGTCTGCGGACCTGGGCATCGAGGTGGGGGGTGGCGTGGGGCCAGTCGGCGGGTGTGCGGGTCAGGCCGTTGGCGAGCGTGAGGTAGGCGGCCTCGGCGCGGCACGGACCGAGGGTGCCGACGGCGGTGAGGGCCCGCGTCAGGACGTCGCTCTCGTCCGGCGCACCATTCATGATCATCGAGAGCACGAAAAGGCTGTACAGGTTCGCCAGGTGCTCGCGGCCCCAGCTGTTCCGGGGGGACCGGCCCGTCGTGCCCGAGGTCGTGGCCATGGTGGGATCACGGGCCTTTCTAAGGGACTCGCCCGAGATCCACACTACCCAATGACGCAGATCTTGTCCGATATGCCCTTTGATCAGCTCACCCTGGCAGACCGAGATTCCCTACGGATTTCGGCCTCGCAGGCGCAGGCCGCGGGTCGCCCGCCATCGCGAGACTGATGCGGTCAGCCGTGAACCAGTAGCAGCGGCATGCTCAACCGGCTCGGGAGCGCGGCGGCCGGCACCACCGCCACCGAGGAGTGAGACCCCGCGGCACAGGGCGCGCGAACGCTTCCGTGGCTTTCGATGAAGGAGTATCCCCATGGCTAAGGCAGTCGGCATCGACCTCGGAACCACCAACTCGGTGATCGCCGCGTGGGAGGGCGGTGAGGCGACGGTTCTCCCGAATTCCGAGGGCAGCCGCACGACCCCTTCGGTCGTCGGGTTCACCGAGACGGGCGAGCGGCTCGTCGGTCAGTTGGCCCGCCGCCAGGCGATCCTCAACCCCAAGGGCACCATCTACTCGGCGAAGCGCTTCATCGGCCGCCGCTACGACGAGGTCTCGGACGAGGCGAAGGCCGTCGGCTTCGACGTGGTCGCCGACGACCACGGCAACGCGCGCTTCGAGGTACGCGGCAAGCTGTACGCGCCCGAGGAGATCAGCGCGCTGGTCCTGCGCAAGCTCGCCGACGACGCCGCCAAGCAGCTGGGCGAGAAGGTGACGGAAGCCGTCATCACCGTCCCCGCCTACTTCAACGACGCCCAGCGCACCGCGACGAAGGACGCGGGGCGCATCGCGGGACTGGAGGTCCTGCGCATCATCAACGAGCCCACGGCGGCGGCCCTCGCCTACGGGCTGGACAAGAAGGGGCACGAGACCGTGCTCGTCTTCGACCTGGGCGGCGGCACCTTCGACGTCAGCCTGCTCGACGTCGGCGACGGGGTGGTCGAGGTCCGGTCCACCGCGGGCGACAGCCACCTGGGCGGCGACGACTTCGACCGACGGCTGGTGGACCACCTGGCGGACAACTTCCAACGGGACAACGGCATCGATCTGCGGAAGGACCCGCAGGCCCTGCAACGGCTTTTCGAGGCCGCGGAGAAGGCCAAGACCGAACTCAGCTCGGTCACCCAGACGCAGGTCAGCCTGCCGTTCATCACCGCGGACGCCGCCGGCCCGAAGCATCTGACCGAGACCGTCATGCGGTCCACGTTCGAGCAGATCACCTCCGACCTGGTCGAGCGGACCATGGAACCGGTCAAGCAGGCGATGGCCGACGCCAAGATCAGCGAGAGCGATATCGACGAGGTCATCCTCGTGGGCGGCTCCACCCGCATCCCCGCCGTCCAGAACCTGGTCCGCCGGCTGACCGGCGGCAAGGACCCGAACATGAGCGTCAACCCCGACGAGGTCGTGGCCATGGGCGCCGCGATCCAGGCCGGAGTGCTCAAGGGCGACGTCAAGGACGTCCTGCTGCTCGACGTCATCCCGCTGTCGCTGGGCGTGGAGACCCGCGGCGGTGTGATGACCAAGATCATCGAGCGGAACACCACCATCCCGGTGCGCCGCACGGAGACCTTCTCCACCGCCGAGGACAACCAGGGAGCCGTCGACGTCGTCGTCCTGCAAGGAGAGCGCGAGCTCGCGAAGGACAACCGCGTCCTGGGCCGCTTCCAGCTCAAGGACATCCGCCCCGCGCCCCGTGGCGAGCCGCAGATCGAGGTCACCTTCGACGTCGACGCCAATGGCATCCTGAACGTCACCGCGCGCGACAAGGACACCGGCGCCGAGCAGGGCATCACCATCAGCGAGGGCTCCAACCTCGACCAGAGCGAGGTCGAGCGGATGGTCCAGGAGGCCGAAGCGCACCGCGGCGAGGACCAGGCACTGCGCGCGGCGGTGGACGCCCGCAACGAACTGGACGCCGTTGCCTACCAGGTCGAACGCCGGCTGAACGAGCTGGGCGACGCCGCACCCGCGCACGAGAAGGCACGGGCCGACATGCTCGTCACCGACGCCCGGCAAGCCGTCAAGGAAGAAGCGCCGCTCGACAAGGTCAGGTCGCTGACCTCCGATCTCCAGCAGATCCACGCCTCGCTGGCCTCCCACCAGGCAGGCGCCGGCCCGTCCGCGGAGGAGCGGGCCACGGCGGACGCCGGGGCAGGCGGTGCTTCGGGCAGCTCCGCGGGATCCGACGACGACGTGGTCGACGCCGAATTCGACAAGAGCTGAGGTGCGGCGATGTCCACCGAACAGGAGCCGACGACGCCCCAGGACGAGCTGAGCCAGGCCCTGCCCCCGGAGCAGCCGGAGGTGGACGACCACGCCGCGGCCCTCGACGAACTCCAGGACCGCTGGCGCCGCGCCCTCGCGGACCTCGACAACCTCCGCAAGCGCCACGCCAAGGAACTGGACGCCATACGGAACGAGGAACGTGCCCGCACCGCGGCGGCCTGGCTGCCGGTGGTCGACAATCTGGACCTGGCGCTCACCCATGCCGGATCCGATCCGTCCGCCGTGGTCGAAGGCGTCAAGACCGTACGCGACCAGGCGGTCGACGTGCTCCGCCGGCTCGGGTATCCCCGCTACGAGGAGACCGGAGTGCCGTTCGATCCGGCCGTGCACGAGGTCGTCGGCACCGTCGACGACCCCGATGCCGAGCCGAACACCGTCGTGCAGGCGGTGCGTCCTGGCTACGGCGAGGGAAGCCGGCAGCTGCGCCCCGCGGCCGTCATGGTCAGCAAGCGGCAGGAGTGACGCCCCATGGCACGGGACTACTACGACGTGCTCGGGGTGCAGCGCGACGCGAGCTCCGACGAGATACAGCAGGCCTTCCGCAAGCTGGCCCGCAAACACCACCCCGACATCAACAAGGACCCGCAGGCCGAGGAGCGCTTCAAGGAGCTCAACGAGGCGTACAGCGTGCTGTCCGACCCCAAGACGCGCAAGCGCTACGACCGCTTCGGCGAGGACTTCCGGCAGATCCCGGAGGACTGGGAAGAACGGGTGGGGGCGGGCGTGGGGGCCGGGGCGGGAGCCCGGGGCGGCGGTTGGTCCACCGGCGGCGGCCGGGTCCGGTTCGCCGACTACGGCGAGGGATTCGACGGCTCCGGCTTCAACTTCGAGGACCTGTTCGGCGGGCTGTACGGCCGCGGCGGAGGCGGCGGACGCTGGGGCCCGGTTCCCGGGGCCGACCAGGAGGCCGAGATCCAGCTCGGTGTCGAGGAGGCCTACCACGGCGGCCGCCGCGGCATCACCCTCGCCGGGCTCGGCGGACAGCGGACCTACGACGTCAACATCCCGCGTGGCGTGGTCGACGGACAGCGCATCCGGCTGGCCGGGGAAGGCGGCAGGGGCAGCGACGACGGTCCCCCGGGAGATCTGTACCTCCGCGTACGGATCAAGCCCGATACGCGATTCCGCCTGGAGGGCCGGGACATCCACGTCGCGCTTCCCGTCACGCCCTGGGAGGCGGCGCTCGGCGGGACGGTACCGGTACCCACGCCCGGCGGCACCGCCAAAGTCACCGTTCCCAAGGGCTCGTCCAGCGGCCGCCGGCTGCGGCTGCGCGGCGAGGGCATGCCCAACCCCCGTGGCGCCGACGGAGATCTCTACGCGGAAATCCGGATCATGGTGCCGCCCGAACTCAGCGACCGGGAGCGTGAGCTCTTCAAGGAGCTGGCCGCCGTGTCCACCTTCGACCCGAGGAAGCCAGGATGACCCATGATCCACGGCGCGCTGCCGCCGGGCCGGAGGCCGGGCATCGCCGGCCGACGGCGCCGGACAAGCAACGGGCCCTGAACGTCGTTGTCCGCAACTACGCCCTCGCGCCCGTCGACAGACTCAGCCTGGACGTCGTGGCCCGACGCTCCGGACTCCACCCCGATCTCGTCCGGCGGTTCGTCACCCTCGGCCTGGTCGACGCCACCCGCGACCACAGCGGCCGGCTGTGGTTCGACCCGGGCGCGCCCGCAACTCTCGCCCGCATCCAACGGCTACGGGCCGGGCTCCCCCTCAACTACGCCTCCCTCGGTCTGGTGCTCGACCTGCTCGACCGGATCAGTGAGTTGGAGGCCGCGTTGAGACGCAGCAACGCCGGCTCGAGGAGTGATGAATCGTGGATATGAACCGGCTCACCCTGAAGTCGCAGGAAGCCCTTCAGGAAGCCCAGACGATCGCCGGCCGGATGGACCAGACCGAGGTCGACGGTGAGCATCTGCTGCTCGCCCTCCTCGACCAGCCGGACGGGCTGGTGCCGCGGCTCTTCGACCAAGCGGGCGCCGACACCAAGGCGTTGCGCGCCTCGCTCATGAGCGAGCTGTCACGCAGACCGAAGGTGACCGGACCCGGCGCCACACCCGGCCAGGTGTACGTCACCCAGCGGCTGGCCAAGCTGCTGGACACCGCCGAGCAGGAGGCCAAGCGGCTCAAGGACGAATATGTGTCCGTGGAGCACCTCGTCCTGGCACTGGCCGATGAGGGCTCCAGGACCGCGGCGGGACGTCTGCTCAAGGAACACGGCATCACCAAGGACGTCTTCCTCTCCGCGCTGACCCGCATCCGCGGCAACCAGCGGGTCACCTCGGCGACGCCCGAGGCCGCGTACGAGGCGTTGGAGAAGTACGGCCGTGATCTGGTCGCCGAGGCGCGCAGCGGCAAGAAGGACCCGGTGATCGGCCGGGACGCGGAGATCCGCCGCGTCACCCAGATCCTCAGCCGCAAGACGAAGAACAACCCCGTGCTGATCGGCGATCCGGGCGTCGGCAAGACGGCCATCGTGGAGGGCCTGGCACAGCGGATCGTCCGCGGCGACGTCCCCGAGGGGCTGCGCGAGAAGACCATCTTCTCCCTCGACATGAGCTCGCTGGTGGCGGGCGCCAAATACCGCGGTGAGTTCGAGGAACGACTGCAGGCCGTGCTGAGCGAGGTCAAGGCCGCCGAGGGGCGCATCCTGCTCTTCGTCGACGAACTCCACACGGTCGTCGGCGCCGGCGGCGGCGCCGAGGGCGCGATGGACGCCGGGAACATGCTCAAGCCGATGCTCGCCCGCGGTGAGCTGCACATGATCGGCGCCACCACGCTGGAGGAGTACCGCAAACACGTCGAGTCCGACGCCGCGCTCGAACGCCGCTTCCAGCAGGTCCTGGTGGACGAGCCGAGCGTGGAGGACACCGTCTCCATCCTCCGCGGCCTGCGCGAACGTCTTGAGGTCTTCCACGGCGTGAAGATCCAGGACACCGCGCTGGTCGCCGCGGCCACCCTCAGCCACCGCTACATCTCCGACCGCTTCCTGCCGGACAAGGCCATTGACCTCGTCGACGAGGCCTGCGCCCGGCTGCGCACCGAGATCGACTCCATGCCGGCCGAACTCGACGAGATCACCCGCCGGGTGACCCGTCTGGAGATCGAGGATGCGGCCCTCGCAAAGGAGACCGACGCCGCCAGCCGCAAGCGGCTGGAGGAGCTCCGGCGCGAACTGTCCGACCTGCGCGCCGAGGCCGACGCCATGAACGCCCAGTGGGAGGCCGAACGCCAGGCCATCCGGCGAGTGCAGGAGCTGCGTCAGGAACTGGAACAGGTCCGTCAGGAAGCGGAAGAGGCCGAACGCACCTACGACCTCAACCGTGCCGCCGAACTGCGCTACGGCACACTCACCGAACTCGAACGCCGGCTGGCCGCCGAAGAGGAGACGCTCGCCGCCAAGCAGGGCGACACCCGGCTCCTGCGCGAGGTCGTCACCGAGGACGAGATCGCCGAGATCGTCGCCGCCTGGACCGGCATCCCGGTGACCCGGCTGCAGGAAGGCGAGCGGGAGAAGCTGCTGCGGCTCGACGAGATCCTCACCGAGCGGGTGATCGGCCAGGACGAGGCCGTCAAGCTGGTCACCGACGCCATCATCCGGGCCCGCTCCGGCATCCGCGACCCGCGCCGTCCCATCGGCTCGTTCATCTTCCTCGGCCCCACCGGCGTCGGGAAGACCGAGCTGGCCAAGGCGCTCGCCGCGGCACTGTTCGACACCGAGGAGAGCATCGTCCGCCTCGACATGAGCGAGTACCAGGAACGGCACACCGTCAGCAGACTGGTCGGAGCGCCACCCGGATACGTCGGCTACGAGGAGGGCGGCCAGCTCACCGAGGCGGTACGCCGCAAGCCCTACTCCGTGGTCCTGTTCGACGAGGTCGAGAAGGCACACGCCGATGTCTTCAACACCTTGCTGCAGGTACTCGACGACGGCCGGATCACCGACGCCCAGGGCCGCACCGTCGACTTCCGCAACACCGTCGTCATCATGACGTCCAACATCGGCTCCGCCCATCTGCTCGACGGGGTGACCTCCGACGGCGAGATCAAACCCGAGGCACGGGCTCTGGTCATGGGCGAACTGCAAAGCCACTTCCGCCCCGAGTTCCTCAACCGCGTCGACGACGTCGTGCTGTTCAAGCCCCTGGGCATGGACCAGATCAAGCGCATCGTCGAGCTGCAGTTCAACGACCTGCGCCGACGCCTGGCCGAACGCCAGATCACCGTCGAACTCACCGAGCGGGCCCGCGAGCTCATCGCCCAGCAGGGCTTCGACCCCGTCTACGGGGCACGGCCGCTGCGCCGCTACATCTCGCACGAGGTCGAAACACTCGTCGGGCGCGCCCTCATCCGCGGCGATGTGCGGGACGGCTCGGCGATCCGGGTCGACGCCCAGAACGGTGAACTGGTCGTGACGTACGACAGGCCGGCCCAGGCAGAGCACGGAATGGCTGCGTGAGAACGGTGACAACGAGCCCGAGCAAGACGGTCGTCTGTGAGTCGTGCGGCCGCAAGAACCGGGTGCCGGCAGCGGGGGACGGGCGCCCCAAATGCGGAAGCTGCGGTACCCCGTTGCCCTGGATCGTCGATGCCGGCGATGACGACTTCGCGGAGATCGCCGACAAGGCGGCGCCCATCGTCCTCGTCGACCTCTGGGCCACCTGGTGCGGTCCCTGCCGCATGGTCAGCCCCGCACTGGAACAGGTCGCCCGCGAGCTCGCCGGAAAGATCAAGCTCGTCAAGGTCGATGTCGACCAGGCCCCCAGGCTGTCCCAGCGATTCCAGGTGCAGGCCGTGCCGACCCTGCTCCTCCTCGACCAGGGAGAGGTGATCGCCCGGCAGGCCGGCGCCGCCCCCGCCAACGTGCTGCGCCAATGGGTCGAGGAGACCATCGCGGGTCCCCGCTGAGCCCGTCCGCCAAGGAAGGACGACCATCATGACCACCGAAAGCGACTGGCACCTGTCGCTCGTGCGCCCGGTGACACCGCGCACCCCCGAGGGCTGCGAGGAGTGCCTGCGCCTCGGCTCTCCCTGGGTGCACCTCAGGCTGTGCCTGACCTGCGGACACGTCGGATGCTGCGACTCCTCGCCACTCAAGCACGCCCGTCTGCACGCCGCCAACGTCGGCCACCCGATCGTGCAGCCCTTCGAGCCGGGAGAGAACTGGCGCTGGTGTTACGTCCACGAGGCCGTGGTCTGATGACCGCCGCGGGCCCGGATGGGATACTGACCGAAACCCGCGATCAGCACGGTGCCTACCCCCGGCTGACGCCGGAACAGCTCGATGCGCTGGCCCAGTACGGCGAGTACCGCACCACGCGGCGGGGCGAGGTGCTGTTCCGCGAGGGCGAACCGTGCGAGGAGTTCCTTGCCATCGTCAGCGGGATGGTCGAGGTCATCCACGACTACGGCGATCCCGACCAACGCACCGTGGCGGTACACGGCCCCGGCCGCTTCCTGGGGGAACTCGGTCTGCTCGAAGGGCAGACGGCGTTCGACACCGCGGTCGTACGCAAGCCCGGCCAGGTCCTCGCGGTCCCGGTGGAGCGCCAGCGGGTCCTGGTGGCACGCGATCCGGCCCTCGGGGACCTGGTGCTGCGCGCCTACCTCGGCCGCCGGTCCCTGCTCATCGGCCTGGGCGCCGGCTTCCGGATCCTGGGCTCGTGCTACTCGCCCAACACCCTGCGACTGCGTGAATTCGCCGCCCGCAACCGGCTACCACATCGATGGATCGACCTGGAGAAGGACAAGGAAGCCGAGGCGCTGCTGCGCCGGTTCGGCATCCGCCCGGACGAGACCCCGGTCGTCATGTGGAAGGGAGAGAAAATACTGCGCAATCCCAGCGTCGCGGACCTCGCCCGCCTCATCGGGCTCCCCACCTCTGCGCACGGCGACGGTGAATACGACCTGGTGGTGATCGGCGCGGGCCCGGCCGGGCTCGCCGCCGCGGTCTACGGCTCATCGGACGGCCTCGTCACCGTAGCCGTCGACGCCATGGCCACCGGAGGCCAGGCCGCCACCTCCTCGCGCATCGAGAACTATCTGGGCTTCCCGTCCGGGATCTCGGGTGGCGAACTCATGGAACGCTCGGTGCTCCAGGCCCGCAAATTCGGCGCACAGCTCACCGTTCCCGCCGAGGCCACCTCGCTCGAACCGCGTGACGGCCGGTACACCCTCACCTTCGCGGACGGCTCCGAGATCCGGGCCGCCACCATCGTCCTGGCCTCGGGAGTGCGCTACCGCAGGCTCGACATCCCGGGCATCGACCGGCTGGAAGGCTCCAGCGTCTACTACGCCGCCACCCTCCACGAAGCCAACCTGTGCCGGATGGACCCGGTGGCCGTGGTCGGCGGGGGCAACTCCGCAGGCCAGGCGGTGCTCTTCCTCGCCGAATACGCACCCAAGGTGTATCTGCTCGTCCGCAGCGGCGACCTCGGCAAGGACATGTCACGCTATCTGGTGGACCAGGTGACACGCCATCCGAAGGTCGAGGTGCTGACCCACACCGAAGTGCGCCAGGTCAACGGAGAGGGCACCCTGCGGTCGTTGACCGTGGAGGACAACGCCTCCGGCGACCGTCACGAACTGCCGGCCCGCGTCCTGTTCGTGTTCATCGGCGCCCGGCCACACACCGAGTGGCTGAAGGACGTGGTCGCGCTGGACCGACGGGGGTTCGTGCTCACCGGCGCCGACGCCCGGGCAGCGGCCGACGAGAACATCTGGGAATCGCTCGGGCGCGGGCCACTGATGCTGGAGACCACGATGCCGGGCGTCTTCGCCGCGGGTGACGTCAGGAGCGGGTCGGTCAAGCGGGTCGCCTCCGCCGCGGGGGAGGGCGCCATGGCCGTCCGACTCGTCCATGAACACCGGGCCCAGGAAGGCAATCTCGTCCGCGGCTCCGGCGTGAGCGAGAAGTGACGGCACTGTCCGAACCGATGCCCACCGAGGCGAGCAACTGCGGGAAATGGCACTTCACGGGCCGGGCCAGATGGTCTTCCTGGCGTGGGTGGGGGCTCAGGGCTCGATGACGAGGCGTTCGATGAGGCCGTCGCGGAGTGTGAACTGGTAGCGCAGATCGATGGCCCCGCCGGGGAAGTTGCCCTCGAGGTGGTGGGTGGCGAGGTAGCGGGTTGCGTCGGTCTGCTGGGCGCCGGTGAGGTGGATGGTGTAGTGGAATTCGGTGGCGGATCGGTCGAGCCATTCCCCGATCGCCCCGGTGCCCTCGTAGGTGTCGCCGTCGTCGATCACTGTGGCGTCGCGGGTGAACGCCGTGAGTGCGGTTGCGGTGTCGTGGGCGCGGTGCGCTTTCAGGTAGCGGGTGATCACCTCGGGCAGGGGGTCCGCGGTGCTGGTTCGGGGCGGGTTGCCGTGCATGACGCTCCCTGGGGTGGTGGCAGGTTCAGACGGTGGGGGTGGTGCCGCCGTCGATGACGTGTTCGGCACCGACGATGGCCGAGGCGCGGTCGGAGACGAGGAAGGCGACGAGCTCGGCGACTTCCTCAGGCCGGTTGGGACGGCCCAGCGGGATGCCGCCCAGGGAGTCCATGAGCCGGCCCAGCGCCGCTTCCTGGGTGATGTCTGCCTCGTGGGCGATCCGGGCGACAAGGTTGTCGGCGGCCGAGGTCTGTACGAAGCCGGGCGAGACGGTGTTGACGCGGACGCCGTGCGGGGCGACCTCGTTGGCCAGGCCCTTGCTGTAGGTGGTCAGGGCGGCCTTGGCGGCGGCGTAGGCCAGGGTTCCGTTCCACAGCGGCATGCGGCGCTGGATCGAGGTGACGTGCACGATCACGCCCTTGCCCGTGGCGATCATGTGCGGCAGGAGTGCGCGGTCCAGGCGGACAGCGGCCAGCAGGTTCGTGTTCAGCTCCCTGGCCCAGTCGTCCTCGCCGAGCGCTGCGAACCCTCCAGCCGGCGACTCGGACCCGCCGAGGGTGTTGACCAGAATGTCGACACCTCCCACGCGGGCTTCCACCTCGGCGGCGACGTGGGCTGCGCCCTGGGCGGTGGACAGGTCGGCGGTGATGAACGCATTCTCCTCGACGTCGTCAGGGCGGCTGCGGGCGGTGACCAGTACGTTTGCGCCGACCTGGGCGAGACGTCGGGCGATGGCGGCTCCGGTGCCCTTGGTGCCGCCGGTGACCAGAGCGCATCGGCCTTCGAGGCATTCGCTGAGGGAGGTCACGATGTGCTCCGTTCCCGGGTGCGGACGCAGAAGGCACCGCTCCCGTCCGCTCCCGTCGTTACTGCTAAAATAGCACCCACTAACTTCGACTTTAGCAGTAACCGAGGGGGTGGTCGCCGTGGCAAGCCGGATCAGGCTGTCGGACCGAGAGTGCCCGCTGTCTACGACGGTGGAACACGTAGGCGAGTGGTGGACGCTGCTGATCCTCCACGATGCCTTTGACGGCTACACCCGCTTCGACCAGTTCCAGGAGAGCCTGGGCATCTCCTCCAGCATGCTCACCGCCCGGCTGAAAACCCTCGTCGCGGACGGGCTGCTGGAACGCCGGCCCTACCAGCGCAACCCCGTGCGCCACGAGTACGTCCTCACCGAACTCGGGCACTCCCTGCGACCGGTGATCGTCGCCCTGGCCGCATGGGGCAACTCCCGCCTCACATCGGCCGAACGCAGCATGATCCTCATCGACGCGCACAGCGGCGAGGAAGTCGAGCCCGTCGTCGTCGACGCCAAGACCGGCCGCCGACTCGACGACAGCGCCGCCTATGTCTTCACCGCAGGCCCCGCGGCCAGCGACGCCATGCGCCACCGCTACGCGACACGACCGGCCACCCCGGCGGAGGCGTAAGGCTGGTCCGGACATGCACCCGCCGCACCAGTTCCGCCGCCAGCTTGAGCAGGTCCTGTTCGTTCAGACTCTTCTTCTCACCGCGGTGGGAGAGCCACCCCGAGACCCGGACGGGGCGCTCCCGTTCCCGTCTACGGCGCGCGGCGGGCGGCAGGGCCGCGGTGCCGGGACGGCTTGCCCGTCTCCGTCACCGGCCGGTCGTGCCGTAGGTCGTCGAAGAGCCGGACCGACCTCCTGGCGTCCCATTTCAGTACGTTGCCCTTGGGTGTGGGGACGCCGATGCCGGACACGGGGACGTTGATCTGCTTGCCGTGTCCGTCCGTGACGTTCTGCACGGCGCGGAACATCCTGCTGAGATCGCGCAGGCTCATGCCCTTGTCGACGATGAGCGTGTCGAGGCCGGCCTGCACGGCGGGGCCGATCTTCAGCGGGTCGAAGAGGGTGTCGGGGCGGGCGGCCTGGTGGGCGAGGGTCGACAGGAACTTCTGCTGGTTCCTCGACCGGCCCAGGTCGCCCTCCTTCTCCTGGTGCCGCTCGCGGACGAAGGCGAGCGCCTGTTTGCCGTTCAGGGTGTGGCAGCCCTTGCGCAGATCGGCGCCCGACTTCTCGTCCTTGATGTCCCGTTCCAGGCACATCCGAACGCCGCCGATGGCGTCGACGATGTTCACGAACCCGGCGAAGCCGATCTCCGCATAGTGGTCGATGCGCAGCCCGGTGTTCTTCTCCACGGTGTGCACGAGCAGTTCGGGGCCGCCGTAGGAGAAGGCGGCGTTCAGCTTGTCCCCCTCGGGCCGCTTGGTCTTGCCCGTCGACGTGTCGAGGCGGCCGGGCACGGTGATCCAGGAGTCGCGCGGCAGGCTGACCATGCTGGTTCCATGGGCCCCGGTGTGCAGCAACATCATCGAGTCGGTGCGCCGCCCGCCGCCCCCGCCGGCGTGCAGGTCCTTCACGTCGTCGTCGGAGAGTCCGTCGCGGCTGTCCGAGCCCACGACGAGGTAGTTGGTGCCCTCGCCGGGCGGCGGACGGTCCCCGTACGCGCCGAGGTCGACGTCACGTTGGAGCCGGGTCTCGGCCCAGCCGTACGTGCCGCCCGCCGCGACGCCCACAACGGCCAGCAGGACGAGCACCGCCCGCCGCAGCCTCCTGCGCTTCTTCGGCTGCCGGGCGTGGGCGCGCCGGGGCCCGTAGCGCGAGCTGGGGCGTTCGGCGAACCGTTCGTGCACGGCGGCGCCTTCCGGGGCCGCGTACGGGCCCTGGCCGGCCTGCGGAGCCGGATCGGCGTACGGCCCCGGATCGGCGTACGGCCCGGGATCGGCGTCCGGATCCGGCTCGACGTACGGTCCCCGGCCGCCCGCCGGCTCCGGGCGCCACAGCTCGCCCGTCACCCGCACCGGCCCCCGGCGCACCGGACGGCTCCCGGCGTCGCCGTGCCGGCCCTGCTCCCCTGTGGGTGTGGTGCGTCCGGCCCGCTGGTCAAGCGGGTCTGTCATGGTCAACTCCCTTGATCAGGTCCCAGGTCCGACTCGCGCGGCCGCTCGCCGGTTCCCCTCCCGTCCGCTCCGTCCCGTCACTGCGACGACAGGCTCCGCCGCGGGGGCGGCTGGTCGAGCGGAGCTCCGGACGTCTCCGCGGACGGTGCTTCGATCAGATACGGGTCGGCGGTTCCGGTGCGCTTCATGCTGTGCCACTTCAGGCGGGTGCCGAGCAGCGCCGTGATCACGGAGTGGATGACCACCAGGTACATCAACTGCCGGTAGACGAACTGCTGGAGCGGCAGCACCCACAGCACGCGCAGCCGTTCGCGGTCGAGCCGCAGCGCGTACGCGGCGGTGACCAACTGGACGGCGAGGAACCCGAACCAGACGAGGCCGGCCTCCACGGGGTCGCGGAACAGCGCCCCGAAGAGGGCGAACAGGTCCACGACCGGTGCGCACAGCGGCAGCACGATCTGGAACAGCGTGACGTAGAGCATCACGCGACGGCCGAAGCGTCCGGCGGGGCCGACCTCCGTCACCGCGTGACGGTGCTTCCACATCGACTGGAGGGTGCCGTAGCACCAGCGGTAGCGCTGCCGCCACAACTGCCTTACGGTGCTGGGCACTTCGGTCCAGGCGACGGCCGACTCCTCGTAGACGACGCGCCAGCCGGCCCGCCAGAGCGCCATCGTGAGGTCGGTGTCCTCGGCCAGGGTCTCGTCGCTGACGCCGCCGACGCCCATCAGCGCGTCCCTGCGGAAGGCGCCGATCGCCCCCGGCACCGTCGGCATGCACTCCAGGACCTCGAACATCCGCCGGTCGAGGTTGAAGCCGAGGACGTACTCCAGGTGCTGCCATTTGCCCAGCAGGCGGCGCCGGTTGCCGACCTTGGTGTTGCCGCTGACCGCACCGACCGCCGGGTGGGCGAGCGGCTGGACCAGCCGGGCCAGCGCCGCGGGTTCGAAGATGGTGTCCGCATCGACCATGACGACGATGTCGTGCCGGGCGTGCGCCAGGCCGGTGTTGAGGGCGCTGGGCTTGCCGCCGTTGGGCTGCCGGATCACCGTCACCCGCGGGTCGTCGATGTTCTCGGCGATGTCGGCGGTGGCATCGGTCGAGCCGTCGTCGATCACGATGATCTGCAGGTCCGGATGGGTGGAAGCGAGCAGCGAGTACACGGTGGAGGCGATGCCGGCCTCCTCGTTGTACGCGGGCACCAGGACCGTCACCGGGTCCCGCACCTCGCGCAGTCGTGGTGCGCCGGGCCGGTACCGGTGCAGCCTGCGCACGTGGAGCCGGGCGAACAGCGCGAACAGGAGCATCCGCAGGACGCCGAGGACACCGGTGAGGGTCAGCGTCCACACCATCACGGTGAGGAAGGCGTGCCCGAGCCGCTGCGACCAGATCAGGCCCTCGCCCTTGATCTCCTGGGCGACCGGGACCTCGTCGAGGAAGGACAGGCGTTCCAGCCCGCCGCTGACGGTGGTGAACCGCTTCACACCGCGGTCCTGCAGAAGGTCCTCGGCCTCGTGGTAGCCCAGGTCGGTCTGGCTGTGCTGCGTCACCAACCCCCGCCACGGCTTGCGGTCCTTGTGGTCCGAGGCGACCACCAGGTACCCCTGGGCCGCCGCGTGCTTCGCGGCCGTCCACTCGGCGCCGCAGAGCGTGTCCGCGGCCGTGGTGTGCGGCAGCCTCAGCAGGGTGGTGTTGATGCCGGCCGCACCCGCGAGGGCGCTCTGGGTGAGCGACAGTTCGAGCCGCGCGCGCAGCGGTGAGGCGACACCGAGGTCGCCGCCGCTGTAGGTGTACGAGCCGATCTCGTGCCCCTCGCGCAGGATCCGCCGCATCAGCTCCGGGTGCTGGGCCGCGTCCTTGCCGTAGACGAAGAAGGTCGCCCGCGCGTGGTGCCTGCGCAGCAGGTCGAGCAGGCGCGGCGTCCACACCGGGTCGAAGCCGCCGTCGAAGGTGAGCGCGACGGTCCCCGGCGGCATGGCCGCGGTGGCGACCCCCTTCGGGCCGAACCGCAGCAGCGGCTTCCCGTCGTCCGCCGCGCGCGGGATCGGCCGGGTGCACGGCGGCTTGGTGCGCGCGGCGTCGACCTGGTGGGTCGTCCAGCCCTCGAAGAGGAGGGTGACGGCGACCACCAGGAGGACCAGCAGGAGGACGAGCCAGTGTCCGCGCGGCGGGCGCCGAACGGCGGTGGAGTGCCGGCTCACTGCTTCGTGCCTCCGGCCGGCGGGGCGGCTCTGCCGGCCGGCGGGCGGCGGTGGTCGTCGCGGTCCACGTGGGCCCTGGCCGGCGGCCGGTGTGCCTCGGCTCGGGCCGGTGCGCCGTGGCCGCGCTGCGCCGTGCCGGTGTCCGGGCCGGACGGCACCGGTCCGTTCATACTCGGCGGGTGCGTGCCGACGGACTGCCGGAGACCGCTGATCAGCGTGCCGACGAACAGCAGATACCCGAGACAGGCGCATCCCACGGCCAGCGCCAGGGCTTGCAGCATCCGCCTGCGCCAGCCCGACCGGCCGATGAAGACGGGGAGTTGGGGGGCGGCGGCCTGGGGACGTCGTGCGGCCGGGGTCCCGCGAGGCGCGACGCCCCGGTGCGGCACGGGCTGTGTCATGTCCCGCCCTGGGTGCTGCGCCGGGTACGGCTCCCTGCGGGCAGGGGGTACGGACGACAATCGCCCGTCGTGCGGTGTGCTGGCTATGTGGGGGATGCCCTGCACTGGTGCTCCTGATCTGCGGCCGCGCACGCGCGACTCTTTGTGTGGGGGGACGGACCCGGGGGTCCGCCGTACTGCCCGTGAGACATCGGAGCCGCAACCCGGTGCCCGGCGCGTACGGACGCTTCCCCTACGTGCACATGCCATGCACCCTTCCCGGGTGGGGCCGGGAAGGCCATGTACGCATGTGCCCTCACAGGGGCCGGGAGGCCGGGGTGCAGCCCTCAGCCATCACGCAGCCCCCGACCCTACTCGGGCACCCGGGTGGCACGGCAACAGGCCGTCCTGGCCGTCGACATGGCGATGAACACCACCTACGACGTCGACATCACGCTCACACTCGACGTCGCGACGCGCTCCCACCTTGCCTCGCGCCGGCCTCCATGGCGTCTCCCGCCCCATGCCGCACAAGGAACTCGGAGACCGCGGCGGCCCGCCCCGACCGCGGCTTCCCGAGCTCCCGGAAGGCTTCCCTGACGGTTCGTCAAGGGCTTACTGCCGGTCGCCGGCGTGGGAAATCTCAAACTCTGCCGGGCGTCTTCTCGGCGCTCGACGGGCCTGCCGCGGTCAGAACGTGACCGTCGACACCGTGTACACCACGGGGTGCCCCGGCTCGTCGTAGCTGACCATGATGCGCTGCGACGGATGCGGTCCGCGGCTGGTGGTCGTGGTGCCCGCCCAGGGCCAGTCGATGCTGAAGTCCCAGCCGACCTTGGCCGCCTGGGTCGGCGGGATGGTCCTGTGGTCCTTCTTGAGGGCGGCGGTGCTGGTGCCGACGGCCGCGAGGTAGTGCTCCAGGCCCCACTCGTTGGTCCGGAACTGGACGAACAGCGAGCTGGTTTCCCAGGAGTTGGTCTCGTAGTAGTAGACCGGGGTCGAGCCGATCGGTACTGGGACGTTGTAGATCCGCTGCTGGACCTTGGAGGGGAAGGCGTTGGTCAGGCCGGTGGCGGCGGCCTCGGCCTCCTTACCCTCGCCGCTGTCGCGGCTCTGCTCGGCGGAGATGACGATGTAGCCGGCCGGGATCGCGATCAGCAGGAAGACGATCAGCGCCGTCAGCAGGGGGCGGCGTTGCTTGGCCCGGGGCGGCAGGGCGGTGTGGTGGTCGTCGCGCATGGTGGGGGATTCGGTTTCGGTCATCGGCGGCCGGCCCGTTCATAGCGCTCGTAGCGCTCGACCCGACGGCGGTTGGCACGGCGGAAGCGGCGGGCGACCAGGCGGGCGAGGTCCGCGGCGCCCACCATGCCCGCCTCGGGGCCCAGCTGGGCCTTGGCGATGGTGGCTTCGGGGCGGTAGCCGCGGCCGGTGAGGTGGCGCCGGAAGGCCTCCCGGGCCGGGCCGATCAGCAGGTCGTCGGCGGCGCTGACGCCGCCGCCGATGACGAAGCAGGACGGATCGAGGGCGGCGGCGAGGTTGGCGATGCCGACGCCGAGCCACTGGCCGATGTCCTGGAGGAGCTCGACGCACATCGCGTCGCCCTCGCGGGCGAGCTCGGTGATCAGCGGCCCCGTGATGTCGCCGACCCGGCCGCCGACCCGCTCGATGATGTTGTATGCGACCGGGGAGTCGGCCGCGGCCAGTTCGCGGGCCTCGCGTACCAGGGCGTTCCCGGAGCTGTACTGCTCCCAGCAGCCGCGGTTGCCGCACGGGCAGCGGTGGCCGCCGGGCACGACCTGCATATGGCCGAATTCGCCCGCCACCCCGTATTTGCCGCGCTTGACGGCGCCGTCCTCCAGGATCGCGCCGCCGATACCGGTGCCGAGCGTGATCATGACGAGGTGGTCCTCGCCGCGGCCGGCGCCGAACCGCCACTCCGCCCAGGCGGCGGTGTTGGCGTCGTTGTCGACCATGACGGGGACCGCGAGGCGGCCCGCGAGGCGGTCCCGCAGCGGCTCGTTGCGCCAGTTCAGATGCGGGGCGAAGAGGACCTTGGAACGGTCCGCGTCGACCCAGCCGGCGGCCCCGATGCCGACCGCGTGCACGTCGTGCCGGTCGGAGAGGTCGAGCACCAGCTCGGTGATGGTGTCCTCGACGACCTTGGGGCTCTTGGACTTGTCCGGGGTCTCGGTGCGGACCTTCTCCAGGATGGTGCCGTCCGCGTCGACCACGCCCGCCATGACCTTGGTGCCGCCGATGTCGATGCCGACCGTGGGCACGCGCGGGGCGGTCAGGTGCGAGCGCCGCTCACGGGTGCCGACCGTGCGCAGCACGGTGGCCCTGGCCGATCCCCGGTGCGCCCGGTCCCGGTACATGCTCATCGGCCCACCTCGTGGCCGTCGCTCCCCCACTGCCCGGACGGCGTGGGTGGTACCCCCATGCGGTGGCTGCGTGCTCGCAAGACTCGTCTCGTCCCTAGGGGGGTCTCGGGAGGCCGGGGCCTCGGCGTGCGGGTTCGGTGCCGATTGTGCATCACCGGTGGCGTCCGGCGCACCGCGACCGGCAGTGCCGCGCCCCGCCCGGCCGGGTGGCCGGTGCGGGGCGCGGCACGGTGCTGACCTGCTCAGTCGGGCCGGTGGCCGCCGGGGAATTCCGGGGTGGCGGTGCGGGCCAGTTCGTGACTGAGTTGTTCCAGTTCGCTGCCGCCCGCCATTTGACGGGTCAGCTCCTCCAGGGCGATCTCCTTCTTGGTGTGGCTGCCGGCCATCGTGCCGCGCTTGAGGAGGACGAAGCGGTCGCCGACGAGGTAGGCGTGGTGCGGGTTGTGCGTGATCAACACCACGCCGAGGCCGGCGTCCCGGGCGGCCGCGACGTACTTGAGGACCACGCCGGACTGCTTGACGCCGAGCGCCGCCGTCGGCTCGTCCAGGACGAGGACCTTGGCGCCGAAGTAGACGGCGCGGGCGATGGCCACGCACTGCCGTTCGCCGCCGGAGAGGGTGCCGATGGGCTGGTCGACGTCGCGCAGGTCGATGCCCATCCGCAGCAGCTCGCTGCGGGTGGTCTCCCGCATCGTCTCGACGTCGAGCCGCTTGAAGGGGCCGAAGCCGGTGGTCGGCTCGGAGCCGAGGAAGAAGTTCCGCCAGACCGGCATGAGGGGGACGACGGCGAGGTCCTGGTAGACGGTGGCGATGCCGCGGTCCAGGGCCTCGCGCGGGGAGGCCAGGGCGGTCTCCTCACCCTCGATGGCGAAGGTGCCGCGGTCGTGCCGGTGCAGCCCCGCGATGATCTTGATGAGGGTGGACTTGCCGGCGCCGTTGTCGCCGAGCACGCAGGTGATCTCCCCCGCGTGCACCTCCAGGGACACGCCCTCCAGTGCCCGGACGTTGCCGTAGTACTTGCTGACGTCGGTCAGCTCGACCAGCGCTGTCATGCCTTGTCCTCCGCCCGCTTGCGGACCCATGCGTTCAGGAGTGTGGCGAGCAGCAGCATCGCGCCGAGGAAGAACTTGTACCAGTCCGGATTCCACTGCGCGTAGACGATGCCCTTGCTGGCCATGCCGAAGATGAAGGCGCCGACGGCGGCGCCGATCGCCGAGCCGAAGCCGCCGGTCATCAGGCAGCCGCCGACCGCCGCGGCGATGATGTAGAGGAATTCGTTGCCGACGCCGTCGCCGGACTGGATCGCGTCGTAGGAGAACAGCAGGTGCTGGCCGGAGACCCAGGCGGCGAAGGCGACGCCCATGTAGAGGCCGATCTTCGTCCTGGTGACCGGGACGCCGACCGCCCGCGCGGCGTCGGCGTTGCCGCCGACCGCGAAGATCCAGTTGCCGACGCGGGTGCGCAGCAGGATCCAGGTGGCCAGGGCGACCAGCGCGATCCACCACACGATGGTGATCTGGATGTCGACGCTGCCGACGGTCAGGTGCGAGGCGAAGAGCGTACGGGCCGACTCGAAGCCCTCCATGTCGGAGATCGACTTCGTCGAGACGGTGCCGCTGATCAGCTTGGTGAAGCCGAGGTTGAGGCCGGTCAGCATGAAGAAGGTGCCGAGCGTGATGATGAAGCTGGGCAGTTTCGTACGGGTCAGCAGGAACCCGTTGAACGCCCCGATGGCGAGGGTGACCAGCAGCGAAACCCCCACACCGACCCAGGTGTTGGCGGTCATCTGGTAGCTGAACATCGACGAGATCAGCGCCGAGCTGACGACCATGACGCCGGCCGACAGGTCGAATTCCCCGCCGATCATCAGCAGTGCCACCGGTACGGCCATGATCCCGATGGTCGAGGAGGCGTAGAGCACGGTGGAGAGGCTGGACGCCCGCAGGAAGGGCTCGGCGACGATCGAGAAGAAGACGAAGACCGCGGCGGCACCGACGACGGAGCCCAGTTCGGGGCGGCCCATCAGCCGGCGGGCCAGGGAGCGGTGCAGCAGCCGTTCGTCCTGGACGGGTGCCTTGAGGGTGGTGGTCATCGGGTACCCCGCTTCGTGTAGTCCTGCAGGGCGTCGGCGTCCTTCTTGGTGATCACCTGGGGCCCGGTGAGCACCGGCTTCCCGCCGCCGAGGGTGTCGGAGTTGTACTTGTACAGCCAGAGCAGGTCGACCGCCTCGTAGCCCTGGAGGTAGGGCTGCTGGTCGACGGCGAAGCCGAGGGTGCCGTCCTTGAGGCCGGCGGCGACCTGGGCGTTGAGGTCGAAGGTGTCGATCTCGGCCTTGCTGCCGGCCTGTTCCCTGGCCTTGACGGCGGTGGGCGCGAAGGGTGCGCCGAGGGTGACCACGGCGTCGATGGACGGGTCGGCCTGGAGCTTGGACTCGATGGAGGACTGTACGTCGGGCATGTTGGTGCCCTCGACGTAGAGCTTCTCCAGCTTGCCCTTGAAGGTCTTGGCGGCGCCGTCGCAGCGCTGTTCGTGGCCGACGTTGCCCTGTTCGTGCAGGACGCACAGAGCCTTCTTGCGGCCGCGCTGGTTCAGCGTGTCGCCGACCGCCTCGCCGGCCACCGTCTCGTCCTGCCCGATGTGGGTGAGCGCCCCGAAGGCCTTGGACTCCTCGGCGCCGGAGTTCACGGTGATCACCGGTATGCCGGCCTTCTCGGCCTTCTCGACGACGTCCTTCATGGCGTTGGGCTTGGCGAGGGAGACGATCAGCCCGTCGACCTTCTGGTCGATGTAGGACTGCACCAGCTGGCTCTGCCGCTGGGCCTCCTTGTCGTGCCCGTACACGAACTTGATGTTGTCCTTGACGGCGGCCTGCTGGGCGCCGTTCTGCACGATGTCCCAGAAGGTGTCGCCGTCTCCCGAGTGGGTGACCATGGCGAACGTCCACTGGGGGGTGTTCACCGCGGCCTTGCCACCGGCGGTCTTGGCGGCGCGCTCCTGCTCGGCGCGCAGGCCGCCGGTGGCGCTGCAGCCCGCCAGGGAGGCGCCGAGCGCCGCCGCGAGCACGGCGCTGATGACGCGTCCCCTTCCTTGAACCCTTGCCACGAGGACTCGCCCTTCCCGCTGATCTCGCCGTTTCGGCTGCGTCGGTCGTATTCGGTGTGTGGGCCGCCCGGTCCGGGCGGGTGCGGTGCCGCACTCCGGCGCCGGCCGGCCGGGCCCAACCGGCCAAGTATCCGTTACCGGTGATCTGTCCCGGTTCATGGGGTCGTCCCGTCTCCCCTCTGGTCTCACCTGGTGCCTCGCCCGGTGTACTCGGTCAGCTGGGGTACGTCCTTCTGCGTCACCAGCGCGGGCCCGGTGAGCACCGGCTTCCCGCCGCCCAGCACATCGGCGTTGGTCTTGTGCAGCCAGAGCAGGTCGACCGCCTCGTAGCCCTGGAGGTAGGGCTGCTGGTCGACGGCGAAGGTGACGTCCTTGGCCTTGAGCAGTTTGACCACGGCGGCGTTCAGGTCGAACGTCGCGATCTGCGCGCTGCTGCCGGCGTCGTGCCTGGCCTTGACGGAGAGCGCCGCGATCGGGGCACCGAGTGTCACGATCGCGTCGAGCGACTTGTCGGACTGCAGCTTGGCCTCGATCGAGGACTGGGCGGCGGGGGCGTTGGTGCCGTCGACGTTGAGGTTCTCGACGGTCCCGTGGAAGCCCTTGCGGACGCCCGCGCAGCGGTCCTCCAGGGACACGTTGCCCTGCTCGTGGAGGACGCAGAGGACCTTCTTCGCCCCCCGGTGGTCGAGCTCCTCGCCGACCGCGCGGCCGGCCACCGACTCGTCCTGCCCAATGTGCGTGAGCGCCCCGTACGCCCGGGAGAACTCACCGCCGGAGTTGATGGTGATCACCGGGATGCCCGCGGCCTCGGCCTTGCGGACCGCGGCCTTGACGGCCTGCGGCTTGGCGAGCGTGACGATCAGCCCGTCGACCTTCTGGTCGATGTAGGACTGGATCAGCTCGGCCTGCTGGCCGCCCTCCTTGTCGTGGGCGTAGAGGAACTTGACGTGGTCCTTGGCGGCGGCCTGTTGGGCGCCGTTCTGGACGATGTCCCAGAAGGTGTCGCCGTCGCCGGCGTGGCTGACCATCCCGATGGTCAGGTGGCTGCCGCCGGCCCCCTCGTCCTTGGCGTCCTGGCCGCCGGTGGCGCTGCACCCGGCGGCCAGTGCGACGGTGGTCAGTAAAGCGGCGGCGCTGCGGAGGGTGAGCCGCCGGACGCCGGTCGTACGCACGCTGATCATCGTGGAACCGCCTTTTCTCCACGGCCGCCGGAATGCGGCTGGAGGAGTTGTAACGGCCGGCGCGGAGCCACGTCAATACTTTGTCAGAACATTCTGACGAAAGCACATGGCTGGGTGAACGTGGACCGTGCGCGGCACCGGCGTCCTCCCCCGTGGACCGCCCACCGCCCTCACGGCCGTACGAGCAGCTGGAACTCGAAGGCGTAGCGCGACGCCCGGTAGACGTGCGAGCCGAACTCCACGGCGCGTCCGGTGTCGTCGAACGTGGTCCGCTGCATCGTGAGCAGCGGGGCGCCCTCGGGCTCGTCGAGCCGCTGTCCCTCCTCCGCGGTCGCCGCCCGGGCACCGACGGCCTGGCGGGCGCTGTGCAGGGTGATCCCGGCCGACCGCATCAGGCGGTACAGCCCGGTCGCCTCCAGTTCGGCGGTGTCCAGCTTCAGCAGGCCCGCGGGGAGGTGGTTGCGCAGGTGCGCGACCGGTTCGCCGTGGGCCATCCGGAGCCGCTCGACCAGCACGACCTCCGCACCCTCGGCGAGGCCCAGCGCGGCGGCGACCTCGGCGTCGGCCTCGGTGGTGGTGTTGAGCAGCACCCGGGTGGCCGGTTTCTGCCCGGCCGCCTCCAGGTCGTCGTAGAGGCTGCTCAGCTCCAGCGGGCGCTTGACCTGGCTGTGCACGACCTGGGTGCCGATGCCGCGGCGGCGCACCAGCAGCCCCTTGTCGACCAGCGACTGGATGGCCTGGCGGACCGTGGGCCGGGACAGCCCGAGCCGGCCGGCCAGCTCGATCTCGTTGCCGAGCAGACTGCCGGGCGCCAGTTTGCCGGTCTCGATCGCCGCCTCCAGCTGCTGCGACAGCTGGAAATACAACGGGACCGGACTGCTCCGGTCCACGCTGAACTGAACGGGGCTCTCGGCGCCCAGGGCTTGTTCCGTATCACGTTTCCCCACGTTCGCGAGCGTATCCGCCCGCACAGATGACGGGAAGTCCGGAGGTCACATTGTCCGGACATGAGCGGCAACGGGGCGGCGGAGCAGTCGTGAGGCGGACGACCGCGCGGCCGTCAGCCGTCCGGGCCCCGGCGGGCTACCAGGGCAGCGGGCGGCCGTCCCGGAAGAAGCCGCCCGTGGGGCCGTCGTCCGGCAGGGTCGCCGCATGCACGACACCGGCCGCGCCCTCGTCGACCGGCCGGCCGCCCGGCCCGCCCATGTCGGTGGCCACCCAGCCCGGGCAGACCGCGTTGACCAGCACGCCGTCGGCCCGCAGCTCGGCGGCCAGCATCCGGGTGAGCGCATTGAGCGCCGCCTTGGACGCCGAGTACGCGGGGGTGCCGCCGCCCATGTTGGTCAGCGAACCGGCCTCGCTGGAGACGTTGACCAGCCGCGGATGCTCCGAGGCCCGGAGCAGCGGGGCGAACGCGATCGCGGTGCGCCACGGCCCGTAGAGGTTGGTTTCGGCCACCTCACGCACCCGCGCGAGATCCGCGGTGACGGCCCGCTGCCCGGTGTCGTAGCCGATGGCGGCGTTGTTGACCAGCACGTCCAGCCGGCCGAAGCGCTCGGCGACCTCGGCGGCGGCCGCCGCCACACCGGCGTCGTCGGTGACGTCCATGCGCAGCGGCCGGACGTCCCGGCCCGCACCGGGAGTGCCGCGCAGTTCCCCGGCCACCCGCCGCACGGCGTCCGGCGAGCGTCCGGTCAGCAGCACCGTGTAGCCGCGCGCCGCCAGCTGCCGGCACACCTCGCGGCCGATACCGCGGGTGGCGCCGGTCACCAGGGCGACGGGGCCGGTGGGAGGGCCGGCGTCCACAGGGCCCGCGCCTACGGGGTCGGCAGCGTCCATAGGACCATGTTCCGTCCCCGGTTTCCTGCGCGTCCAACGCCGTTTCTGATAACCCATGGCTATGGACGCTCATCTGCGGGACCTGCGCTACTTCGTCGCCACGGCCGAGGAGTTGAACTTCACCCGGGCCGCCGAGCGGCTGTTCGTCTCCCAGCCGGGGCTGAGCAAGCAGATCCGGCAGCTGGAGGACGGCCTGCGGGTGAAGCTGTTCGACCGCGACCGGCGGACGGTCGCGCTGACCGCGTCCGGTGCCGCGCTGCTGCCCAGGGCGCGGGAGCTGGTCCAGCTCTGGGACGAGGCGCAGCGCGCGGTCAGCGACGCGGCCGCCGCGGAGGCCGCCGTGCTGACCCTGGGCATCTCGACGAGCACGGGCCGCGGGCTGCTCCCCGCGATCCGCGACCGGCTCGCCGAACGCCGCCCCAACTGGCGCGTCCAGGTACGGCAGATCGACTGGGCGGACGCCACCGCGGGGCTCGCGGGCGGGGAGACGGACCTGGCGCTGCTGTGGCTGCCGTTCCCGGGGCAGGAGAAATTCGCCGTGCAGGTCGTGGCCACCGAACCGCGGTGGGTGGCGCTGCCGGCCGGCCACCGGCTCGCGGCGGCCGCCGAGATCCCGTTCGCCGCGCTGCTCGACGAACCGTTCCTGGCGCTGCCGGAGGCCGCGGGGGCCCTACGGGACCACTGGCTCGCGGTGGACGAACGGGGCGGCCGGCCGGTGCGCATCGGCGGGGTGGTCGCCAATGCGGACGAGACCTTCGAGGCGGTGGCGGAGGGCCTCGGGGTGGTCCTGCTGGCGGCCGGGAACGCCGCGATCTACCGGCGGCCCGGCGTCGTCGCCCGCCCCGTCACCGGCCTGGCCCCCGCTCGACTCGCGCTGGTCCGCCGCCCGGACGACCACCGCGCCGTGCTGCGCGACGTCCTCGACGCCGTCCGGCACCCGCCGTCGCCACCCGCCTCCCCGTGACCGTCCGACCACGCCCTTCCGCGCGTCCCCGTCCCCGCCCCCTGTGAGGAGCCCTGATGTCCGTACGCCGGGTCGTCCCCGACCTCCGGTCGACCGCCCTGGAGGAAAACCGTGCCTTCTACGGACTGCTCGGCCTGGAGGAGGTCATGAACCAAGGCTGGGTGATGACGCTGGCCTCGCCGGCGAACCCCACCGCCCAGCTCACCTTCCTGACCGCGGACCGGACCGCTCCGGTCACCCCCGACCTCAGCATCGAGGTCGACGACGTGGACGCGGCCTACGCCACCCTGCGGGCCGCGGGCGCCGTGATCGTCCGGCCCCTCGCGGACGAGGAGTGGGGCGTGCGCCGCTTCTTCGTCCGGGACCCGGACGGACGGGTCGTCAACGTCCTCGGGCACCCGGTCGGTCGTCCCTGACGGCGAACGGACCGCCGTCCCCGAAGACCCGCTCGGCGAACCGCTCGCCGATACGGCGATGACCGGCCGCGTCCGGGTGGAGCGCGTCGGGCAGCGGCAGTTCGGCGTGGTCCGCCTCGCCGTAGAGCACCCGGCCGTCGAGGTAGTGCAGGTTCGGATCGTCGGCCGCCCGCGCGGCGGTGATCCGGGCCAGCTCGTCCCGGATGCGGCGGAGCGTGAGGCGGCCGGGGTCCTTGGGGTCGCCGGTGGCCGTGAAGCGCAGCGTCCCGTTGCTGAAGTCGGGCGCGCCGGGTCCGGGGGTGTCCTCGTGGACCGGGCACAGGACGGCGGAGACGACCAGCAGCGGCGCGGTCGGATGCCCCTCGCGGATCGTGTCGAGGAAGCCGTGGACCGCCGGTCCGAAGGCACGCAGCCGCATCAGGTCGTGGCCGACCAGATTGATGCCGATCTTGACGCTGATCAGGTCCGCGGGGGTGTCCCGCATGGCGCGCGCGGTGAACGGGTCCAGCAACGCGTTGCCGCCGAAGCCGAGGTTGATCAGCTCCACCCCGCCCCGGGCGGCGGCCAGCGCCGGCCAGGTCTCCGTCGGCCCCTGGGCCGTGGAGCCGTGGCTGATCGAACTGCCGTGGTGCAGCCAGACCCGGCGGCCGCGGTCCGGGGCGGCCTCGACCGGGGCGTTCGTGCGCAGCGCGATCAGCTCGGTGGTCTCCGTCTGCGGCAGCCAGATCTCGACGTCCTTCGTGCCGGCGGGCAGCTCGGTGAACCGGAGGGTGCCGGGCGGGCCGGGGCGGGTGACGATCGCCTGGGTGGTCATGTCGATGGTGCGGACATTGCCGGTCGGGACGGCCGCCCGGGCGGTGAGCCGGCCGTCCACGACCAGGTCGTACACGCCGTCCGGCTGCGGCGGGGCGCCCTCGTAGACCGTCTTCGTGGGGAGCGTGTCCAGCTCGACGGCGGTGGCGCTGGTGCGGAACGCCAGCCGGACGCCGGCGGGTTGGGACTCGACCATGGCCAGGTAGTCGTCGGGCCACTGCTTGCGGGCCCAGGCAGGCAGCCGGTGCGGCAGCACGCCGTGTGCGGTGCGCTCCACCTCCAGGGCGCCGCGCAGCAGGTGCGGTTCGATGGGGGTGGTGATCCAGTCGGTCACGCGGGCCTGCCTGCGGGGATCGGGAACGTCCGGAGGACGCCGTCGAACGGAGGGATCATGACCCTCAGCCTGCCCACCGAATGCCCCTTCCGCACCCGTATTTCCTCACCCGCGGCCGAGCGGACGGCTGCCGGCCGGACCGTTGTCCGCCGGACCACTGCCCGCCGGACCGTTGCCTGCCGGGCCGTTGAGGGACAGTGCCGTGCCCTGCGCCACCGCGCACAGGCGCTCGGTGCCGTCCGCTTCGAGGACCGTGAGATCGCAGCGGCACACGGCCTGTCGGCGGCCGGCGTGGACGACTTCGGCGCGGGCGCGGAGCGTACGGCCGCGCGCCGGCCGCAGGTACTGGATCGAGAAGCCGCCGGTGATGATGGCCGGGCCCAGGGCGGTGGCCGCGGCGAACGTCAGGGTGTTGTCGGCGGCGTACGACAGCACCCCGCCGTGCACGAACCCGTACTGCTGCAGCAGTTCCTCGCGGATGTCCAGTTCCAGCGTCGCCCCGCCGTCCCCGAACGCGGTGAGCCGTGCCCCCAGCAATCTGCTGAACGGCTGCTCGTCCAGGCCCTTTTGGGCGGTCGCGAGATCGAAGGCGGCGACCGCGTCGATCCCGGTGCCGTCCCGCTCGGTGTCCGTCATCACTCCCCCATCCAGGCGTTCTCGTACGTCCGGTACGTGCCGTCGTGCGTGGCCAGATGCACCCACTGGTTCACATAGGCCGTGAAGTCGTGGTCGCCCCGGGGCAGCGCGTAGGCCTTCTCGGAGAAGGTGAAGGGCTTGTCCGGGTGGACCGAGCAGAGTTCGGGGTGGAGCTTGGCCTGATAGCGGGTCTCGCTGGCGTCGGTCATCATCACGTCGGCGCGGCCGGCGATGATCTCGTCGAAGATCGTGGTGTTGTCCGGATGGACCTTCAGGGTCGCGTGCTTGATGTGGGCGCGGGCGAACTGCTCGTTGGTGCCGCCCGGGTTGACGATGACGGTCGTGCCGGGGCGGTCGATCTGCTCCAGCGTGCCGTACGTGTCCTTGTCGGCGCAGCGCACGATCGGGGTCTTGCCGTCCGTGCGGGTGGGCTCGCTGAAGGCGACCGCACGGGCCCGCGCCAGGGTGATCGAGACGCCACCCATGGCGATGTCACAGCGCCCGGCCGAGAGGTCGCCGATCAGTCCGGCCCAGGTGGTCGGGACGTAACGGGGCGTGGCGTCCAGGCTCCGGGCGAGGTCCCGGGCCATGTCGATGTCCACCCCGCGGTAGTCGCCGGTCCCGGGGTCGCGGTAGCTGAAGGGGCGGTAGTCGCCGGTGGTGCACACCCGCAGCACCCCGCGCCGCGGAACGCTGTCGAGCGCCGACGCCTGCCGTCCGTGGGCGGGGTGCCGCGACGGGGCGGGGGCGCCGGACGCCGCGGGGGCGGTCGCGGTGACGGCGAGCAGACAGGCGAGGGCGGAGAGGGTGACGGCACGCTTCATCGGGTCTCCTGTGGCTCCTTGGGCTGCGGGGCACGGGGCTGACGCCTCGTCGGGTGATCGCGCGCTCAGCCTGGCAGAGCCGGTGATCGACGTGAACCCCTTGCCCGGGGACCGGGACGGAGGGCCGGGACCAGGGCCGGGGGCCGGACCGGGACCGGGGCCGGGCCAGGACCGGGACCGGGGCCGAGCCAGGACCGGGACCGGTATTCGCCACGGGGGGGCGGTCCCGGCGGAGACCGCACCATGACAAACGTGCCGGCCCGTCAATCACAACAGCTCGTCAGTCGCCGTACAGGCCGCCCACGTCATCGCCCGCCGACCCGTCCGGGGCGGCTTCGGCGAGCCGGGTGAGGAGCTCGGCGGCGCGCTTGGAGACGGTGTCGCGGTCGCCTTCGGAGAGGGCGGCGCCCATGCCGACGGCGGCCGCGCCGGCGGCGATCCACTCGGGCGCGCTGTCGACCGTCACCCCGCCGGTCGGCAGCAACGGCGCCTGCGGCAGCGCCGCGCGGACCTCCCTGAGCCAGGACGGGTCGTGCGTCGAGGCGGGGAAGAGCTTGAGGGCGTCCGCGCCGAGCTCCAGGGCGCGGACGATTTCGGTGGGCGTCGAGACACCGGGGAAGACCGGGACGCCGTAGCGGTGGGCGGTGCGGATGACCTCGGGGTCCAGGCTGGGCGAGACCAGGAAGCGGGCGCCGGCGTCGACCGCCATCCGGGCCGACATGGCGTCAAGGACCGTGCCCGCGCCGATGACCGCATCCTCCCCCAGCTCACGCGTCAGCGTCGTGACCGCCTCCAGGGCGAAGGGGGTGGTCAGGGATATCTCCAGGGTCGTGATGCCGGCCGACAGCAGGGTGTCGGCGGTGGCGCTCGCCTCGTCGTAGGTCTTGCTGCGAACGATGGCGAATACGCGCTGCGCCAGTGCGGCCCGGGTGATCTCCCAGCGATACACGGCAGTTCGCCGTCCTTCCTTGTCTGCGACGCACCATGCCGGACCGCCCGGCCGTGGCGGATACGGCACTTTCCCGGGCGCGCCGCAGCAGCTGACCCCACATGGTCCCTTGTCCGCCGATGCCCGCCCGCTCCTCGTTTCCACCGAAACGCTACCGGGAACCACCGACAATCCTCTCTCGGGGGGTGCGCCCCGCGCGCCCCTTCTGCCAAGAAATGCGAGAAGAGCGAGGTCAAAGGGGGCGCACGGCAAAGCGGCGGCCGGGGTGCGAAAGGCACCCCGACCGCCGCGGCGGATGGTGTCCGGGTCGTTCGTCCGACCCCGTGCGCCGTCTGAGCCGGTCTCAGCAGTTGCGGTCGACCAGGTCGAACGTGGCGTAGTGGTCAGCGGTGTAGTAGTCCTCGTCCTGCTTCTCGCCGGCCACGATGCGCCGGGCACCGCGGTCGGGCGAGCCCGGGGTGATGACCGTGTACTCGTGGTAGTAGCCGGTGCTCTGCTTCGGCAGGATGCCCTCGCGGTTGTCGAAGACCGTCCCGTCCTTCGGGTACGGGAACGGCCCGCCCTTGGCGATCAGGTCGAGGGTGTCATGGGCTTGCGAGGGCAGCTTGGAGTAACAGACGCTGCCGACGTCCTTGACGTGCACGGCCGTTGCGTACGCCGTCGTGGCGTGCGGGGTGGCCGTGCCGGAGGGGGTGGCGGCGACCGCGGTCCCGCCGAGGAGAAGGGCCGATGCGAGGGCGCCCGCGGCGCCGATCCTGGTAATCCGTGGGGGGATTCTCATGCCTCCCAGAATGACGCGCGTAGACATGGCCCTGTCAATCCCAAGAGGCCGATGTTTCCCCGGAGTTCACACGGTCACCCCAACTGGAAGCCCGAAAAATCACGATGTCCCCTTCGGTCCCCACCAGGCATGATGACCACACGGACGATCACCGGAGGACGTGAGCGGACCGGCGGTGCCACGGACGGTCCGGAGCACCGTGCGCGACGAACGGGAGGGTTTTCCATGCGGGTCAAGGACTTCGACCACCTGGTGCTCAAGGTGCGGGACATCGAGCGGGCGCTGGACTTCTACTGCGGTCCGCTCGGGCTGGAGCCGGTACGGGTCGAGGAGTGGCGGGCCGGCGAGGCCCCGTTCCCGTCGGTGCGGATCAACCCCGTCACGATCATCGACCTGATCACCCGTCCCGAGGACGAGTCCGGCGCGGCGCCGGCCACCAACGTGGACCACATCTGCCTCGTCGTGGACCCGCTGGACTGGCAGGAGGTCATCGACTCCGGCGCCTTCACCGTCCTGGAGGGCCCGGTCGGCCGCTACGGCGCGCGCGGCGATGCCCAGTCGATCTACGTGCAGGACCCGGACGGCAACACCGTCGAGCTGCGGTGGTACCCGGAGGATGCCGAACAGTCCTGACCGCGAACCGGGCACGCGCCCCGAGGCGCCCGGTCCGCGGCGGGGGTCCACAGAGCGCGTGACGGGGAGCCGAGGGCTTTTGCCTCAGAGGCAAAACTTTTGCCCGGCAGGCCGTATCTCGCTATACCAGGGATATGCCCGAGCTCCCCGACGAGCCTCCCGGCGTCCCGCCGGCCGAGCTCCCCACCGTCGCGCCGCGCCTGCGTGACCTGCGGCGACGCAGCGGTCTCACGCTGGAGACGGCGGCCCGGCTGGTCGGGCTGTCGCCCGCGCACCTGTCCCGTCTGGAGACCGGCCGGCGCCAGCCCTCGCTGCCGATGCTGCTGGCGCTCGCACGGACGTACGGCACCACGGTATCCGACCTGCTGGGCGAGACCGCCCCGGAGCGGGACCCGATCGTCCGCGCTGACCGCGCCGAGCCCTCGGAGGCCGGCGGCTGGACGTACTGGACCGTGGGCGGCGCCGGCCGCGCCATGCAGGCGCTCCGGGTGCATGTGCCACACCGGGCACAGGGCGAGCTGGTGCGGGTGCATCCCGGCGAGGAGTGGCTCTACGTCCTCGAGGGACGGCTGCGGCTGACGCTCGGTGCGGCGGCGCACGTGCTGGCCCCGGGGGACGCGGCGCACTTCGACTCGCTCACCCCGCACCGGATCGCCGCCGACTCCCGGGGCGGCACGGAGCTCCTGTTCGTCCACACGCTGCTGCAGAGCGGCGCCGCCGAGCTGTGCCTGGGCGACGACGCGAGGTACCGCGGCGTGTGAGCCCGCGCGCCGCCCGAACGAAAGGACCGTACGCCGTGCCCGACCAGACCCCGGCCGACCTCCCCGCCGGCCCCTCCGCCGCGCCCGCCCCTTCGCGCTACGTCGAGAACAAGCCACCCCGCGGACTGTATGTGCGGGTGTTCATCTACGTGGTCGCCACGCACGTCCTGCTGGCCTTCATGAGCCTGCTCGTCATCATCGCCAAGTCACGCTGACCCGCCGACCGCCGACCGCCGCGGCCGCTGGCCCGCCGACGCCCGGCAAGGTCCATCCCTTCCGTCCGAAAGTCCATTGCCCCGGCGCGCCCCGCGGGTGAAGCCTGCTGCCACGAAGCGCTGGCACCAGACTCGTCCCCGTACCTCGTCCCTGTACCTCTCGTCCCTGTACCTCGTCGCACCGAGGAGGACCGAAGGATGCACCGTACGCGCACCGCGGCGGCCACCACGCTGGCCATGGCGCTGGCCGTCCTGCCCCTCACGGGCATGGCCGGGCCGCCGGGCGCGGACCGGGAGAGCGCCGGCGACCGTCCCGCGGCCGCCGGCACCATCACCCCCGTCCCGCAGTCCGCACACCGTCTGCCCGGCCGGGCGGTGATCACCCCGACCGCCACCGTCGTCGCCGGCCCGAAGGCCGATCCCGCGGCGCTGGAGCTGGTCGAGCGGTCCCTCAGGGCCGCCGGCGCCGACCGCGTCGTACGGGCCGAACGTCCGCCTGCGGGCGGGCAGTTGACGGTCTTCGTGGACGGCCCGGACGCCGCGCGGGCGCTCCGCGGCCTGGGCGCTCACGGCACCGACGGGCTGCCCGCCGAGGGCTATGTGCTGGCCGTCGGCGCCGGCCGGATCGCGCTGGCGGGCAAGGACGCCACCGGCACGTACTACGCCGCGCAGTCGCTCCGGCAGCTGCTGCCGCACCGCGACCACCCTGGCGGTCAGGTGCCGGGCACCGCCGTACGGGACTGGCCGGCCACCCCGCTGCGCGGCGTCATCGAGGGCTTCTACGGCACGCCGTGGTCGCACCGCGCCCGCCTCGACCAGCTCGACTTCTACGGCGCGCACAAGATGAACACCTACGTCTACTCGCCGAAGGACGACGCCTATCTGCGGGAGAAGTGGCGCGATCCCTACCCCGCGGACCGGCTCGGGCAGCTCAAGGAGCTGGTGGACCGGGCCCGGGCCCGCCATGTGGACTTCACCTACGCCCTCTCCCCCGGCCTCTCCGTCTGCTACAGCTCGGACGCCGACCTCAAGGCGCTGACCGCCAAGTTCCGGACGCTGTGGGACATCGGCGTGCGCGACTTCGCCGTGCCGCTGGACGACATCAGCTACACGCACTGGAACTGCGCCGCTGACCAGGAGAAGTTCGGCACCGGCGGCGGGGCGGCCGGCGCGGCGCAGGCCCATCTGCTCAACCGCGTCAACCAGGACTTCATCGCCGGGCATCCGGGGGCCCGCCCGTTGGAGATGGTGCCGACCGAGTACTACGACGTGAAGCCCACGCCGTACAAGAAGGCGCTCGCCACCCAGCTGGACAAGAACGTGGTGGTGGAGTGGACGGGGGTCGGGGTGATAGCGCCGACGATGACCGTCGCCCAGGCCGAGCAGGCCCGGGAGGTCTTCGGCCACCCGATCCTGACCTGGGACAACTACCCGGTCAACGACTACGTGACCAGCCGGCTGCTGCTCGGCCCGTTCAACGGCCGGGAGAAGGGGCTGCCCGGGAAACTGGCGGGGATCACCGCCAACCCGATGATCCAGCCCGCGGCGTCCAAGATCGCGCTCCACACGGTCGCCGACTACGCGTGGAACGACCGGTCCTATGACGCCCGTACGTCATGGGGCGCCGCGCTCGACGAGCTGGCCGGCGGCGACCCGGTGACCCGACAGGCTCTGCGGGCCTTCGCCGACGCGAGCTACGCCTCCTCACTCAATCCGCAGCAGGCGCCCGAACTGGCCGCCGCCATCGGCCAGTTCCACAACGACGGGAACGCCGAACGGCTGGACGCGGTGCTGCGGACCCTCCACGACGCCCCCGCGGTGCTGCGCGCCCGGCTGGCGGACCGCGGCTTCCTCGACGACAGCGGCCCCTGGCTGGACGCCACGCACGCCTGGGCCGTCGCGGGACGTACCGCGCTGGCGCTGATCGAGGCGACGAAGGCGGGCGACGAGGCCCGGGCCAAGGAACTGCGCGAACGGATCCCGGAACAGGTGAAGACCGCCAAGTCCTTCGTGTACGTGGACCTCAAGGGGAAGCGGGTGCCGGTCGTGGTGGCGGACAAGGTACTGGACGCGTTCATCGCCTCCGCCGTGCGGTAGCCGCTTTGCGGCGCCCCGTACGTACCTGGCCGTCCCGCCGCGGTGGTTTCTCGCCGTTGCGCTGCGCTTTGCGGCGCCCCGTACGTACCCGTCTGTCCCGCCGTCGGGCTTGGTCGCCGTTGCGCTTTGCGGCGCCCCGTACGTACCTGGCCGTCCCGCCGCGGTGGTTTCTCGCCGTTGCGCCTGGCGGCGGGCGTTGTTTGTCGGGTGCGGTGACAGCCCTACAGACTTCGTCCTCCGGTCTGTCCCCTCCCGTGAGTGGGGGGAGTGAGGTGGGTGGGGGCGGCTGTTGTCGTTCCGGCATACCGTTCGCGTCCGTCCTGCACGCCGGGAATACAGCCCCCACCCGTCGAGTTGAGGCCCCGCAGGGGGCGCTCGCACCCCCTACGGCATCTGTTCGACCCTCCCCTACGGGACCCCACGCCCACCCCCACCGGCCTCAACTTCCCCCCAACGGGAGGGGACGGGCCGGAGGGGCCGGTTGTGTGGACGTAAAGCGAAGCAGTCCACACA